>CAZSWK010000020.1:0-29695 GCA_964610835.1 uncultured Anaerolineaceae bacterium | reverse complement strand
GCGTCGAACAGGTGCTTGACCGCGTACGCGGCAAAGACGTCGGTCAGGCCCGGGTCCATGCCCATGCCCACCAGCGCCAGCCGGCCGGCGCGCTCCCAGTCGGCAGTCTTCGCGAACTGCTCGTCGCCGAGCTTGACGCCCGGCTTCTGGAAAGGCTCGTCAGGATGCGGCCGGGACAGCGAAACGGCCATGTCCATGTAGTTGGCCCCGGCCGCCAGTGCGCCGTCCATGACCGGCATCACGAACTGCGGGTCGACCGCGTTCATGACCAGGTCCGCGCGGTGCTCTCGGGCCGCCGCGGCGGTCGCCTCGGCCGACGACGCGTCGAGGTGCGCCGACTCGAACTTGTCGCCGGCGGCCCGCGCTACCTGCTTCGCCCGCGCGAGGTCGTAGTCGGCCACGACCATGCTGTCCAGCCACGGGCGGTCGGCGGCGACACGCGCGATCGCCTCGCCGACGGTTCCCGCACCGACGAGTAGCACTCTCACCTGTCGCCTCCCCGGGGTTAGGCCCCGAATCCCGTGTGGTCTTGCTCGCGGTGCAACAAGACGCCCGTTTCCGGCTCGAAACGACCATCCCTGCCGCGAAATGCGGTCAGTCCTTGCACTCGATGCACGAAATCAACAGAAACTGGCTGACGCCGCCCGCCGGCGCCTCGAATTTCGGTCGAGTGTTGCGCCTGGTGCAAGAGATCCTGCGTCGGCAGTTGCGGCCGCACTAGATGGTCTTGGCCATGACGTGCTTGACGATCGTGTAGTCCTCGATCGAGTAGCTGCTCATGTCCTTGCCGTAACCGCTGCGGCCGAAGCCGCCGTGCGGCATCTCCGAGGCAATCGTCAGGTGGTCGTTGATCCACACCGTGCCGTAACGCAACTGGCGGGCGGCGTTGAGGGCGCGCTTGACGTCACGCGTCCAGACCGATGAGGCAAGCCCGTAGGGCACCCCGTTGGCCCAGCGGATGGCCTCGTCGTCGTCCTTGAAGCGCTGCACGGTGACGACCGGACCGAAGACCTCCTGCTGGATGATCTCGGAGTCCTGGCCGATGTCGGTCACGATGGTCGGCTCGTAGAAAAAGCCCCTGGTGTGGCTGCCTTCGCCGCCACCCAGGACGACGCTGGCGCCATAGTCACGAGCACGATCGACGTAGCCGGCCACTCGTTCCCGCTGCGCGGCACTGACGAGCGGGCCCATGTCGAGCTCCTCGTCCTGTGCCGGGTCGCCCACCTTGAGTGACTTGACCGCGGGCTCCAGTTCAGCCAGCAGCTTCTCGTAGACGCGGCTGCCCGCGATGATGCGCGTCGCGGCGGTGCAGTCCTGGCCGCTGTTGAAGAAGCCGGCCAGCTTGACCGCCGCGGCGACCGCTTCGAGATCGGCGTCGTCGAAGACGACCACCGGCGCCTTGCCGCCGAGTTCCAGGTGAACGCGCTTGACCGTCTGGGCCGCGGCCTGCGCGATCTCGATACCCGTCGCCGTGTCGCCGGTCAGCGAGACCATGTCGACGAGTGGATGGGTGACCAGGCGCATGCCCGCCGTCTTGCCCGGGCCGGTGATCACGTTGAGTACCCCGGGCGGGAAGATATCCGCTGCCAGCTCGGCCATCGCCAGCGCTGTCAGCGGCGTGCCCGAAGCGGGCTTGAGCACCACCGTGTTGCCGGCCGCAAGGGCCGGGCCGAGCTTCCAGATGGCCATCATCAGCGGGTAGTTCCAGGGCGCCACCTGGCCCACCACGCCTACCGGCTCGCGCCGGATCATGGACGTGAAGCCCTTGCTGTATTCGCCGGTGGCCTTGCCCTCCAGGACGCGCGCCGCGCCGGCGAAGAAGCGCAGGTTGTCCAGTGAGAACTCGATGTCGAAGTCGGACGTGCCCTTGGGCTTGCCGACGTTGGCCGACTCGAGCCTGGACAGCTCGGCGGCGTGGTCCTCGATCGCCTGCGCCCACTTCCAGAGCATCATGCTCCGCTCGCCGGGCGTGGTCTGCGACCAGCTCTCGAAAGCCTTCCGTGCGGCCTCGACCGCGCGGTCGACGTCGGCCTCGGTCGCCCTGGGAACCTCCTCGATTACCTCTTCGGTGGCCGGATTGACGACCGGTGTCGTCGCCCCCTCTGCCGCGTCGCTCCAATCACCGTTGATGAACATGCGCCGACGCGTGGCTGTAAGCGTCATGACCGTGTCCCTCTCCTTTGGCGCTGGGATACGCCTATCGTAGCCAGCGTGCCAGCGCGCGACTACTCCAAAGTCAGCTATTGGCTCGAAACATGTAGTGATTCGCTGGAGCCGCGGCCGGCGCTCGATGGTTCCGCCACGGCCGACGTGGCGATCGCCGGAGCCGGCTATACCGGGCTGTGGACGGCGTACTACCTGTTACGCGCCCAGCCGGGCTTGCGGGTGGTCATCCTCGAGCGCGACATCGCCGGTTTCGGTGCCTCGGGCCGCAACGGGGCGTGGTGTGCGCCGGGCCTCAACATCAGCCTCGGCCGGCTCGAGCAGCAGCACGGCCATGAGGCTGCGCGGGCCACATACGAGGCGGTGCTCGCGGCCGTCGACGAGATCGGCACCGTCACCGCCGCGGAAGGGATCGACGTGGAGTGGCGTCGCGGCGGCGAGCTCGAGATCGCCCGCGGGCCGCACGAGACGCCGGCCGTCGAGGCGGAGCATCGCGAGCTGGAGCGCTTCGGCTTCGGCGATCACTACCAGCTGCTAACCGCCGACGAGCTGACGGCCGATCACCTGCGCGTCGCGGGTGCCACGCGCGCGCTGTTCACGCCCGACGCGGCGGCCGTTCATCCCGGCAAGTTGGTGCGCGGCCTGGCGCGCGCGGTCGAGCGCAGGGGCGCGACCATCTACGAGCAGACGGAGGTCACCGACTTCTCGCCGGCCGACCGACCAGTCGGGCGCAAGCCCACTCTGGCCACTCCCCGCGGAACGGTCACGGCCGACGTGGTCGTGCTGGCCGCCGAGGCGTATCTGACCCGCCTGCCACGGCTCCACCGATCGCTGATCCCCGTCTGGTCGCTGATCGTGCTGACGGAGCCGCTGCCCGATGAAGTCTGGGCGGAGATCGGCTGGGCACGCCACGAGCTGATCGGCTCGCCGCGCTACACGGTGGTCTACCTGTCGCGCACGGCCGATGGCCGTCTCCTTTTCGGCGGCCGCGGGGCGCCATATCGCTTCGGCTCGCCGATCCGCGACGAGTACGACCACCACGCGCCGACGCACGAGCTGCTGCGCAACCTCGCGCGCGAGTGGTTCCCGGTATTGCGCCGCCACAACGTGAAGTTCACCCACGCGTGGGGCGGCCCGCTGGGCATGCCGCGTGACTGGCACCCGACCATCTCGTACGAGCCGGGCACGGGCATGGCCACCGCGCGCGGCTATACCGGCCACGGCGTCTCGACCTCGAACCTCGCCGGGCGGACGCTGGCCGAGCTGATAGTCGGTGCCCAGACGGAGCGGACAGCACTGCCGCTGGTCGGCCACCACTCGCGCAACTGGGAGCCCGAGCCGCTGCGCTGGCTGGGCGTGCGCTACACGCAGGCGGCGCTCGGGCGGGTCGACCGCCTGGCCGAGCAGTCGGGCCAACCGCCGCGTGGCCGCTCGCTCGAGGAGTGGCTCGCGCGCCACTGACGCCTGGCCGACCCGGCGCCCTCCCTTCCGTGAGTAGAGTCGCCTGCTCGCGTCTGGCTGGTGGGTCGACCTCCTGTTCTTGAGTAGAGTCGCCTACTCAGGAAAGCTCTACCTAAGTGCCTGATAAGCGGCCGGTAAAGGCCGGATAAGTGGCCGGTAAAGGCCGCGCGCTTAGATGGGGGCGTGCATTACACCTACAAGCGGCCCGACCCGTACGAGGTCTACCGGCGGCGATACGGGATCTGGCCGGTGCCCGAGATGGTCGTCATGGGCGCACGCTTTCGGCATGGGCGACGGCAGGCCGGGCTTACCCAGCGGGTGCTTGCTGAAAGGGCCGATGTCAGCCAGAGCCTCGTTTCGCAGTTCGAGCGGGGTCTCGCGGTCGGCCTGAGTGCGATCCGGCTGATGTGGATCGCGCAGGCGCTCGGTCCGGGATTCCCATTTGGCTATTGCCCGCACGACCACAGGTGCGCCTGGCCGCGCAATCCCGACGGCCCGCGCTCCATCCTCGAAATACTGAACGACTGACACCACCCCCTGAGTAGGCGACTCTACTAAGGAAAGGGACGCCACGCGCCCTCTCGCTCCCCCTGAGTAGGCGACTCTACTCAGGAAGGGCACACCGCGCGCCCTCTCGCTTTGGCGCCGCCACGCGGTAGTCTGCGCGGCGATGGCGAACAAGCTGCCGGACGGCTTTCTGTGGGGCGTGGCCACCTCCGCGTACCAGATCGAGGGCGCGGTTCGCGAGGACGGCCGCGGCGCGTCGGTCTGGGACACCTTCAGCCACACGCCGGGCAAGACGTTCAACGGCGACACGGGCGACGTGGCCACCGACCATTACCACCGCCTCGAGCAGGACCTCGACCTGATGGCGGAGCTGGGCATCACCGCGTATCGCTTCTCGATCGCCTGGCCGCGCATCCAGCCGGCGGGGAGTGGCCGCCCGAACGGCCCCGGCCTTGCCTTCTACGAGCGCCTGGTCGACGGGCTCCTCGCGCGGAGCATCGCTCCGGTGGCGACCCTCTACCACTGGGACCTGCCCCAGGCGCTCGAGGATCGCGGTGGCTGGCCCAACCGCGAAACGGCCCTGCGCTTCGCCGACTACGCCGCCGTCACGGCCCGCCGGCTGGGTGATCGCGTCGCCTACTGGATCACCCACAACGAGCCCTGGGTGGCCGCCTGGCTGGGCTACGCCGACGGCCTCTTCGCCCCGGGCCACACGGACCTGCGCGAGGCGGCCGCTGCCCAGCACCACATGCTGCTGTCACACGGCCTGGCGGTCGAAGCCATTCGCTCGGAAGCGGCCAAGAGCGACGCGCAGATCGGCATCGCACTCAACCTGCACGATGTCACGCCGGCATCAGATGAGGACGCCGACGTGGCCGCCGCCGACTGGGTCTACGGCCAGCAGGCGGCGTCGTTCCTGGAGCCGCTGTTCGCCGGCCACTACCCGGACGGGGTCGAGCCGATGTCGAGCACGTGGGCAGACCCGGAGCTCGTGCGCCCGGGCGACCTGGAGGTGATCGGCCGGCCGATCGACTTCCTGGGCGTCAACTACTACCACCCACGTTTCGTTGGCTCACCCGACCACCTGGCCGACCTCGTGCATGAAGGCTTCGTCCAGACCGCGCCCGACCACTCGCATTCATTTGGCTTCGACTTCGTCGAGCTGGCGCACGCCGAGGCTGCGCGCACGGAGATGGGCTGGCCGGTCGAGCCCGACGGCTTGACGCGGCTGCTGCTCCGCCTGCGCGCCGAGTATCCCAAGGTGCCGGTGATCGTCACGGAGAACGGCGCCGCCTTCGCCGACCGGCCCGACGCGAGCGGTCGGGTGGCCGACCCGCGACGTGTCGCCTACCTCGAAGGGCACATCGGCGCGCTGACCGACGCCGCCGGGCAGGGCGTCGACGTACGTGGCTACTTCGTCTGGTCGCTGCTCGACAACTTCGAATGGTCGAGCGGCTACTCCAAGCGATTCGGGCTCGTGTACGTCGACTTCCCCACCGGCCGGCGCCGACCCAAGGACAGCTACCGCTGGTACCGCGAGTTCATCGCCTCGGGCGGTTGACCCCCGGCCAGGCGACCGGCTGCCGGATGAGCGTCTTGAGCCGGCCGGCCTGGGTGCGATTGGGGTCGCTGATGTAGATCTCGTGATGCACGCCGCGCGGCTCGAGGCCGGCGTCCGCTATCGCGGCAAGGAGCCGCTCGATGGTCGCCGACTCCGCGGCATATGGCCCGACGTGCATGATCTGCGCGGCCGGCCCTTCTGCCCATGACTCGCACAGCAGTTCGGCGAGAGCCGGCGCCTTGCCCTTGGCGCGCACCTGCTCGATCGCGGCGTCGACCTCGCGGTCGGTCGCCGCGGGTGGCACCGGCAGCAGCAGGCGCCATTGCCACGGCGGTTCGAGCGATTGAAACTGGGCCTCGAGCGCGCCGACCGGCGCATCGATGGCGCGCTTCTTGAGCATGAAGTGGAGTGTGTAGGCGACCGGGTAGATCGCCGAGATCGCGGTGGCGAAGCTGGCGTCGCCCGGCGCGCCCTGGCCGTCGATCATCAGGTAGCGGCGCTCGGGTATCTCTAGGAAGTGCACCTCGTCGACGTGTGCTTTCAGCTCGTCGAGATAGTCCTCCGGACGGTCGAACTCGATCCGGGGCGGAGAAATGACAGCCATCGCCCTGTCCTCCTAGCGCTGCGGAACGCCACGCTCAGGATCGGCCGGGCGGGCAGTGCCGGCAAGGGCCGTCCGGCCCGTTCGCCATGCGGCGACGGGCCGGACGTCATCGTGCCATGAACGTCACGCGGCTTCTGCCTCCGCCACCAGGGCGCGGCTCGCGCGTGCTTCTTCCGCCGACGGAGCGAGCAGGAACACGCCGACTGCCGCGATGAACAGGATCACGCTGGCCACGAGGACCGCGCTCCCGACGCCGGTCACGAACGAGTCCTTGGCCTGCGCCACGAGCTGCTGGCCCGCCGGGCCCAGCTGGGCGATGTCCGGTGAGCTCACGAACGCGACCGATGACAGGATGCGTTCGCCGATCGCCGCGGGCAGGTTGGCGACCGCGCCGGTCATCCCGTCGCGATAGGCCTGGTTGAGGACCGAACCCAGGATGGCGATGCCGAAGGCGCTGCCCAGCTCGCGCGACACGTCGTTGAGCGCCGAGGCCACGCCCTGCTTGGCCAGCGGCAGGGCGGAGGTGATGGCCGTCGTTGCCGGCGTGCCGGCGAGGCCCATGCCGGCGGCGAAGAAGACCACGCCGGTGGCGAAGAACCAGTAGTCGGTAGTGGCGGTCAGCTGGCTGAGCAGGGCGAAACCGATGGCCATGGCCAGCAGCCCAACCGGTGCGACGCGTCGATAGCCGGCACGTTCGGCGATGCGCGGCGCCGCGCGGGCCACCGGAATGAGAACGATCGGCAGGGGCAGCAGCGCGATGGCCGCCTCGAGCGGTGAGCGTCCGACGATGAACTGCAGGTACTGCAGCACGATGAAGAAGAAACCGAAAGCCGTGAAGAACTGGACCGTGATCGTCAGCATGCCCGCCGACAGCCCGCGCAGGCGCAGCAGGCGCGGATCGAACATCGGCTGGCGGGCACGCAGCTCCCAGGCGATGAAGGCGACCGTGGCGGCGGCGCCGACGGTCAGCCCGAGCAGGGTCACGGGATCAGTCCAACCCAGCTCCGGGCCTTCGATGACCCCGAAGACCGAGCTCGAGACGGCGACCAGTGACAGGGCGGCGCCGAGCCAGTCGAGACGCGGCGGGTTGGCCTCGGTCGAGGAGGGCACGAAGGCCAGCACGCCCAGTAGCGCGACCGCGGCGAGGACGACGTTGAGTGCGAAGAACGACTGCCACGAGTACCACTCGAGCAACAGGCCGCTGGCGAAGAGGCCCAGCACCGCGCCGCCGCCGGCAATGCCGACCCACACGCCGATCGCGCGCGGTCGCTCAGCGACCGGGAAAGACGTGGTGATGACCGACAGGGTGGTGGGCATGATCCCCGCGGCTCCGACGCCCATGCCCGCGCGCAACAGGATGAGCAGGGTCGGATCGGTCACGACCATGGCCAGCGCGGCGGAGATGCCGAAGACGATCAGGCCGGCGATCAGCAGCAGCCTGCGCCCGAAGCGGTCGCCCAGGGCGCCCGCGAACAGCAGCAGGCCGGCGAAGACGACGGTGTACGCGTCGATGATCCAGGTCAGCTCGGTCTGGCTGGCGCCGGTCTCGCGGGCCAGGCTGGGCAGGGCGACGTTGAGCCCACTGACGGCCGACACGACCGCCATCAGCGCGAGGCCGACGACGGGCAGGATCATTCGTGTCCGCAAGGTCGAAACGCGGGTGTTGTCGTGGCTGAGCATGGCCGGCCTCCGTGGGTGCGGGTCGGTGCTTAATTCACCGTCTGGAGAAATGTTATTCTCCAGTTGGTGAAAATGCAAGAGGCCAATACGCAGCCGGCAAAGACGCATCGCGGCCGGGGCCGGCCGCCGGGCGACAGCGATGCCCGAGCCGCGATCGAGCTCGAGGCGCGCCGCCAGTTCGGCGAGCTCGGCTACCGGGGAACCACGCTGCGCGGCGTGGCACGCGCGGTGGGCGTCGATCCGCGGCTGGTGCTGCATTACTTCGGCTCCAAGCGCGGCCTCTTCCTGGCCTCGGTTGAACTGCCCATGGACCCCGATGTCGCCGTCAGACAGGTCTTCGCCGGCGGTCGTGAGGCGGTGCCGCGCCGCGCCGTCGAGGTGATGCTCGCGGTGCTCGAGGACCCGGCGCGGCGCGAGGCGATGCTTGGCCTGCTACGTGCCGCGGTCAGCGAACCGGAAGCAGCCGGGATCGTGCGCGACCTGCTGACCGAGCGACTGCTGATCCCCATCGCCCGGGGCGTTGGCGGGACGCAGCCCGAGCTGCGTGCCAGCCTGATGGCGACCGCCATCGTCGGCCTCGCGGTCGTCCGCCACGTGGTCGGCATCGAGGCGCTGGCGTCAGCCGATCACGAGCAGCTGGTGCGCGCGCTGACGCCCGTTGCCGAGCACTACCTGTTGGGCAACTGGATAGGCTGAACCGCGATGAGCACGATCGAAGTCGTCGTGGGCGACATCACCTCGGTCGCCGCCGAAGCGATCGTCAACGCGGCCAATGCACAGTTGTGGATGGGTGGCGGAGTGGCCGGTGCGATCAAGCGCGCGGCGGGTGCGCAGGTCGAAGCGGAGGCGATGGCCCAGGGCCCGATTCAGCCGGGCGCGGCAGTCGTCACCTCTGCCGGTCAGCTGCCGGCCCCGATCCGCTGGGTGATCCATGCAGCGACCATGGGCGCCGACCTGCGCACATCGGAGGAGTACATACGTGCCGCAACGCGCTCGGCATTCGCTGAGGCCGCGCGAGTCGGTGCCAAATCGCTCGCGCTGCCCGCGCTGGGAACCGGCGTGGGTGGCTTCTCGATTCGCCGCGTCGCGGAAATCATGGTCGCCGAGGCTCACCGCGCGGGCGAAAGCGCCCCGTCGCTGGAGAGGATCCAGTTCGTCGTTCGCGATCCATCCGCGCGCGAGGAGTTTGCCCGGGCCGGCGCCACGCCTGTCGTGTCCGAGTAGGGTCGCCTACTCGGAGAGGCCCAAGTGAACAGGCGACCCCGACACCGCCCGCAACGCGCTCGCCCGATTTTCGCCGGGTGAACGAACGGAACGAGATTGGCCTGGTGTCACCTCGAAATCGGCAGAAAAAGGTCTGATCAGTTCGCCACGCGCACAAATCGCCCCGATTTCGGCCACTTTTGCGCTCTAACCTGCCCGATCGCGTCGCGTTCGTTCGCCACGCGAAAGACTGCCGGGCTAGGGCTGGTTGAGAACTATCGACGTGGCGGTGTTGTCGGCCGGGACGTAGGTCCAGCCCGCGAGCACGAGCCCGTCCACGGTGAAGGTCAGGCTGGTGATGGACTTTGCCAGCTTTGCCACCTGAAGGCTGCACTGGCCCTTCCTGCCGGTCGTGCACGACTTGGTCTTGCCGTTGCTGAACGTGCCGGTCACGACCACGCCGGACAGCCGCGCGCCGTTGCCGTCGAGCACGCGGATCCTGACCTTGGCCGTCCAGCGATTGCGATGCGCGGTCGACAGGTCGGCCAGGAGGCCGACGTGCATGGTCGGGCCAACCGCCGGGGTGACGGTCACGTTGACGTTGGCCGTCGCCACGCCACCTCTGCCATCGGAGATCGTGTAGGCAAACGAATCGGAGCCGGAGAAGCCGCTGCTCGGTGTATAGGTCACCGTGGTGCCATCCGTCCCGGCGCTGCCGTGGGCAGGCGCACCGACCGACTGGACGGAGAGGGTGTCACCGTCAGGATCGGAGTCGTTGTCCAAGACGGCCACCGTGACCGGCGTGTCCTGAGCGGTGGTGGCCGAATCGTCGACTGCCACCGGCGGCTGGTTGGTCGGCGGCGGTGGGGGATTGACGGTCACCGTGACCGTAGCGCTGGCCGTGCCACCCTGGCCGTCGGAGATCGTGTAGTCGAAGGTATCGGTGCCGTAGTAGTCGGTGGCCGGCGTATAGGTGACGTCGCTGGCGGTGAACGTCGCGTTGCCGTTGGCCGGCGTGGTCACGCTCGTGACCGTCAGCGGATTGCCGTCGGGGTCGCTGTCGTTGGCCAGCACGTTGACCGTCACCGGCGTGTTCTGGTCGGTGGTCGCCGAGTCGTCGACCGCCACGGGCGGGCTGTTGCCACCGGTCGGCGGCGGGTCGTTGAGCAGCGCGTTGGCGGCGTTGACCACGCCGCAGCCGAAGTACTCGGCGTAGCGCGGATCGGTCGGGTCGATGGGCGTTGTGAGCACGCCATAGCCGGGCGTGGTCGTGGCGCATAAGTGAGCCTTGACGTCGTCGGCCAGGGTCGAGGTGTCGCCGCCGTTGCTGATGCCATGGGCCAGGACCAGGGCGACCGTGCCCGCCAGGTGGGGAGCGGCAAACGACGTGCCCGACAGGTCGGACCGGTAGCCGGTCGAGTTGCACAGCGGGCAGGTGCCGGTGGGTACGGGCACGTTGATCAGGTCGCCCGGGGCGGCGAAGTCGACCTCCGGTCCGGTGCACGAGAAGCCCGTCAGGGCGTCGTTCGGGTCGGTGTAGGTGGTCGCGAAGACCTGCGGATATGCGGCCGGGTACACCACCGGGCAGCCGAAGAAGAGCTCGTACAGGTTCGTGGGATCGACGTTGCCGCTGGCGCCCACGAGGATCGTGCCCTGGGCATACGCCGCGGCGACCGCGTCGGCCAGGGCCTGTGACGGATCGTGGCCGCCCAGGCTCATGTTGACGATGTCGACGTGGTCGACCATCGAGGCCTGCTGGAGCGCGGCGATCAGGTTGCTGTAGTCACCCGAGCCGTCGGCGCCGAGCACCTTGTACGCGTAGAGCCTGGCGCCCGGTGCCACGCCGACCACGCCGAAGCCGTTCATCTGCGCGGCGAGGATGCCCGCCACCGCGGTGCCGTGGCCGTAGTCGTCATTCGGATCGCTGTCGTTGTTGTAGAAGTCGTAGCCACCGGCGCACGCGCCCACCAGGTCGGGATGATTGCAGTCGATGCCGGTGTCTATCACGCCGATCGTTACCCCGGCGCCGACGTTGCCCGCCGCGTGGACGTCGCCCGCGCCGATGTGCTTGACGCCCCACGACGCGTCGAGCTCGGCGTCCAGCACGGTCAGGGTGTGGTCGCGCTCGACGGTCTGGACGTTGGGGTTGTGCTCGAGGACGTTGACCGCGCCCGTTGGCAACGTGGCCGAGATGGCGTTGATCAGCCGGAAGCTCTGCCGCACGCTGCCGCCGAGCGCGGTGATGGCCTTGCGGTCGGAGCGGTTCGCCGGCGCCTTCAGATCGACGATGACCTTGATCTGTGTACCGCCGCCAACGGCAAACACGCTGACGGCCGAAGAGCCCAGCAGGGCCACCGTGAGGAAGGTCATCACGGCCGCCATGCGCAGTGTGGGTCTGGTCATGGTCATCCCTTCCCGCTCTCTCTCGCTCCCCCGGTTCCCCATCCTGCACCGGCTGGCAAGCGAGGGGAAGGCCCCGGCGGGCGTACTTTCGGTGGGTAAGCGGTTTTGGCGTTGCCGGCGCGAACCGCCCGCACCTGGCAGCAGGCGAATGGGCCGAAGTCTGCTCCCGCGTATGCTTGCGCCAAGGGTGTCGTGAGGAGTACTGCTTGATCTGCCCCAGCTGTGGCAAGCACAACCTGGATGAGGCGCGTTTCTGCATGGAATGCGGCTCGTCGCTGGCTTCGGGCTGCCCGAACTGCGGCTTCGCCAACGTGCCAGAGGCCAAGTTCTGCATGCAGTGTGGCACGCAGCTGGCGTCGGGCGCAGCGTCGAGGGCCGCGGCCCAGTCTGCCCGCTCCGTTCAGCCAGAGGCGGGGTCCGCGGCCGAACGGCGGTTGGTAAGCATCCTGTTCGCCGACCTGGTGGGTTTCACGCCCTTCTCGGAGGAGCGCGACTCGGAGGACGTGCGTGACACCCTGACGCGCTACTTCGACATGGCGCGCGAGGTGATCGAACGCTACGGGGGCAGCGTCGAGAAGTTCATCGGCGATGCCGTGATGGCCGTCTGGGGAGCGCCGACGGCGCACGAGGACGACGCCGAGCGCGCCGTGCGCGCCGCACTCGATCTGGTCGACGCCGTCCCATCCCTGGGCGAGGGCATCCAGGCACGCGCCGGCGTCCTCACCGGTGAGGCGGCGGTGACGCTCGGCGCTACCAACCAGGGCATGGTCGCGGGCGACCTGGTCAACACGGCCAGCCGGCTGCAGAGCGTTGCGCCGCCGGGCACGGTGCTGGTCGGCGAGTCGACTCAGCGTGCGACAACAGCGGCCATCGCGTACGAGGAAGCCGGCGCGCAGACGCTCAAGGGCAAGCAGGCACCGGTGCCTGCGTGGCGGGCGCTGCGGGTAGTGGCTGAGGTTGGCGGTCGGAACAAGAGCGAGTCGCTCGAAGCCCCCTTCGTCGGCCGACATGAGGAAATGCGCCTGCTGAAGGATCTCTTCCACACCACTGGGCGTGAGAAGCGCCTGCGTGTGGTCAGCGTGATCGGCCCGGCGGGCATCGGCAAGAGCCGGCTCGCGTGGGAGTTCCTGAAGTACATCGACGGCCTGGTCGAGACCATCTACTGGCACAGCGGTCGCTGCCCGGCCTACGGCGATGGGATCACCTTCTGGGCGCTGGGCGAGATGGTCCGCGAGCGTGCCGGCCTGGCCGAGTCGGACGACGAACAGACGACGCGAACCAAGATCGCCGAAACAGTTGCCCAGTGGGTACCCGATCCGGGCGAGCGCGGATGGATCGAACGCGCGCTGCTGGCGCTCCTGGGCCTTGAGCGGGACATGGCCGCCGACCAGCTCTTTGGCGCCTGGCGGACGTTTTTCGAGCGCATCGCCGAAGGGGGGACCGTGGTCCTCGTCTTCGAGGACATGCACTTCGCCGACGCGGGCCTACTCGACTTCATCGACCACCTGCTCGAATGGAGCCGTGGCCTGCCCATCTACGTGGTTACGCTCGCCCGCCCGGACCTGATCGAACGCCGGCCCAGTTGGGGTGCCGGCAAGCGCAACTTCTTCTCGATGTACCTCGAGCCACTGCCGGAGGCGGACATGCGCGACCTGCTCGCCGGGCTCGTGCCGGGACTGCCCAGCAGGGCGGTCGCGACCATCGTCGCGCGGGCCGACGGCATCCCGCTGTACGCGGTCGAGACGGTGCGTACGCTCGTCGCCGAGGGCCGGCTGGTCGAGCAGGGCGGCGCGTACGTACCGCAGGGCGACCTGACCGACCTGGCCGTACCCGAGACTCTGACCGCGCTCATCGCGGCGCGGCTCGACCGGCTCGACGAGATAGACAGGCGAATTGTCCACGACGCGGCCGTCCTCGGGCAGAGTTTCACGCTTGCCGCGCTGTCGACCCTGGCGGGAATGCCGGAGGAAGAGCTCGGGCCGCGCCTGGCCAGCCTCGTCCGGCGCGAACTGCTGCAGCACGAGACCGACGCGCGCTCCCCGGAGCGTGGCCAGTACTCGTTCGTCCAGGCGCTCATCCGTGAAGTGGCCTACAACATGCTCGCCAAGAAGGATCGCAAGAAGCTGCACCTCGCCGCTGCGCGCCACCTCGAGGCGCTGGGGAGCGACGAGATCGCCGGGGCGCTGGCCAGCCATTACCTCGCGGCGCACGCGAATAGCGGCGAAGGCGACGAGGCCGATGCCCTGGGCGGCCAGGCGCGCATCGCGCTCAAGGCGGCCGCTGCGCGGGCGGCCAACCTGGGCAGCCAGGACCAGGCGATGCGCTTCCTGGAGCAGGCCCTGACGGTGACGACCGATCCCCTCGAGCAGGCCGAGCTCCTGGAGCAGGCGAGCCAGGCTGCGCGCGTCGCAAGCCACTGGCAGCGATCCGAGGAACTGATCAGGGCCGCGATCGACACGTACCGCACCGCCGGCGACCGGGTTGCTACCGCTCGAGCGACGGCAGAACTCGGCTACATCGTCGGCAGCCAGTTTCGGATGGAGGAATCCATTGCCCTGCTCGAGGCTGCCCTGACCGAGTTCGCGGATCTCGACGACCAAGCGGTACTCGACCGCTTCCGGATGAGCATCGCGCGTGCCCTTACGTTCAACAACGAGTACCGCCGCGCGCTCGAGATGGTCGAGCCCGTCCTGGAGGGCGCCGAGCTGCGCGATGACCTGGAGCTCCTTACCCGGGCGATGCTGACCAGGGCGAGCTCACTGGTGGCTATTGGCCGGCGTCGCGAGGGTATCGGCCTGACCCGCGCGCTGGTCGCCATAGCCACTGAAAACGAGCTCACGGGCATGATCCTGCGCGCCACGGGCAACCTCGGTGGGCACCTCAGCGACCTCGACCTCGCGGCTTCGGTCGAGACGTATCGCGAGGGGCTCGAGCTCGCCCGTCGCGTTGGCCACCGGGACATGGTCCTGCAGGCCGCCGGCAACATCGGCTATTCAGGCTTCCTCGCCGGTGAGTGGGATATGGCGACGGCCGAACTCGAGTCGGTATGGACTGAAGAGCTCGAGCCTCGCGACGCCCTGTTGATCTTGAACAACACGCTGATCATCCGGGCCGCTCGCGGTGAAGCAACAGATGACGGCCTCGCCACGATGGAGCGGATGAGCACGGGCATGGGCGAGGGCGGGCGGTTGTTCCTGACCGACCCCTCAGCGAACCTCGCCCTGGCTGAGGGACGGTTCCGGGACGCCGTGGTTTCGTGGACCGAGCTATCCAAGTCCGACCGCAGCCAGGCGCCCGAGTTCTATTACCGAGCCGCGCGGCCGGCGATGTGGGCAGGCGACCTCGACGAGGCGCGCCGGCTGGCCGGGTTGTCCGAGGCGGGCGGCGGGTTTGGCCCGTTGGTTGCCGCCCGCCGGCAAACGATGCACGCGGGCATCGCGGCGCTCGAGGGCAAGCCGGTCGAGGCACTGGCGCTGTACCGCGAGGCACTCAGGGGCTGGCGTGCCACGCACGCGGTGTGGGACGAGGCGCTGACGGGCCTGGACATGGCGCTGTTGCTCGATCCCGCGGATCCCGAAGTGGCGGCAGTTATCGAATCGACGCGCGAAATCCTCGAGCGCCTGGGCGCGAAGCCGTACCTCGAACGCCTTAACGCAGCGGCGGCCCAGCGCCCCAAGGCGGGCTCTCGTTCATCGACCGCGTCCCCTGCAGCGGCGGCCAGCACGAGCGGGTCATGATCTGCCCGGCGTGCGTCTCGCCGCGGACGGGCGCCTAGTTGTCGCCCGGAGAAGGGTGATCGGCGAGCGGAACCAGGTCGATCGTACGCACCTGGCGTGCGCCGCCCGACTCGCTGCGCACGAGCGCGCCGGGGATGGGGCCGCTGGTCAGGCGCTCGATCACGGCAATCTCCCCGGAGTACTTGCCCGCTGATTCGATACGCACGCGGTCGCCCACTTTGAACCCAGCTCGGCCGGTGGTGGCCTCGAGGTTGATGGTTGCCAGGGTGGGCCGCTCAACGGGCGGCGCATCGGCTGCGGGTGCAGGGCCTCGCCGGCGGGGCGGGCCGCCGCGGTAGACGTTCTTGCGCTTGGTCATTGGCCGTGCCTGCTAGTAGCGCCGACGCGAGCGGCTCGCGTCCTTCTTGACCTTCGGCTCGTGGCCCGGCCGAGGAGGGTTGGGCTGCGTGCCGGGCGCCATGTCGGGCTGCGGCTGGATGGGCCCACGAGCGCGCGCCTCGGCAACGGCGGCAGCAAACTGGCGTGCCTGCTCGGCCGGCACGCTCTGCTGCCACGCCGCCTCGATCCGGGCGACCGCTTCGTTCTGCTCCTTGCGCCGGGTGCGCCGGCTCTTCGTTCTGGCCATGACCACCTCGCTCACTTCTGTGGGGTACGGCCCCTGCGCACCGCCCGTCGACCCTATCAGACAGGCCGGATCAGGTGTGCCCAGGGGCCCGCCGCCAGACCCTGCACGCGTATATTCCATTCAGCGGCCGTGACGCTTACAAGGAGGAGCCGTGGGCCTCAAGCATCCCCAGCGCCCGCGCCAGAGAAAGGGCGATGTCTTCACCGAGGTCGGCCGCGTGCCGCGCCACCAGATGCCGCAGGGCGAGCTGAGCGCCGACGTCGCCTACCAGATCGTCCACGACGAGCTGATGCTCGACGGCAACGCGCGCCTCAACCTGGCCACCTTCGTGAGCACCTGGATGGAGCCACAGGCCGAGCGCCTGATGCGCGAGACGTTCGACAAGAACATGATCGACAAGGACGAGTACCCACAGACGGCGGAACTGGAGATGCGCTGCGTCGACATGATCAGCCGGCTGTGGCACGCTCCTGCGCCCGATGACGCGCCGGGCTGCTCGACGACCGGTTCGAGCGAGGCGGCCATGCTCGGCGGGCTGGCGCTCAAGCGGCGCTGGCAGAAGGCGCGTGGGGTCGGCGACGGCGGCGAAGTCGGCCGCCCGAACATCGTCATGGGCGCCAACGTCCAGGTGTGCTGGGAGAAGTTCGCCAATTACTGGGACGTCGAAGCGCGCCTGGTGCCGGTCGAGGGAGATCGGCTGCACCTCTCGGGCGCAGAGGCCGTCAAGCGCTGCGACGAGAACACCATCGGCGTGGTCGCGGTGCTCGGCTCGACCTACGACGGGTCGTACGAGCCGGTCGGGGAGATCTGCGCCGCACTGGACGACCTGCAGGCACGTACCGGGCTGGACGTGCCGGTCCACGTCGACGCCGCATCGGGCGGTTTCGTCGCGCCCTTCCTCGATCCCGACCTGGCGTGGGACTTCCGCCAGCCGCGCGTGGCCTCCATCAACTCGTCGGGCCACAAGTACGGCCTGGTCTATCCCGGAGTGGGCTGGATCATCTGGCGTGATGAGGCGGCGCTACCCCAGGAGCTGATCTTCCACGTCAACTACCTGGGCGACACGATGCCCACCTTCGCGCTCAACTTCTCCCGACCGGGCGGCCAGATCGTGGCCCAGTACTACAACTTCGTCCGCCTGGGCTTCGACGGCTACAAGCGCGTCCAGACCTACGCCCGCGACGTGGCCATGCGGCTGGCCGACGAGATCGCGCAGGTCGGTCCCTTCGAGCTGGTGACGCGCGGTGACCAGCTGCCGGTCTTCGCCTTCAAGCTGAAGGACGGCATCGACAACTACACCGTGTTCGACGTCTCGAACGCGGTCCGCGAGCGTGGCTGGCTCGTACCGGCGTACACGTTCCCGGAGAACCGCCAGGACCTGGCCGTGCTGCGCGTCGTCGTCAAGCGCGGCTTCAGCCACGACGTGGCCGACCTCTTCGTGGCCGACCTGCGACGCCAGCTGCCGCGCCTCGAGCGCCAGCCCGCGCCGGTGCACGACCATGCCTCGGCGGGAGGCTTCCACCACTAGCGCTGGCACGCACGCCTCGGCCGGTGCCAGTCCGCAGGAGGAGTCAGCCCGCCCCATCCTCTTGAGAACGGCTGGCGTCAGCGTCCCTGATCACGCGATGGTTCTCAGGCCAATGACCCGCTGCCGTGGCAGCGACGTGCGCGCCGCGGCGCGACGCCCTACTCGAATTTGTCGAGCAGGTCCTCCGCTTGGAACAGGTTGATGCCGCTGTTGACCAGGTCGAGCAGGCCCTGCGCCTTGCGCTCCTCCTCGACCTGTTCCTCTATGAACCACTGCAGGAACTGAAACGAACGGTGGTCGCCTTCCTCGGTTGCGGCGGCGGCCATGTCGTTGAACTGCTGGGTCACGGACTGCTCGTTCGCCAGCGCCTGCTCGATGGCTGCGGCCGCCGATGCGAAGCGCGCCGGCGATGCCTTGAGCGCGGGCAGGTCGAAGTCGACCTCGTTGTCGGTCAGGAAGTCCATGATCTTGTTCGCGTGGCCGGCCTCCTCGACCGACTGGTCATGCCACAGCTTCGCCCAGCGCGTGAGGCTCTGGCGATCGAACCAGATGCTGACGGCCAGGTAGAACTGGTGGGCGCGTAACTCGCTGCCGATCTGCTCGATGAGCATCTTGCTCAGTCGTTGGGAAATCATGCACGCAGGATATTCCGGCCGGGTAGCTAGCGGGATTTCGGCTCGCTGGGACGAAACGCCGGTCCGTGGCCGGGGATGATGCGGTCGGCGACTTCGCGGATGGCCGCGCGCGAGGCGCGCATCTGCTCGGCGTCCTCCGGTTCCTCGTCCTCGATCGGAGACCCATCCTCGTACCAGGCGTGAGTGCACGCGACGATGCCTTCCGGGGTGCCGATCAGCACGGCAAGATCCTCGGCCGTGTGACCGGGCGTGCGGGCCAGCCGGACCGACGGTGAGACCTCCCGCCCATCGCCTTCGGAATGCTCCCAGTCGGTGCCGCGGTAAATCGCCCAGTGGTCGTGGACCGCGGCATTGGGGAAGTGCCCGGCATGCATGGCGTGGTCGGGATGATGGTGGGTCAGGATGACCTCGGTCACGTCGTCCGGCTGAACGCCGAGCGCCGCCAGCGGTTGGAGGATCGCCGCGACACCGGGGGCCATGCCCGGGTCGACGACCATCACGTGCGCGCCGTCGCGCACGAGCGTGCACGAGCTGACGACGCCGCCGGTGGCGGGGAGCGAACCCTGGACCACGATGTCGACGCGGGCGTTACGAGAAGAGGGGAGCGGGAGAGTCATGGGCTCAGGGTACCGCCGCCGGCGACCCGGAAACCGCCACTAGTTCATTTGAATTGAACGGGACCGGGCCGCATCGCACGGTGCGGTGGCTGCGAGGTGGCGGGTTATCCTCTCGCTGAGAGGACCCGCGCGGGCGACCGCGCGATGGAGGCTGCGCTTGATCTGTCCAAACTGCGGCACCGAGAACGGAGCGGGGGCGAAGTTCTGCCAGGAGTGCGCCACTCCGCTGGCGATCACGTGTCCCAACTGCGGCGCGGTTGCCAACCCGGGCGCCAAGTTCTGCTCGGAGTGCGCCACGCCGCTGGCCGCCGGTGCGACGGCCCCAGCCGCGGCGGCCGCACCACGACCGGCCACCGCAGCCGCCGCGGCCACCACCGGCCAGGCGGAACGCAAGCTGGTAACGGTCCTGTTCGGGGACCTGGTCGGCTTCACGCCGTTCGCCGAAGAGCGTGATTCGGAGGATGTGCGCGACACGCTGACGCGCTACTTCGACCTGGCGCGCGAGCTGATCGAGCGTTACGGCGGCACGGTCGAGAAGTTCATCGGCGATGCAGTGATGGCCGTGTGGGGCGCGCCCACTGCCCACGAGGACGATGCCGAGCGCGCGGTGCGCGCGGCGCTCGAGCTGGTCGATGCCGTCCCCGCGCTGGGCCCCACCATCCAGGCGCGCGCCGGCGTGCTGACCGGCGAAGCCGCGGTGACCATCGGTGCCACCAACCAGGGCATGGTTGCCGGCGACCTGGTCAACACCGCCAGCCGACTGCAGAGCGTGGCGCCACCGGGCAGCGTGCTCGTCGGCGAGTCGACCCACCGCGCGACCGCCGCCGCCGTCGCCTACGAGGAGGCCGGCGAACAGACGCTCAAGGGCAAGCAGGCCCCGATCGAGGCGTGGCGCGCGGTGCGCATCGTCAGCGAGCGGGGCGGGCGTAATCGGTCGGAGCAGCTCGAAGCGCCGTTCGTCGGCCGACGCGAAGAACTTCGCCTGCTCAAGGACCTCTTCCACGCCACCGGGCGTGAGAAGCGCCTGCGCGTGGTGAGCGTGATCGGGCCGGCCGGGATCGGCAAGAGCCGCCTGGCGTGGGAATTCCTGAAGTACATCGACGGCCTGGTCGAGACGGTCTACTGGCACAGCGGCCGCTCGCCGGCTTACGGCGAGGGGATCACCTTCTGGGCGCTGGGCGAGATGATGCGCGAGCGCGCCGGCCTGGCCGAGCAGGACGACGAGTCCACCACGCGCGCGAAGGTGCGCGAGCAGGTCGAGCAGTTCGTCGCCGATCCGGATGAGCGCGAGTGGATCGAGCGCGCGCTGCTGACCCTGCTCGGCGTCGAGAGTGGCATGGCCGCGGACCAGCTCTTCGGCGCCTGGCGGACGTTCTTCGAGCGCATCGCCGCCAACGGGCCGGTCGTGCTGCTGTTCGAGGACATGCATTTCGCCGACACCGGATTGCTCGACTTCATCGACCACCTGCTCGACTGGAGCCGTGGCCTGCCCATCTACGTGGTCACCCTCGCACGGCCGGAGCTGATCGAGCGCCGCCCCGACTGGGGCGCGGGCAAGCGCAACTTCGTCTCGATGTACCTCGAGCCGTTGAGCGAATCGGACATGCGCGAGCTGCTGGCGGGCCTCGTGCCGGGACTGCCGGAGAGTGCCGTGGCCGCGATCGTGGCCAGAGCGGACGGCATCCCGCTGTACGCCGTGGAGACCGTCCGCACGCTCGTCGCCGATGGCCGCCTGACCCAGAAGAACGGCATATACGTGCCCCACGGCGACCTCGCGGAGCTGGCCGTGCCGGAGACGCTCACCGCGCTCATTGCCGCGCGGCTCGACGCGCTCGATGAGGTCGATCGGCGCATCGTCCACGACGCCGCGGTGCTCGGCCAGAGCTTCACCCAGGACGCCCTCGCGGCCGTGCTGGAGCTGAGCGAGGCGGACCTCGAGCCACATCTGACGGGCCTCGTCCGGCGCGAGATCTTCCAGCGCGCGATGGATCCGCGCTCGCCCGAACGCGGCCAGTACTCGTTCGTCCAGGCGCTCATCCGCGAAGTGGCCTACAACACGCTCAGCAAGAAGGATCGCAAGAAGCTGCACCTGTCGGCGGCGCGCTACTTCGAGTCGCTCGGCTCCGACGAGCTGGCGGGTGCCCTGGCGAGCCATTACCTGGCCGCGCACGCGAATGCCGCGGAAGGAGAGGAGGCCGACGCCCTGGCCGGTCAGGCGCGCATTGCCTTGCGGGCGGCCACGGCGCGTGCCACAGGCCTGGGCAGCTTTGGCCAGGCTATCGAGTTCCTTGATCAGGCACTCACCGTGACGGCCGATCCGGCCGAGCAGGCCGACCTGCTCATCCAATCAGGCATTGCGGCGCGAACGCTGGGCAAGCTGGACGATGCGGAGGCACGCGTGCGCCGCGCTCTCGAGCTTGCTGGCGCGAGCGGCGATCGGACACTCGCGACGCGGGCATCGTCCGACCTTGGTTTCGTCCTCAACAACGCGTACAAGACCGCCGAGGCGAAGGCCGTCCTCGAGTCGGGGCTGATTGACTCGACGGACGTCGACGAGCGCGTGCTTATCGGACTGAAGTTCCAGCTTGTTCGCGCTCGCAACGACCTCGGCGAGGGACAGTCTGCACATCAGCTCCTCGAAGAGGCGCTCACGGTCGCGGAACTGCGCGATTTCCCCGAGTGGATCGCGCCGGGGCTGATGCTCAAGGGCAACGTGCTGTGGAGACTCGGCCGGCGTCGCGAGGCCTTTGCAGTGGCAGAGCAAGCGCGCCGGTTGGCCGAAGAGCATGGGCTCACGGATATCGTCCTGCTGACGATGGCGAGCCTCAGCGGCGCACTGACGGAGCTCGATATGGCCCCCGCGCTCGATAGCTACCGCGAGATGATGGCGCTCGCCCGTCGGACCGGTCGTCGCGGGTGGTTCATCCACGCGGTCGGCAGCCTTGGCTACGCCGGGTTCGTGGGCGGTGCATGGGACGAGGCGCTGGCCGAGATGGAGACCCTGCTGGCGGACCAGCTGTCCGAGCCCGGCCGGATGGTCTTGCTCAATAACGCCGCGATCATAGGTGTCAGCCGCGGTGGATCGATCGACGACGAACTCGCGGCGATCGAACAGCTGGCCCAGGGGATGTCAGGCAGGGTGCACGGCTTCCTGGCCGACCCGCTGGCGAACGCCCACATGGCCAAGGGCGAGTACGCGAAGGCCGCGCCTGAGTACCTCGTGGTTGCCAATGAAAACCCGGGACAGGCCAACGAATACGTCTACCGAGCTGGTAGGGCCGAGCTGCGCGCAGGCGATCTCGAAGAGGCAAGAAAGCTCCAGGCCAGGTTCCTCGGGACTGGCGGTTTCGGGCCGCTCACCGCGGCGCGGCGCGACACCCTGGCTGCGGGGATTGCTGCGCGAGAGGGCCGCGCGGCGGAGGCCCTGTCGCTCTACCGCGAGGCGCTACGCAACTGGCGTGCCACGCATTCGGTCTGGGACGAGGCGATGACGGGCATGGACATGGCGCTGTTGCTCGATCCGGCCGATCCCGCGGTCGCCGAGGTCATCCGCACGACGCGCGCCATACTCGAGCGCTTGGGTGCGAAGCCGTACCTGGAGCAGCTCGACCGCGCGACATCGAGCACCACGCAGGCGGCTGGGCCTGCATCTGCCGCGCCAGCAGAGGTCGGCTCCCCGGCTACCTGAGCCCGCGATACGTTCGCTCATCGCGTGGCGCAATCCTGGCCACCACGACTTCTCCGCGAGCCGCATCGAGCCGATAGACAACCCGCCACGGCCGACCATCGATCCGCACGCGCAGGCGCCACACGTTGCGCATACCCGCCAGCTTCAACGCTCCGCGCGGCCTGGGTTCGTCTCCAAGCGCCAGCAGGATCCCACGGAGCGCAACGGCGGAGGTCCCGCGCTGCCGGCTGAGTTGGCGCTCCGCCTCCGGCGCCAGGATGACGCGGTACGTCATCCGGGATCAGCCCTCTGGCTTCGTTTGGTACCCGATACGCCCCTCGGCCACCATCCGCTGGAAGAACTTCTCGGCGTCCACTCCACCGACCTTGTCGTACTCGGCCAACGCTTCCTTTGCCGCCGCGATGTCCTCGGCATCTTCCTGCGCGGTCAGCCACATCTCGAGTGCCTCCTCGACGATGTCCCGGATCTGCCGCCCGCTCTGCGCGGCACGCACCCGGATGGCGCGGTACAGCTCGTCGTCGCGCAGGGCGATGGTGACCTTCATCGAGCCATCCTACCATCCAGCAATCTGGATGGCTGAGCAGAAGGTTCCCGAGCGGTCGGTCTGGCTTGCGTCCGCTTGGCCGCGGTCTGTCCAGCTTGAGAACGATCGCGTGATCACGCAGGTCGTCTGCCGCAGGTCGTCTGCCGCAGGTCGCCTGCCGCAGGCCATCCGCCGCAGGTCGTCTGCCGCAGGTCGCCTGCCGCAGGTGGTCCGGTCCAGGTGGCCAGTCCCGGCGGTCCCGCCCCGGCGGCCCCCCATGATCACGCGATGGTTCTCAGGGTGGGTGGTCGATGGCCTTCTCGGCACCCTCGCTCTTTCGGCACCCTCGCTTTGGCCCACAAGCGACCCATTCGCCATAGGGGTAATCTCCGCGCGTGCTCAACCCCGCACTTTCCCGCGGCCGGCTCGCCAGGACCCTGGCCAGCCGCCACGCCGGCGCCGATGAGCACGAAGCCGAGCTGCGCATCGAGCATCGCCAGGCACTGACCTACGCGCTGGCCAAGGCGGCCGAGCTCGAGCACCTGATCATCTGCCAGTACCTGTTCGCCTCGGCCACGCTCAAGCGCGACGCGAGCGAGGGACTGCCGGAAGAGATGGTGCCCACGGTGCGCGGCTGGGCCAAGACGCTCAACCGCATCGCCGAGCAGGAGATGCTCCACCTGGCGCTCGTCCAGAACATGCTCACCGCGATCGGTGCCGGCCCGCACCTGTCGCGGCCCAACTTCCCCGTGCCGCCGCGTGCCTTTCCGGCCCGGCTGCAGATCGTGCTGATGCCCTTCAGCATCGAGGCGCTGCGCCACTTCGCCTTCCTGGAGCGACCAGAGGGCCACGCCATAGACGATGCCGAGATGTTCGCGGCGCTCGAGCAGGCGCAGCCGCTGCCGCAGGTCGAGGAGGACCAGATCGGCCCGATCGTGGCCGACTTCGAGACGATCAGCCACCTGTACCGCTCGATCGAGGAAGGCATGGAGCAGCTGGCCGCTCGGATCGGGGAGGAGAAGCTGTTCATCGGCCCCATCGGCGCGCAGGCGACCGGTGAGCATTTCCGCTTCCCGGAGCTGATCGCGGTCCACGACCTGGCGTCGGCGAAGGAGGCGATCGAGACCATCGTCGAGCAGGGCGAGGGCGCCCGCGGCGATTGGCACGACGCTCACTTCGGCCGGCTGCTGGGGGTGCTCAACGAGCTCGAGGCTGCGCGCAAGGCCGACCCGTCGTTCGATCCCACGCGGCGCGTGCTGGCCGCCCACGTGCGGCCGCCGGAAAGCGGTGTGTCGGTGCCGCTGGTCACTGCTCACTTCACCGTGCGTGCCATGGACCTGCTCAACGCGACCTACGAGGTGGTGCTGCAGGTTCTCGCGCGCTACTTCGACCACACCGACGAAACGGAAGACCAGCTGCAGACGCTGGCCGACGTCTCGTACTACCTCATGGCCCGCGTCGTCGCGCCGCTGAGCGAGATCCTGACGCGCCTGCCGATCGGCGATCCGCACCGTGGCTGGACCGCCGGACCCACCTTCGAGCTGTTCTACGACGCCGATTTCCTGCTGCCCCACCGTGATGCCGCGTGGCAATTGATCGGGGAGCGGCTGGCCGAGCTGGCCGACTTCGGTTCCAGCTGCCGCGACGAGTGCCCGCTGGGCATCGTCAAGGAGGTCGCCGCCGTGGCGGACCAACTCCGCCAGCAGGCCGATCGAGTGGCTGCCGCCGCGTAATCGGTTCCGCGCTGCGCGACAATTCGCGCATGGCTGAGACGGCAGATGTAGTCATCATCGGCGCCGGCGTCCACGGCGCCAGCACCGCCTTCCACCTGGCGCAGCGGGGTGCGCGGGTGATCGTGCTCGAGCGCGAGGCCGCGGCATCGGGCGCCACCGGGCGCTCGAGCGGCCTGGTGCGCATGCACTACGACCTGGCCATCGAAAGCGAGATGGCGTGGCTGTCGTTCGACTACTTCACCAACTGGGCACAGCGCGTGGGTGGCGACGCGGGCTTCACGCGCACCGGCTTCATCCGCATCGTGCCCGAGGACAAGGAGGAGGCACTGCGCGCCAACGTGGCCGAGCAGCAGCGCATCGGCATCCGCACGTCGATCATCTCCGCCGCCGACGTGCATGAGCTGGCGCCCGATTTCACGACGGACGACTTCAACATCGCTGCCTACGAACCCGACTCGGGCTATGCCGACCCCACCAGCACCTGCACCTCCATGCTCGCCGCCGCCCGCGCCAAGGGCGCCATCTATCACCAGGGCAGCCCGGTCGAGCGCATCGAGGTCGACGGCGGACGCGTGACCGGCGTGGTCACCGCCACGGGGCGCATCGCGGCACCGGTGGTCGTGCTGGCGGCCGGCGCCTGGTCGGGTGCGCTCGCGGCCACCGCAGGAGTGCAGCTGGACATCAAGGCGTGGCACCACGACACGGGTTTCGTCGCGCGGCCCGATCCGACGGGCACCGTGCTGCCCACGGTCATCGATGACATCAACGAGCTCTACTTCCGGCCGGAGGGTGCCGGCCTCGCGCTGGTGGGCATGGAGGACGGCAACCGCATCGACGACCGGCCCGGCGACGACAGCCGCAGCGACCCCGACTTCGTGGAGCACATGGTCGACCGACTCACGCGCCGGCTGCCGGCCTACGCGTCGGCTTCATACCAGGGCGCGCACGGCGGGACCGACGGCATCACGTCCGACCAGCGCGCAGTGATGGGCCGCTTTGGCCCCGACGGCCTGGTGCTGCAGACCGGCTTCTCCGGCACGGGCTTCAAGATCTCCCCGGCGGTGGGCCTCGCGATCAGCGAGCTGATCCTCGACGGTGAGGCGAAGAGCGTCGACATCTCGCGCTTCGATGCGGGCCGTTTCGCGGCGGGCAAGCCGTTGCGTGGCGAGCACCCGTACGGCGACCTCTGGCGCTGACGTTGTCGCGTGGCGACCGTGCCCGACGCTGACATCACGCGTTTCGAGCCGCTGCTCGAGCAGCTGCGCCAGCTGCCCGTACGCAAGTGGCCCCGCCTGGTGGCCGCCTTCCAGGCGCTGCCGCTGGAGAAGTACGAGGATGCGCTGGCCGGGGCACTCGACAAGTCCGGGCTGCGCGACGAGTGGTTCGCCTTGCGTCACGCGGCGACCGAGATCGCGCGTGCCGCGGCGAAGGCCTATGCCGACGCGGTGGGGGAGGAGCCGCGCACGCTCGAATACAACAAGTCGGTCGAGGCCTGGGACGGCCACCGCGAGTCGGCTTTCGTCGAGCAGCTGCCGCCCGGCGAGGAGCAGGAGTTCATCGATGCCGCGTGCGGCGCGTGCGGCGTCGTGTTCATGAAGGCCTACGTCTCAGAGTCGGAGTTCGCCGGCTTCTGGAGCGGCTTCGAGCCGCTCATCTCGACGTAGCCGGCGGGGCGTAGGCTCGGCACGTGACGCACGAGTACACGATCATGACCGGCGGCACGGTGCTGGCCGGGGTTGACGAGCCGGAAGGGCAGGCCATCGCCTGGGCGTGGGACACGGTGCTGATGGTTGGTCCGGAGGAAGTCGTGCGTGCCATCTCGCGTGGCGACTCGCACTTCGTCGAGCTGCGCGGCGCCTTCGTCATCCCCCTGGGCGACACCGACGATCCGGTCTGGCCGGCCGATACGACGCTCGAGCCGGGCACGCCCGCCAGCTTCGCCGTGCTCGATGCCGACCCGCGTGCCGGGCCGACGCACACGCTGGCGGTGGT
This sequence comes from uncultured Anaerolineaceae bacterium, assembly GCA_964610835.1. Taxonomy (GTDB): domain Bacteria; phylum Chloroflexota; class Limnocylindria; order Limnocylindrales; family CSP1-4; genus JALYGJ01. Next base: position 3,035 of record CAZSWK010000020.1, on the reverse strand, counting down.
CCGCGGCGGTCGCGTCGTGGCGGGCAGCCTGGGCTGACGCGAGGGGAAAGCGGCTAGAAGGGGATGTGCCAGAGGTTGCGGACCTGGCGCGACCCACGCCGATAGGGCGCCGCGTAGCCGCTCGGCATCGCCTCATCGTTGAGGGCGCCGGTGTCGTCGAACAGGATGTGCTCCGCGGCGCCCCGTACGTGCCGCCAGACCGAATGCAGGCCGCGAGCGGCCCACGCGCCGCGCGAGTCAACCGGCCCCGCCGCCGGCCCGCCCGGACTTCCATTGACCGCGTCAGGCATGGCCATCTCGGACCTTCCTCTCTGGTCACGTCACCCGTGACGCGATGATTGTCGCAGCCGAGTCCAGCGCGCGCGAGGGTCCGGCCACGCTCGCGCATCGCGGCCAGGCGGTCCAAAGCGTCAAGTAGGACCGGCCGCCCAGCCGAGTAATCCCGTGCGGCCGATGCGCACACAGGTTCAAGAGCCTTCGCTTCCCTGCGTGAGGTGGGTGCGAATCGGCCGATTCGGGGGAGGATCCCTGCGCGAATGGTCGGCCGGCGATGCTGCACACGCATCAAGGCGGGGGGGTGAGCCTGCGGCGGGGGATGAGCCGGCGGGGGGATGAGCCGCTACGGCGGCCCGGGCCACAGCCGCGCGCTGGCCGTCCGGGAGCGTCAGACGTGCCTGTCCCGATCCGGTTCGGGGGAGGTCTCCAGGGTGTCGTCGGCGCGCGGCTGCTGCTGCCAGCCCATGTTCAGCGCTTCGTTGTGGGCAAGGTTCAGATGGATGACGCCGTTCTCGACGTTGGCGATCGCGGAGGCCGGGATGTAGAGATCGCCGCCGCCCGACTGAGCCGTTCGGACGTAATTCTGGCCGACGTCTATGACGCTACCGAACCGCCGCCCGTCATTGGACAGTACGGCCCACCCCGGCTTCAGGTCAGTCATCCGCATGTGGCTCTAGCCTAATGGTATCGGCAGGTTGCGGCCCAATTCTGGGCCAGGCGTCGCGGCCGCGTAGAAGATCTCGGCGCCGATGAACCGGCCACCATCGTGAACATCGACAGGATGTGCAGCGCTTTCCAGATGAGCATTCGATGCCGTCCCTTCCCTCAGGGCGCGCCGCCGGGCCCCCGAAGCGCCCGTATCCCCAGCAGGTTAGCCGCGCGGCCGATCGCCTTGCAGCTACCGGTGCGGAGAACGGCGTCCGTCAACCCCGGATGAACTGGGCCAGATCGCGGACGAACATCGGCGCCCATTGGCGGACCGGGAAGGGGAGAACCACGACCTGCGCGCCTGATCCGGCCAGCTCCGCCGCGCGGTGGACCGCGTCGCCGATGTCGCGCTTGACCGCGATGATCGAGTCGGGCCGCTCCGATTCGATCGTCCTGGCCAGCCCCGCGACGCCCTCCTCGATCGCCGCACGGCGCTCCGGCCGCGGAAGGCTGTTGACCGGTCGATCGGCGAGGTCGACCAGCCAGGCACCCTGGTCGGCGAAGAAGCGCAGGAACGCCTCGCCCGACGGAACCACCGACTCACCCAGCGCCGCGGCGTAAGCCGCCCTCGTCGCCCGGAAGAGGTTCGAATTGGCGCGGTAGAAGTGCGTTCCCTGCGCAGGCGATGATTCGCCGACGAAAAGAAACTTCGCCCGCTTGGGCCTGTACTTCTCACGCAGGCGATCGATGCCCGAGTCGGCGTCAGATTCGTAGCGCGCTCGCTTCTCGGCGACGTGCGCCGTCCGCTTTGCAGGCGCCTGTGTCCCGAGCTGGCGGAGCTCATCGGGGTCGAGCTCGTAGGGGATGCCCCGCTGTGCGATTCGGTCGAGCATTTCGTAGAGCGATACCCCCGCGTCGTGTGCGGCGCGCCAGGCCGTTATCCGCTCCGCGGCATAGTCGCGTAGCGCACGCTCTATCCGCGCCTCCGCAACGCCGGACACGAGGATCCGGCGTGCGATCTCTGTCCGGTCCGCGTGCTCGGTACGCGCCAGGTCGTCGAGCTGGTCGACCAGGTCCTTCTCGAGCCGGAGGTTGACTTGCTGCCTCTCGATCATTGTTCGTGTTCCTCGATGAGTCTCAGCGCCGCTTGCACGTCCTCGAAGCGCATGTGGACCAGGGCCGCGAACTCCCGGATGCGCGTCGCCAGGAGTGCGTGGTCGGCCGTCCCCGCGAACAGGATCCGCAGGGGTGTCCAGGTGTCGATGGCCATCGAGCGTGCCAGCCGCGTTGCGCGCCGCTCGAGCAGCAGTACTCCCACGCCGCGCGACACTGCCGCGGCGAGGACCTCCGCCTCACCTCGATCAAGACCGCCTGCCTCATGCAAGCGCTCCGCGGAGGCCATCTCCGTGGCGGTGAGTTCGGTCCGCTGCAGCAGTCCCGACGCCAGCGCGTCGGCTATCAGCAGCGAGTCGGGATGTTCATAGGCCAGGCTGGGTCGGGCGACCTCCCGTTCAACTTCCTTCGTAAGCAGCGGCACATTGCCGCTGGCTTCGAATACGTCCAGGGCGTCGATCTTGGCGAGGTAGATCAGCGGGCTCGCGTCGACCAACACGGCCTGTAGTATAGCAACTGGTAGCACTGCGTCTACAACACCGGCCGTCGGCGCTGCCCGCCTCACGCTCCTCCCGTCACTGTCAGTGTCACGATCGCGTTTCGCCGAGCGCAGTCGCCCGCTTGCCGCCGGTCTTGGCCCGCCGCCACGCCCCTTATCCCTTGCGGTGTCACTGTCAGTGGCGCGACCGGTCATTCCGTGGGTAGGTGCGGCGGGCCCACACGAAACAACCCCCGGCGCCACTCCGAGTGACGCGGCGGGGGGTTAGTGCGCCAATCTGGCCGCCCGCCGGTAGTCGGAGTCGTCAGCGTGCATGCCTTACCGCACGCGTGACGATCGGAGTGACACTCGTCGTTTTCATCCGACAGGTCCGGCGGGTTGTCAGGCGATCAGGGTCGGGATCGATCCGCCGACAACGATGGCGACCAGCAGCGAGACGTAGAAGACCGCGAAGCGAATGACCCAGGAGGCGGTGCTCGCGCCCGGATCGGCCAGCTCG
>CAZSWK010000019.1:1927-31765 GCA_964610835.1 uncultured Anaerolineaceae bacterium | reverse complement strand
CAAACAGTTCATCGCGCAGGAGCCATCGTTGCTGCTGGCAGTCAACATTCGCAACGCGATGCTGGTGGTGCTGTTCGTATGGTTGATCTGGGCGGACCTATGGGCTGCAATCCGGGGGTTCATGCCCCGCCGGCCCACTGGCCGGCGGGCTGTCGACTCAGGGCGCCTTTGAGCTGAAGAAGCGGCAGCGCGGTGCGATCGAACAGCGAAGGCACGCCGGCCGCAGCGCGTGGCACGTCTGGCGCCCGTGCGTGATGAGGTTGACATGGGCCTCGTGCACCTGGTCGGGCGCCAGCTGCGCCTGCAGCATGTCGTGGGCGCGTTCGGCGGTGGCCTTCTTGGGGATCAGCCCGATGCGCTTGGACACGCGCTCGATGTGACGGTCGACCGGCATCAGCGGCATACCGAACGAGAAGAGCAGTACGACCGACGCGGTCTTGCGGCCCAGGCCCGGTACGGCGGTGAAGAAGGCGAGCGCTTCGCCGGGTGGGCGGTCGGCCAGGAACTCGAGCGAGTAGCCGCCGCTCGCCTCGCGCAGGTGGCGCAGCGCGGCCTGGATCCGGGGCGCCTTCTGCGGTGCGAGGCCACCCGGGCGAATGACCGCCACCAGCTCGTCAGGCTCGGCGTGCTCCACCGCCGCCCAGTCCGCGGCGGCACGTTCGATGCCGCGGCCGCCCCAGCCCGGCCGGTTTACCACGTTGCGCTCGGCTGAGGTCGGCGCCGTCGGCGGCGGCCAGCGGTCACACAGCGCGTCGAAGGCCCGCTCTGCGTTCACGTCGGCGCTGTTCTGCGACAGGATCGTGAGGACCAGCTCGCTGGTCGGATCGTGCACGCGCTGCCAGACGGGGCGGCCGTACATCTCGCGCAAGGCGGCCAGCGTGTCGGACATGAGGTCGGGCCGGCGACGGGCGAGGCCACGCACCCAGGTTTTGACCGGATCGGGCTTGGCGCGCCGCCTGGGCTTCCTGGTCACGGTCGTTGGCCAAGCGAGACGAGGCGGGCGGCACGCTCCGCGGCGCGCATGAGTGGTGCCGAACCGGCGGCGATGGCCTGCTCGAGTGACATCGGCTGCTCGACGGCGGGCACGGTCACGGCTCCGGCTGCCGACAGGGCGGCGATGCCCTCCGGCGTCGCACCCCCGCCGAAGCAGATGCACGGCCGGCCGGTTGCGTGGGCACGCAGCGCGACGCCCTGGGCCGTCTTGCCGAAGCCGGTCTGCGAGTCGACGCGGCCCTCGCCGGTGATGACCAGATCGGCGGCCGCGAGCGCCGCCTCGAAGTCGGTCAGCTCCATGACCACGGCGACACCCGGGCGGATCTGGAACGATGCGAAATGATCGGCAACCGCGAGCAGGCCGGCCGTCGTGCCGCCCGCCGCTCCCGCTCCGGGAACGTCGCGCACGCGGTGACCGGTCGCCGCCTCGAGCACGTCGGCATAGTGCGCGAGATTGCTCTCCAGCTGTCGCACCTGTCCCTCGTCGGCGCCTTTCTGTGGCCCGTACGTCGCCGCGGCGCCGGCAGGGCCGAGCAGCGGGTTGGTGACGTCCGAGGCGATCGTCAGGCGCACCTCCGCCAGCACGGACGACAACTCACCCAGATCGACGCGTGCCAGCTGCGCGAGCGGGCCGCCACCCGGCAGGAGGTCGTGGCCGTCGCGGTCGAGGAAGCGAGCGCCCAGGGCGGCGAGCAATCCCGAGCCACCGTCCGAGGTGGCACTCCCGCCCAGGCCGAGCACGAGGTCGCGCACGCCCAGGCCGATGGCGGCAGCCATGACCTGGCCGGTGCCGAAGGTCGAGGCCGCAAGCGCGTCGCGCTCGCCCGGCGCAAGACGCGAGAGGCCCGAGGCGGAGGCGAGTTCCACCACTCCGGTTTCGGCACGGCGCAGGAACCTGGCCCGGACCGGTCGGTCCAGCGGATCGCGCGCATGAACGGGAAGTTCCAGCCAGTCGCCATCGGCGGCTTTGAGCGATTCGAGGGTCCCCTCGCCGCCGTCCGCGAGTGGCACCAGACGGATCTCGTCGAGTGGCCGCGCACGACGCCAGCCGTCAGCCAGCGCGGTCGCGACCGCCGTTGGGTCGAGTGAGCCCTTGAAGGCATCGGGCGCGATCAGCACGCGCAGGGGCGTCGCGCGCACGGGCGTCAGGAGTTCGCGGCCGGCTTCTTGGCCGCGGCCGGCTTCTTTGCCGTGGCTGACTTCCTGGCCGCGGCCGGCTTCCTGGCCGCGGCCGGCGTCTCCGCGGCGGCGGACCGCCTTGCCGCGTACTCCGGGATGCGGATCATCGGCGGCCGCTCGTGGTCGGCGAGCTCGGTCACCTCGAGCGAGAGCTGGCCCGGCTTCGAGCGTGGCAGCTTGATGGTCGAGCCCAGCTCGGCGAACAGGCGCGCCTTGCGCCGCTCCTCGAGTCGTTTCATGACCGCCTGGAGGATGACGAAGCTCATGCGCGACAGCCCTTCGAGCTCCTGGTTGCGGTGCACGCGAACGTCCAGGTCGACCTGCCCCAAGCCGGCCAGGTCCAACCGCTCAACCAGGTCGATCAGGTGGCCGATCTCCACCGCATAGCCGGTGAAGAACGGGATCTGTTCGAGGTGTTCGCGCCGGCCGGCGTACTCCCCCGCGAGTGGCTGGATGTAGCCGGACAGCTCGGGGAAGAACAGGTTGATCAGCGGTCGCGCGACGAGCTCGGTCACTCGCCCGCCGCCGCCTGCCTTGAGCACGCCGTTCTGGACGATCGGCCGCTGGTAGTAGGCCTTGACATAACCGATCTTGGGTTCGACCAGCAGCGCGCCCAGGGTGCCGTACAGGAAGCGCGGATGCCAGTCCACGATATCGGTGTCGGACCAGGCGATCAGGTCGCCGGTCGTTTCGTAGAGGCTCTTCCAGAGGGCCTCGCCCTTGCCGCGGTAGCTGCCGTAGTGGGGCAGCACGTGCTGATGGATGACGACCCGTGCGCCCTCGGCTTCGGCGATTGCCCGCGTGTCATCGTCGGAATTGGAATCGATGACCAGCAGCTCATCGAGGAGCGGGACCTTCTCCATGAGCTCGCGCCGGGCAGTGCGCACGATCGGTCCGATCGTCGCCGCTTCATTGAGCGTCGGCAGAATTGCGCTGATCGTCACGCCCTGCTTGTGCTTCAGGCCCACCAGCCGCTCCAGGTCAGCGAACTCGCTGTGGTGATAGTTCGACTCGGCGAACCAGCGGTCGACTCGCGCGGGAACGCTGCGGCCCTGCTCGGCGGCCTTGTCGGCGGCCTCGAGCGACTCGGCCTGGGCGGCGCGCTTTTCGAACAGCTGGTGGCTGATCTGCTCGCGTGTCTTGACCACGATGACCGACGGCCGGGCGTGCTGGGCGATGGTCTCGGGGAGCACGCCGAACAGTGCGCCATCTACCTGTGCCACGTCGGTCGGCGTCATCGCGCTGGCGCCCATGACCAGCAGCTGCGCCGTGTCCGCCTCCTTCAGGATGGTGCCACCGACGTTGAAGCCGTCGACCAGCAGGGGCTGCGCCGGGTCGCCGCCGTGCTGTTTCACGAATGTGGCCAACGCGCGCTCGGCCTGGGTACGCACGACCGGTGTGATGTCCGGTGGCACGACGTGCATGACGTCGACGCGGGCGTCGAAATGACGGCCGAGCGCGGAGGCGTAGGCAAGCGCCAGCTCGGCGTGTGGCCCGCCGCGTACTGGCGTGAGGATGCGCTCGACGTTCCTGATGCCGCGTTGCTTGACGACCGCGATGTTGCACGGCGAGTCGCGGACCACCTCGTCGATCGTCGGGCTGAAGACTGCCCCGCTGGTGCCCCGCTTGCCACCCGCGCGGCCGCCCCAGCCGAAGATGATCAGGTCCGCTTCCTCTTCGGCGGCCAGCTCGACGATGCCCTCGGCGGCGCGCCGGCCGATGCGCACGACCGTCCGCAGGTCGACACCCGGTGGCGCGAACTCGAGGACGCGCTGGAGCAGCCGGCGCGCCTGGCGGGCACGGGTCGCGCCCTCGGAGAGGGCCATACCTTCGGGCACCTCGACGATGCCCAGGGCGGTCAGCGAGCCCCCAGGCCGCATGAGCGCAGCACCGATGCGGACCAGATCTGCCGCGGTGCGTGGGTTGGCCAGGGGCAGCAGGATGCGCTGTGGCAGTGGCGGTGAGCTCACGTGCTCGTCTTCTTTCGGCGCCCGTTGCCGGACCGCTGCTGTGGCGTCTCAGCCCACCTATCGAGGAGGTAGGGCTTGGTCAGCTCGAAAGCGCGCGCCTGGCGCTCGACGAACGCCTCCGCCTGGTCGGTCGTCAACGCATGCGTCTCGAAGATCAGGCTGGCGACCCGTCCGAAGTACAGCGGGATCAACGCGGCGACCAGCTGATCCAGCGGTAGCCGGCGCTCGTGGAATGCGCTGCAGACGTCGTAGACGACGCGTGCCCATGTCTCGTCGGGGAAGGTGAAGGTCGAGTCGATCTCCTGTGCCTCCGGTGAGGCCGCCACGCGCAGCCAGTCCTCGACCAGTCGCCCGGCCTCGTGCGACAGCTCGGTGACCACCGCGCAGTTGTCCGCTGACAGGGCTACCTGCCACTCCTCGCCCACGTTCAGGCGACCCTTGGCGAATTCGTCCAGCAGGCGACGGGTGTTCACCTGCAGTGGCGGCGGCTCGAGGATGCGCTCGAAGCCGTAGGCGGGCACCTCGTGCGAGCCGCGAACGTTGGCCCAGCGCTCGTGGTGTTCGTTGGTCAGGCGCAGCAGCGTGGCCACGACCTGGCTGAACATGGGTCCCAGATCGGCGCCCGGATCCTTGGGGTCGTGCACCTTCGCGCCCAGGCGCGTCTGGCACACGGCGAAGCCGCCGGTGATCGCCTTGGTGGTCATCCAGATATCGACGCCGAACTTGGAGACGTCCGCGTCCCAGTCGTCCTGCTCCAGGTAGTGCGCGATCAGGTCGCCGCTGACGCCGAAGTCGCCGCCGATCGGCTGGCGGATGCGCAGCCCGTAGAGCGCCCTTGTCAACGGATAGGTAACGGTGTTGGTGATCGTGCCGTCGTACTTGTAGCGCGAGTAGAGAGGCGCGACGAAGTCAAAGCCGCCCTTCTGGATGGGTCCCGCCAGGAGTTCGATCCACTCGGGAACGATGGAACGCAGGTCGGAGTCGACGACCACCAGCGCCTGCACCTTGAGCGCCGCCGCGATCTGGAAAATTGTGCGCAGTGCGGCGCCCTTGCCGCCCACGCCGTCCACCTCGGGATAGGTCAGGCTGATGCGCTGCAGGCGGTTCTTGGGACGGACCAGCAGGATGCGCTCGATGTAGTCGGGCGGCTCCGTCTCGACCACCACGCGCCGGGTACCGTCGGGCGAGTCGGCATCAGCGTTGACCAGCACGGGCCGCATGTCCGGGAAGTACTGGACCAGGCCGGCCTGGGCCGCACGGGCCACGTAGCCGATGGTCGCCGCGTTCCGGAACGACGGAATGCCGACCATGATGTCGGCACTGCCGAGGCGGGCCACCTCGTCGCGGATCGCTTTGGGCAGGGCAGCCGCTGGCATCCGCTTCACCTTAGCGGACGTCGGGCAGATCTGACAGCTCGAGCCGGGCCGGATCGAGTGCCGGAGGCGGGTGGCTGGGGTCCAACGGACGCCCCAGGATATGCAGGCGGAACTCCGCGCGATGAAAGCCCCACGACGGCCAATCCGTCTCGTTGTCGGCGGTCAGGGGGGCGTCCAGCGGGACACGGAAGCGGATCATTTCGTATGCCAGTTCGCGCGTGCGCTGGGCCAGCTGCAGCGCGCGCACGGAGTTGCCGGCGAGGAGCGCCAGGCGGAGCGACGAGTCCTCGGCCGGCGACTGCTCGCGCAACACGATGGCGAGCGCCCAGCGCCCGCTGCCGTCCTGCCCGGGTGAGCCATTCAGCAACACCTCGCCACGCTGGACGTGGCGCTCGAAGGCCGCGCGCGTCAGCTCCTGCATTGCCCACGCGCGCGGCTCGTACAGGCGCGCTCCAGCCAGGAAGGTCGGGTCCGCCGACAGGGCCTGCCAGAGCTCGTCAGTGTCAGCCGGCTCCGCCATCCAGCCATCCGCCGCCATCCTGGCCAGCAGTCCCTGCCGGCGACGAGTCGCTTCTTCACGCACGTCCGCGCGGAACGAGCTGGGCAGGTCGGGATCGCTCTCGGGGTCGACCGTCCACCACCAGTTGGCGAATACGGCCAGTTGGGTGAAGCCGTGTCGCGCTCCCAACCGGTGCGAGCCTTCGTTCCGTTCACCGGTCGCGTAGCGCACCACCGTCGCGCCGAAAGCCGTGGCCCAGTGCAGCTCGGCGGTCTGGAAGTCGGTGGCCACGTCCATGCCACGCACGCGCGGGTCGACGCGAATGCCCTCGAGCCAAACCTCGCCCGGCCCGCCCCGCGCGACGCGTGCCACGGCCACGGCGTGGTCGACGGCCAGTGGCTGGCCCTCCCTGTCGCGCGGCTGCGAGCCGTCGGCCGGTTTGCCCGGGGCGGCGACCAGCAGCGCCCCATCGTCCGCCGTCAGCCACACCGGCCAGGCATTGGGGATGTAATCCCAGTGGTCCCAGGTATGCGTGGCAAAGTTCAGCACGGCGTCGGCGTCCGCCTCTTGCGCAGGACGAACGACCAGTGGCCAGTTGCGACCGCCTGCCCGCGCCTCAATCACGCTCGAACCATGCGCCGATCAAGGCATCCGGTCGAGGATCGTCCACTCGTGGCTCACCTTGCCGGGGACGTAGCGGCTGTTGGCACCCTTGACCACCATGCCCCGAAAGCCGACCGCGCGCCACGTGGCAAACCAGGTGCGCATCGGTGGCCGGGCCCAGGGCGTGAGCCGAATCAGCCGGCTCTGCGTCATGACGCTCTCGAGCAGTCGCCGGCGTTCGAGCAACGGCACGTCCAGCAGGGGCTGGCCGTCGATGCTCAGCAGATCGAGTGCCACGAAGCCGACCTCGTGCGCCTCATCCTGCGCGACGTGGTGCCGCGAGCCGGCGCCCGACCGCCCCCGGCGCAGCAGCCGGCGCAACGAAAAGGGCGTATCCAGGAGCGGCTCGGCGTGCGCGGTTCCAGCCTCGACCTGATCGGTGATGACCCCATCGAGAATTGCCTCCGCGGCAGCGATCGAGCGGCGCAGCGCATCGAGTGCGCGCGGCGCGACCTCAGCCACGTCCGCGCCTCGTGCGTCGCGAACATCGAGCGTGCCCCATTGCGTGGCATCGGGTAATTCCGCGTAGTGGGCCAGGACGCGGGTGCCGTTCCACAGGGGTTCCAGGACGGGATCGACGATCCTGGGCCGGAAGCGGCCGTGATGCGCAGTCTGCGGCCGCCACGCACGCGGATCGGTGGCAGGGTCGTCGCGTGCCTTGTCAGCTCCCATGAGCGTTGACTCTACGACTCGGGCACCCCGTCGGGATAGCCTTTCGGATGCGCCTGTCGCCAGCGCCACGCCGAGGTGATGATCTCTTCCAGGGAGCCATGGCGTGGCTGCCAGCCCAGGCGCTCGCGTGCCTTCTCATTGCTCGCGACCAGCGCTGGCGGATCACCCGCTCCTCGTCGCGGTCCCCACTCGTGAGGGATCGGCCGCCCGACCACCGCCTGCGCTGCCTCGAACACTTCCCGGTTGCTGAACCCGGTCGCCGTGCCCAGGTTGCAGGCGAGCATCTGTGGCTCCAGGTCGGCGGTCAGCTCGAGCGCCGCGAGGTGCGCAGCGGCCAGGTCGACGACGTGGATGTAGTCGCGTATGCACGTTCCGTCCCGCGTCGGGTAGTCAGTCCCGAATAGCGTCACCGGCTGGCCGCCGGCTGCGGCCCTGAGGACGTTGGGGATCAGGTGTGTTTCCGGTCGGTGGTCCTCGCCCAGCGATTCGCTCGCCCCGGCCACATTGAAGTAGCGCAGGGCGACGCTGCCCCAGCCGTAGGCGAGCGAGTAGGCGGCCAGCGCCATCTCGAAAGCCAGCTTGGTGGCGCCGTAGGTGTTGATCGGTGCCAGTGGGTCGTCTTCCTCGATCGGTACACGCGCCGGTGCCCCGTACACCGACGCGCTGGACGAGAAGACGATGCGCCTGACGCCGGCCTCGTGGATCGCGTCGAGCAGGGTGATGCCGTCGCGGACGTTTGCGTCGAAGTACGGCTCGGGGGTGACCATCGATTCGGCCACCAGCGAGAACCCGGCGCAATGCAGCACCGCGTCGATGCCGTCCTCGCGCACCGTGTTCGTGACGAGCTGGCGGTCGCCCACTTCGCCGATCACCAGCCGTGCGCCTTCAGGCACCGCCGCGCGGTGGCCCTTGACCAGAGAATCGAGCACGGTCACTTCGTGGCCGGCGCCGATCAGCCGCTCCGCGCTGACACTACCGACGTAGCCCGCTCCGCCAGTTACGAGCACCCTCATTCGCCCACCCTCTCTCCAGGTTACCTGCCCAGTAGCCGACGCACGAGCCCGGGCCGCGGCTCGGGCTCGTGCGGCGATGGGCGCGCCGGCTCGCCGGCAGCCTGTCTTTCAGCCGTTCGGCGCTGTTCGAGTTGACGTGCCTCGGACATGGATCTGTTACGCGTGAACACGGACTGCTCAGAGGAGGCGGCCGACGGGTCCGACGGGGGCGGCGCTGGCTCGGCAGACGAATCGGGCGGTGGCTCGGTTACAGGGCGGGCAGGTTGCCCAACGTTCTCGCCGCGCGCTGACAGGACCTCAGACAGCCGGGCCTCGAGCCGCAGCGCCGCTGTGTTCTGGGGATCGATGTCCAATGCCTGGCGGGCTCGCTCGTAGGCCAGCCGATCATCGCCGCGCTCGAGCGCCACGCGCGCGAGGCCCACCACGGCGATCGCGTTGTTCGGGTCGCGCTCGACCGCGCCCCGATATATCTCTTCCGCCTGGTCGACCATGCCGTGCAGCAACAGGCGCTCGGCCTGCAGCAGGACCTCGATCATCTGTGCGCCGCAAGGTAGTGCCGGGCCTGCGCGAGCAGCACTTCACGCTGGTTCCGCCGCGGATCGGCGATGACCGAGCCCAGCAGGCGCTCGAGCAGCTCCCCCACCAACGGGCTGGGCCGCAGCCCCAGTTCGCCGATCAGATCCTCGCCGTTGATTGCCAGGTCGTGCAGGCTCAACGGCGGGTGTGCGGCCAGTTCGTCGCGCACCCGACGGCGCAGCTCATCGAGATGGTCGGCGTTGGCCGGCTGGCCGCTGCCCAGGTTGTCCGCCTCGCGCAGCGCGAGGAGGTCCTCGACAAGGTCGGGGCCGGCGCGGCGGATGAACCGCCTCACCGCGGCGCCCGTCCAACGCCGCTCATAGCTGAACATGTGCTCCCTGATCAACCGTGAAATGCGCTCGATCTCGGCGCGCGGAAAGGCGAAACGGGTAAGTAGCGCCGCCGCCAGGTCGGCTCCCCGGGCGTCGTGCCCGATGAAGTGGCCGTCGGCATAGGTCTCGGGCTTGCCGATATCGTGCAGCAGCGCGGCCAGGCGCAGCACCTGGTTGGGCGGATCGATGACAGCCGCCGCGTCAACGGTCGCCAGGCAGTGGTCCCACAGGTCGTGCCCGGGCTGCTTGTCCTGGGGCACGCCCTGCTGCGCTGCCAGCTCGGGCAGGACGGCCTTCAGGATGCCCGCCTCCGACAGGATCCTGAAGGCGGCCGATGGCGGATCGGCGGCGACCATGCGCCGCAGCTCGGCACCCACGCGCTCGGCCGACACCCAGCGCGCCAGATCGGCCGATTCTGTCATGGCCGCGCGGGTACGCGGCTCGATTTCGAAGTGCAGCTGGGCCGCCAGTCGAGCCGCGCGCAGCAGGCGCAGGGCGTCTTCATCGAAGCGCACGAGGGGGTCGCCGACGGCGCGCAGGACCGACCGGCGCAGGTCGGCCAGGCCCGCGGTCGGATCCACGACTGCCGACTCGGACACATCGCCTGCGGGCCGGCCCCAGGCGATGGCGTTGACCGTGAAATCGCGCCGCAGCAGGTCTTCGCCGATCTCGTCAGAGAACGTCACCGAGTCGGGCCGCCGATGGTCCGCGTAACGATGGTCGCGCCGGAACGTCGTGACCTCCACGTTGCGCGCGCCGGTCGGCACCGTGACCGTCCCGAAGCGGTTCTCGTAGCGCCCGGCCGGAAGCAGCTCGCGCGTACGCTCCGGGCGTGCGTCGGTGGCGATATCCCAGTCGGTGACGGGCCGCCCGAGTAGCTCATCACGCACGCCGCCGCCGACCAGGTACGCCGCGTGGCCGGCGCGCCACAGCGTCTCCAGAACGCCGATGACGTCTGATGGCGGAGCGATGGACGCCGAGCGCGCCATTGAGCCGGCTCGTGCTGGCTCAGTTCTGGCCGACGAACAGGTAGTCGCGCCAGGGCTCGTTGCGTGGATCGGACAGGTAGGGCGTGAACAGCGTGTAGACGTTGCAACGCGGCTCGAACGGCGCGCGCATCAGTCGCATACGCGCCTCGTCGAGGAACCGGCCACCCTTGCGATGGTTGCAGCGCTTGCATGCCGCGACGAGGTTGTCCCAGCTGTGCGCGCCGCCGCGATGGCGCGGGATTATGTGATCGAGCGTCAGGTCGTGAGTCTGCGTGCCGCAGTACTGGCAGGTGTACTTGTCGCGCGCGAAGATCTCCCGCCGCGACAGGCGCACGCGGGGACGGGGACGCTTGATGCGGTGATGGAGGCGGATGACGCTGGGCGCCCGGAAGAAGGTCGTCGGGGTCCGGATCTCGTGATGGTCGTACTGGATTACCTCTGCCTTCTCCCCGAAGACGAGGCGGAACGCACGCCTGACGTTGCAGACGTTGAGGGGCTCGTAATCAGAATTCAGAAGGAGTACGACGCTGTCCATTGCTCCCTGAAGCCCGGCCGGGACTCGACCGATCGACCCTTGCATCGTAGCAGGATTGAGCGTGAGAACCGTCTGGGCCAAGTGTGCGTAGACAGAGACAATGGGGTCGATGATGCATCAGCGCGGGGGCAGTCGGCCGACCGTACGCGGCGAGCCGAGCGACCATGTTGACGTTCTGCGCGCCGAGCCGACCAGGGCCGCGACGACCAGCATGCATTGGCGGCGTCCGGCCGTTGCCCTGGCCGTCGCCCTGCTCGCTCTGGTGGCGCTACCCAGGCTGTTCCCGTCCGCGGGCGTTCCGCCCGCTGCCTCGCCGCAGCCAACACCGTCCGCTCGGCTTACCCATCCACCGGTCACTCCGCTGCCGTTCGTCGCATCGCGCAACGGCGCTCCGGCTGTCGGCCGACCGATCCCCCGCTCACCAGACGGAACCGAGTATTTCGACGGCATTCCCACGCGTCTTGATGGCCAGGCCGTCCTGCGAGTCCGTGATGCCCTGCTCCAACCGCTCGGTTCCAGCATGCTGGTCGGCGGCTGGTACGTCCCGCCTGTGTGCTATGGCGGGCCTGCCGGGCACGGCCAATGCGCGTCGGCTGTGCTGTCGGACGTACCGGTCAACCAGCAGGGTGCCGGATGGCTGACCACCGACTGGTTGGCCGTCTCGAGCCAGTCTGCCGAGCTGGGGGCGCGGATCATGCGCGGACGGCTGGAGCCCGACCCGGCCTGCTCGATCAGCCTGGCGGTCGCCTGCCAGCCGCGTCTTCAGGTAGCCAGCATTGTCTGGGTTGGACCGACGACCGCCGGTTGAGCTCGACCGTCCGCGCGGCGCGCGGATCGGTTGGCGCTCGTCTGCAGTCGCGCTGGCCGGGCTGCTGGTGGCGCTGATCGCGCTCGGCAACCTGGGCACGAGCACACCGCCGTCTACGCCAAGGCCCAGCCCTCCGCCAATTCCGGCCTCCGTCGCCACGCCGGCCGCGACGGCGTCCGCGACGGCGCCCGCTTCAGCCGGCCCGCGGGCGACGGGAAGGGTCCTGGTGACGGTGCCTTTCGTCCCCATCCGTTTCGCGGGCCAGCTGCCGACCGACCTGCCCGCGGTCACCATGGATGACGGCGCACGCTACCTGGACGGCATACCCACGACGTTTCGGGGGGATCAGGTTGCGCGCGTGAGCAGCGTGGCGAGGCTGCCGATCGGTACGTCCCTGCTCGTCGCGGGTTGGTACCGGCCGCTCGATTGCAGCTCCGTGCTGGACGGCTTCTGGTGCTGGCCGGCGGCACTCTTCGACGTGCCGGCGGGGTCGTCGCGCACCGACGCCGTGGCGCTTGACGTCAGCCTCGGCAAGGCACCCGGGCCGCGCATCGTGCGTGCCACGGTTGCTCCCAACACGAACTGCATACTCGACGGCGGGGGCTACTGTCCGCTCACGCTGACCGTCCAGCGTGCCGTCTGGTCGGGGGATCGCGCCACGCTCACCGCGCCGATGGGCCCGGTGGCGCTGCTGTCACAGCTGACCGCGCGGTTCCCGTACGTCGATTTCATGCCACTGTCCGTTGGCGCCGACTGCCATGCCAGCCTGCATGCCCAGGCGTATGCGACCGCGCCGGTCGTGGGCGTGGGGCCGGAGTCGGGCCTGCCACTGGCGGTCAGCCTCGTCCTGCTCTTCCGGTCGAGTTCGGCACGGCGCGCATTCGATCCGGGTGTGCTACTGAGCGCCTGCCCTGAAATCGCCGCAGGGCTGGTGGATCTTCACGATGCGAGGTGGATCTCGAAGCGCAACGTCATGCTGCTGTCGACCGATCAGGCGAGCCTTCCCCAGGTGCAGGCCGCCGTGGAGGCCGCACTGCAACAGGGTCGCTAGGCCTCCGCCGCGTAAGTCCGTGCCCCGGTGGCCGCATCCCAGCCGCCGGCCTGGCCCACCTTGCTGGCAAGCGGCCGGCCGAGCGCGCCGGCTATGAACCGTGCCGCGTCGAGCACGCCGGCCAGGCTGACACCGTGCTCGATGCCCAGCCCGTCGAGCAGGTAGACCAGGTCCTCGGTTGCCAGGTTGCCGGCCGCGCCCGGCGCATACGGGCAGCCGCCCGTGCCACCGGTCGAAGAGTCGAAGCAGGCGACGCCATCCTCGAGGCCGGCCACGACGTTGGCCAGCGCCGTGCCGCGCGTGTCGTGAAAGTGGTAGGCGAGACGTTCCAGAGGCAGGCCAGCCGCGAGAAGCGCGGCCGTGAGGTCGTGCACCTGGCCCGGAACGCCGACGCCGATGGTGTCGCCCAGGCAGATCTCATTGGCGCCCAGCTCGGCCAGGCGGAGGCTGACGTCGACGACGCGCTCAACGCCGACGCGGCCGGTGAACGGGCAGCCGAAAGCGGTGGACACGTAGGCACGCGTCCACCAGCCGAGCTCCCCGGCGCGCTCGAGCACGGGCTGGAAGGCAGCCAGCGATTCGGCGATCGTCATGCCGATGTTGCGCTGCGTGAACGCATCGCTGGCCGCGGTGAAGACCGCCAGCGCGTGGGCACCGGCCGACTCCGCTCGTGCCATGCCGCGCATGTTCGGTACCAGTACCGGGTAGCGCACCCCGTCCTGTGCGCTGCCGAGCAGACGGGGCAACAGCTCGTCCGCGTCGGCCAGCTGAGGTATAGCCCGTGGCGACACGAAGCTGGTGGCCTCGATCTCGCGCAGCCCGGAGGCGGCCAGCCGGCGGATGTACTCAAGCTTGTCGCCGGTCGATACGGCCGCAGCCTCGTTCTGCAGGCCGTCCCGGGGTCCGACCTCGTAGATGCGTGCTCGCGCCGGGAGTGCCATGGCGCCGAGTCTATGCCAGCTCGATCAGTGTCTCGCCGCGCTGGACCTGGGCACCGGGCGCCACCAGGATGCGCACCACCTGGCCGCCACCGGGCGCTGACACCCCGTTCTCCATCTTCATCGCCTCGAGCACGAGCAGTACCTGACCAGCCTCGACCTGGTCACCCGGCTTGACGCGGATGGCCAGCACCGAGCCGGGCATGGGTGCCGTCACGTGCTGTGCTGCCTGGCCATGCTGCCCAGCCTGCCGAACCGCCGCCTCCACGCTCGGTGACCGGGCCAGGCGGGCGCGTACAGCCTCACCGTCGATGTCGAGCACCACCGATCCGTCGCCTGGTGCCAGCCACGTCCACGGGGCCGCGATTTCGTGCGGGCGGATTTCCACCGACCGCTCCTCCTGCCCGATGCATACTCGCAAACGCGCCGGCCCATTCAGGCGGAACCCGACGCGGCCACCAGTGTCCGCCGCCAGGCCGGCCGCCAGCGCGGCCGCGGCCACCGACCATGCTTCCTCGGGCAGGGCGGTCCCCGGGTGCCAGTGCTCGTCGATCAATTCGGTGTTGGTCAAACCGGCCTCCACCTCCGGCCGCGCAATCAGCCAGCGCAGGAAGCCGCGGTTGGTGGTCACGCCCAGGACGCGAGTCCCGTTCAAGGCACTGCCCAGGTTGGACAGCGCCGCGCCACGGTCCTGCCCGTGGCCGATCAGCTTGGCCAGCAGCGGGTCGTAGCGCGTCCCGACCACGTCCCCGACACCGATGCCCGCATCCACGCGCAGTCCGTCGATGTCTGGCCAGCGGACATCCAGGACCTCGCCGGTTGCCGGCAGGAAGCCGGCGCGCGCGTCCTCTGCGTACAGGCGGGCCTCGATCGCATGTCCCGACAGGCGAACCTGGCTTTGGGACGTGTCGAGGTGTTCGCCCTGGGCGATCGCCAGCTGGTCGGCGACGAGGTCACGGCCGGTCACGAGCTCGGTAACCGGGTGCTCGACCTGGAGCCGGGCGTTCACCTCAAGGAAGTAGAAACCGCCGCGGCCATCGACCAGGAACTCGGCCGTGCCAGCGCCCTGGTAACCCGCCGCCGCGACCAGTGCCAGGGCGGCGTCGCCCAGGCGTTTGCGCAGCGTCTCATCGACGACCGGTGACGGAGCCTCCTCGATCACCTTCTGGTGTCGGCGCTGCAGCGAGCACTCGCGCTCGCCGAGATGGATTGCGTTGCCGTGCTGATCGGCCAGGAACTGGATCTCCACGTGGTGCGGCCGCGGCAGGTAACGCTCTATCACCAGCCGGTCGTCGCCGAATGCCGCGGTCGCTTCGCGCCGCGCCCGGCCCAGGGCCTCACGAAGATCCGACGGATGTTCCACCAGATGCATGCCCTTGCCGCCCCCGCCCGCGCTCGGCTTGAGCAGCACCGGGTACCCGACGCGGCGTGCCTCGCGCGCCAGGTGCTGGTCGGCCTGCCCGGGTCCGTCGTACCCGGGCAGCACCGGCACGCCGACGGCTTCGGCCAGGTGGCGCGCGGCCGACTTGTCACCCAGCGTGCGCATCGCCTGTGGCGGGGGGCCGACCCAGATCAACCCGGCATCGATGACTGCCTGTGCGAAGTCCGGGTTCTCGGCCAAAAAGCCGTAGCCGGGGTGCAGCGCATCGGCGCGTGCCGCGCGTGCGGCATCAAGGACCGCCGCTGCGTCCAGATAGGTGGCGTCGATGAGTGGGACGACTTCGTCGGCGGCACGAGTCCACCAGGCGCGTGCCTGGTCCTGCGCAACGAGGGCCAGGCTGGCGATGCCGAGCCGCCGGCAGGTCCGGGCAATGCGCACCACCAGTTCGCCGCGGTTGGCGACCAGCAGGCGGGTGATGCGCCCGTTCGACAAACGCCCGCCCGGCAGCGCGGAGGCGAGGACCTTGGTGTGCGCGCCCACTCTCACCGCAGGCAGCCGTCCTTCACGCAGCCAGCGCTGGACGGTGCGGGTGCTGATGCCCAGGCGACGAGCAGCCTCGCCGGGACCGACTGCGTCGCTCACGACGCGAATGTCGCCTTTGTCGTGCTCGGTGTCAACCGCAGGGCTAGCGGCGCGACCTGACTCTCACCCAGACGCTGAAGACGCTCCTGTTGCCGGCCTCGTCGATCGCCTTCACGCGGTATCGGTAGCGCCTGATGCGTGGCGTTCGGTCGACAAATGAGGTGGCGGTCACCGTGGCGATGCGCTTGCGGCCGCGGAAGACCTTGTATCTGATCGTGCCCGCCTGGTTGTCGGTGCTCGCGTCCCAGGACAGGAATACCCGTCGGTGGTGCCGGGCGGTGGCCTGCAGATTGGCAGGCACCGATGGCGGCTGCGTGTCGACTGCGGCCAGGGTGATGGAGGCTATCGCTGGAGGCCCCACATTTCCCGCGGCGTCGACGGCCGTGACGGCCAGCTGGTGAGTGACCCCGTCCGCCGCCGGGATGTCAGACACAGACAGCGCGGAAGTGCTGTCCGCAGGGGCGCCGTCGATCGAGACCAGGTAGTGGTCGACCCCGACGTTGTCGGTGGCGGCCGTCCAGCTGACTGCGACTGACTGGGCGCCATCGGCGTTGACCGTGACCGAGCCCGGCGCCGTCGGCGGCACGAGGTCCGCGACATAGGCGGAGCCTGACAGTGGAACGCTGAAATTGCCCGCGGCATCGCGCGCGGCCACCTCGTAGTCGTAGGTGCTGGTCACGGTCGTGCCGGGGTCAATGAAGCTGGTGCCCGAGGGCGATGCGATCAACGTTGCGTCGCGCCACACCTCGTAGCCGGTGACGCCCACGTTGTCCGACCCTGCCGGCCAGCTCAGGGTGACCTGTCCGGCAGGCGACACGGCGAACTGCAGCGGCCCGTCAAGGGTGGGAGCGACGGTATCGGGCACGACCGTGCTGGTGGACACCGCCGGGCCGACGTTACCGGCCGCGTCGTAGGCGCTCACCGAGTAGGTCACCGTGCCCTGCAGCGGCGCGAGGTCGGTGAAGGTCGTGGCGTAGGTCGTGCCCAACACCGTGCCGTCGCGTGATACCCGATAGCCGCTGACCCCGACGTTGTCGGACGCGGCAGTCCACCCCAGCGCGACGCCCCCGTCACCGGCCTGAGTCGCGGTCACTCGGCCCGGTGCGCCGGGTGCCTGCGTGTCGGGCAGATAAACCGAGACCTGTGCGGGCAGGCTGACGTTTCCGCTTTCGTCGAGAGCCGTGACCGAGTACGTGTATGTCCGGCCCTGGGCGAGGCCGTGGTCGTCGAACGTCGTGCCGGATACGTGGCCGACGCTCGCGCCGTCACGCGCGACGCGGTAGCCGGTGACGTACACGTCGTCGGTGGCCGGTGACCAGCCCAGCGAGACCGACGTGTCGCCGTGGCTGGCAGCCAGGTTCGTCGGCGCGTCAGGCGGCAGCGCATCCGGCCCGACATGGATCAGCACGGTCGCCTCGGTGGCGCTGATTGCCTCGGTTACGACGTAGATCTCGTTCAGCTTGTCGGCGAAGAGAAGGCCCACGCCCAGTGCCGAGTCACCGAACCCGGGGGTTTCCGGAGTGGCGTCGATGAGCTTCGAGCGCCCCAGGCTGCCGACTCCGGGCGCAATGCGGATGCTCACTCCGTTCACTACCGGCGCACCGGGAGAGAAGTTGTCGAACAGCCCGTAGGGCTGGCGAAACTCGAGGTAGTACCAGTCGCCTGAGTAGCGTGGAATACGCACGATGCGCGGCGACCCTCCGGTCAGTTCCGCAGTGGCCACGTGGTAGGTCCCGCTGTCGGTGACGGTTTCCACGTCGCCGGCCGAAAGGATCCCGAGCTGCCAGAGGTGGAAGTTGTCCATGCGGCGCTGCCCCTGAGCGCCCATCACGTCGAACGGGTCGCCGTACTCGTCACGGGTGCAGTTGTTGGAGAACGCGACCGGCACTCCGGCGCTCGTACAGGTCAGGCTCGAGGCGTGGTTGAGCCCGAAGTTGTGGCCCAATTCATGGCTGGCCACATAGAGCGACAGTGAGCCGTTGATCCAGCTGTTCTTGCCCGGCAGATTGGCAAACCCGCCCCACCAGCAGGCCGACTGCTTGGGAAAGGCGTAGACGATGTTGGTGTAGGCGGACAGATCTACGCCGGCTGCGGTCGCCGCATCGCGCGCCGCCTGGCCCCACGCACCAGTGGTGCAGCTGCTCGTGTCGATGGCCAGCGTGAAGTAGCCGAACACATCACCGCTGATCGTCATGCGACCGTCCGACAAGTCCGCGTAGTAAGACGCCACGGACCGGGTGTTGTCGAAGTACACGCCGCGGACGTGGTCGGGCGTCCAGGGCTCGGGTGGCGGCGTCGGTGTGGCCGTTGGAGTCGGAGTCGGAGTTGGGGTCGGAGTTGGGGTCGGAGTTGGAGTTGGGGTCGGAGTTGGCGGGGCACTCGGAGTCGCGGTCGGCGTGGCCGTCGGTGTCGGGCTGGGCCAGCTCACATCGGTGGGCGGTGGCGAAGCGGTGATCGTCGGCGTCGCGGTGGGTGTCGGAGACGGCGTCGGCGTGGGCGGAGGCGGCGGCACGAAGTTGATGAGCAGGACCGCCACGCGCTTGTCCATCGAGGTGTCGCTCGCCGTCGAAGTGGTTTCCGAGGCCACTAATTGCGGGTCGGCCAGGACCGTCACGCCCGCCGGACCCGGCTGGGCCTCGAGCACGTCGCCGATGCGAGTGCCGTTAACGCGGACGCGAGTGCCCATGGGCAGGCCCGCGATCGGCGCCCCCTCCAGGCGCAGCCGTTCCTGGCCCGTGTCAAGCACGGTCACGTCACGGCTCGTGGCGTTGGCGAATTCGTCGTAATGGTCGATACCGAGCACGCCCGTGAAGGCGCCCGTCGAGTTGGGCGCGGCCTGCACCGCTGGCGCGACCAACACGATCGCTGTTGCGATCAGGAGCGCGCGCATATGGGTCACACGACGCACGGCAGAGAAGCGCATCCCCCTCACTCTCTGATCGGCGGTTCGCAGCGCGAGCCGCCGCTAACGGCTAACCCATTGTCCGCGTTCGAGGTGCAGCTTCGCGCGGCCTGAATGACCCAGACCGGCCAGCAATTCGGGTTACTCGGGGAGGAGTCCTAGTCCTGCCCGTCGCGCCAGGCGGGTTGGCGCTTCTCCAGGAACGCGCGCAGACCTTCCTGCCCCTCGGGGCCGGTCCGCTGCGCGGCAATCCGACGGGCGGTATGCCAGCGCGTCGATTCGTGGGGCAGGCCGCGCACCTCACGGATGATTGCCTTTGCAGCGCGAGCGGCCGTCGGTCCGGCAGCCAGGATGTCGGCGATGGCGGTTTCGATGGCGTCATCGAGCGCGCCCTCGCCCTCGACCACCTCGTGCACCAGGCCGATGCGCAGGGCGCGCGTGGCGTCGAATCGCCGCCCGCCGGGGAACAACGCACGAGCCTGCGATTCGCCGATCTTGGAGATCACGAACGGGGCGATGACGGCGGGCAGGATGCCCAGTCGTGTCTCGGTGAAACCAAACCGCGCGCCGGCTTCGGCGATGACGAGATCGCTGACTGAGCACAGGCCCATGCCGCCGCCCAGCGCCGCGCCCTGGACCCGGGCGATAACGGGCACCGGGCAACGGTCGATGGCATCGAACATCTCGGCCATCACCATGGCATCCTGCTCGTTCTGCTCACGTGTCAGGCCCAGGCTGGCGCGCATCCAGTTGACGTCGGCGCCGGCGCAGAAGGAGGGTCCTGTGCCCGCGAGGACAACCGTGCGCAGGCGCTCTGCCGGTTCGTCGGCGAAGCCGCGAAAGGTCGTCCGCAGCTCGCCGATCAACTCGGCGTCGAAGGCGTTGTGAACGTCCGGCCGGTTGAGGACGACTCGTGCGACCGACCGATTTGCTCCGCCGCGTTCGACCAGCAGGCGCTCGCTCATGCCGACTGGCCAGGTGGAGCGTAGCGGTAGTGCTCGCGTGTGCCGACCGGGCGCAGGCCCATCAGCTCGAGGTTGTGGGCCGAGACCTCCCCTGGCGCGGCCGATGCGCCGATGAGGTCGCACCCGAGCTCGGCGGCCAGCCTGGCGCGCGCGGCGATGGTCGCCCGCTGGATGCCCAAGCCGCGCTCGGCAGGCACGACCCAGGCGCCGCGCATCCAGGCCGTCTGGTGGCGCGTATGCAGCGACGCTATGGCGACGGCTTTGCCGCTCATCTCCGCGACCAGCACCACGCGATGAGCGTGCGCGGCCAGCGCCGCGTAGACGACCGGCCAGGGGTTGGCAGCGGCCGCGGTTCCCAGGTCGAACCTGCCGGACGTGCCGAACATCTGCGCCAGGCGGTCGCCCTCGTCCGGTCGCAGTGGTCGCAGGTCGACGCCGTCGGGCAGCGGCGCGTCGGCGACATCCTCGGGACGGGTCGCGTAGGTCGCGAGCACGAGTTCCGGCTGTGCACCGGGCCACGGCGCACCTTCGCTCGTCAGCCAGCCCACGCAGCGGTTCGTGTCGTAGAAATCGGTCACTTCGCCCGTGAGATTGGGCAGGCGGGCGAGCCCGATCGCGTGGTTGAAGGCCGGTCCGGGAAGGTCGGGTGAGGCGGCCATGACCAGCTCGCCATCGGCGTTGATGCGGACATCGAGGCCGCTGTCGGCAGCAGCTCGCCAGGCGGCCAGACTCGACGTGCCCTCGACGTTGTCCAGCCGGTCCAACAGGACTTCCGCGCCGGCCCGCGAGGCGGCCGCCGGGGGCAGGATGCTGATCGCATCGCCCGGGCTGACCTCACCTTCGCTCACCACGCGCGCATACATGCGGCTGTCCGACGGGTGGAGCTCGATGGACATGCGGTTGTACTTGCCGTCGCGGAAGTTGTGCGTCTGCGTGGCGCACGGTCCGGCATCGCTGGCCAGCTCGAGCTCCAGTGCTGCGCCGATCCGGGCGCGCGTACCTACCGGCAGGAGTGACCACTCCACCCCGCTGGTAGTCAGGTTCTCGCCCACGCTGCCGGGCTCGACAGGGTGACCCTCAGCCCGCAGCCGACCGATCGCCTCGATGCCAAACAGGCACACGGCGCGGTGCGGGCCGCCGTGCACGGTGCGGGCGTGATGGCCGTCGCCGTCGAGCCCGAGGCGGCCCACCCACGCTCGCCCGACGGGCAATTTGGGCACGCCGCCAGGCGATACGTTGACCTGCAGCACGCGGCCGGTCGTTCCCACCGGCCGATCGTATCAGCGGTCCCGGGCCAGACTCTGGGGCAGGTTCAACAGCGCCAGGTGTGTTTCGTCGTTGTATATGCGCTCGACGCTGGCGTCCTCGACGCGCAGCCAGATCTCGAGCGTCGGATTGGTTTCGATCTCGAACACGTGACCGCCGATCACCGACAGGTCGCGGTGGGCAAATGTGGCGTGGATGTGCAGCGCGGGCTCGCCGTCGCGTGTCGAGCAGTTGCCGATGAGGCTGAGGACCTCCATCTGCTCGTCGATCTCGTGGCGCTCGTAGTCCTTCTGAGCCGCGTCGTAGTAGCCGATGACGACGTGGCGTGCCGCGCCAAGGCCGCTCAGCGCTGCGTACCTGATGCCCTCCTGCTCGATCAACGCCGTTAGCGAGGGCATGAGGCGGTCGCCCGGAAAGAGCCGGACTTGATAGCGATCGCCGAAACTCTGGAACTTCACCGTAGGTTTGCCTCCTTGGGTGCGCTGGATCCTGCGCCGGCCGACAATGACATCGTGCCACGTGCGCGTCGACAGGTGACGTTTCTCGGGCGGACGATAAGGGCACAGCCGGGAGGACGCCGATGTCATTCACGCTGACCAGCCCAACCATCCACGCCGGCGCCGAAATCCCGGCCGAGCACACATGCGACGGTAACGGTTCTGCGCCCGACCTGAGCTGGTCAGGAACGCCCGACGGTACCGCCGAGTTGGTGCTGCTGATGGATGACCCGGACGCCCGCGGATTCATCCACTGGCTCGTGACTGGTATCCCCGGCGACGCCACGCAACTTGGTGGCGGCATGATCCCGGCGGGGGCGCGACAACTGCCCAACGATTTCGGGCGCTCGGGCTACGGTGGGCCCTGCCCACCACGCGGCACACACCGTTACGACTTTACGCTTTTCGCACTTTCCCACTCGGCGACATTGTCCGCAGCACCAAGCAGTGCCGAAGTACGGCGGGCCGTGAGTGATCTGGTGCTCGGAACAGCAGAGTTGCACGCGCGCTACACGCGCCGGCGCTGACGCGGCTAGGCCCGGCCGGTCTTGAGCAGCTCCTCGCCCATCACGAAAGCGTCGCGGCGGCTGGCCCGCATCAGCCACGCCCCACCAATCGATAGGACGAGTGCCAGTCCGGCCAGGACGCCGATGGCTGCGGGCAGCCCGGCCAGCTGGGCAACCAGGCCGACCAGGGCCGGTCCGACGACGAAGCCCATATAGCCGACACTCGTGAGCGTCGCGATCGCTGTGCCACGGTGCTGCGGCCCGGCTAGCCGGCCGGCGCGCGCAAAGAGCGCCGGGGCGGCCATCGCCACGCCCGCGCCGGCCACGGCGAAACCGGCCAGCGCAACCGGGGGCGAGGATGTCAGCGCGGCGACCACGAGGCCGGCCGCGGCGCCGAGTGCTCCCGAGGTGAGCAGCACCCGGTCGGTGTAGCGCGCGCCGAGCCACTGGCCCGCTGAGCGACCGATGAACATCGCCCCGGCGAAGACCGCCGGTCCCGCGCCACCGACCTCGGGCGGGCTGAGTAGATCGCGTTCGAGGTGCAGGGCGCTCCAGTTCTGGACCGCGTCCTCGATGAGGAAGGCCAGCGCGCACAGCACGGCCAGCGAGGCAAGCGTGCGCAGCGAAGGGCCCGGCGCGGAACCGGCGGTCACCGTGCCTTCGGGTTCACGTGTGGCAGCGCGCCCGGCGCCGGCCACTCTCAACGACCCGAGCGCGGCGCCGGCCAGGGCGAGCGCCGCCACGGACAACACTGTCGCGGGCCCCACGCCGGCCTCGCGCGCAAATCCGGTCGACAGGCTCGCGACCAGCGCACCCAGTGAGAACAGCGCGTGAGCGCCGTACATCAGCCGTCTGTCGCGCAACACCTCCACGTCGCTCACGGCCGAATTCATGGCCACGTCCATGGCTCCCGAACCGGCGCCCACGAACAGCAGCGTGAGCGCCAGCACGGCCGGCGAATCGGCCATCAGCGGACCGAGCGCCGCCATCGCAAAGAAGGCCGTCGCCGCCGGCAGCACCCACCAGCCGACGTGCCGCCATAGACGGCCGCTGAGCGCCATGCCCGGCAGCGCGCCCAGGCCGGTCGCGATCATCGCCGCGCCGAGCTCGCCATCGCTGGCGCCGACCTGAACCTTGATATCCGGCAACACTGCCGCCCAGGCACCCCAGAAGATGCCCATGGCCGTGAAACAGGCGAGCGGCCAGAGCGCGCCGGGCACGCGCGTCGCCGGCTGCGGGCCAGTCACATTCGGAAGACGCCGAACTTCGTCTCCGTGATCGGCGCGTTGAGCGAGGCCGAGATCGCGAGGGCCAGAACGTCGCGCGTCTGAGCAGGGTCGATGACCCCGTCGTCCCACAGCCGCGCCGTCGAGTGATAGGGATTGCCCTCGCGTTCGTACTTTGCCCTGATCTCGTCGCGGTACTTCTCGCGCGCCGGCTCGTTCTCGAAACGGCCGACCATCGACAGAACCATGGCGGCCTGCTCGCCGCCCATCACGCTGATGCGCGCGTTGGGCCACATCCACAACCCGCGTGCACCGTATGCCCGCCCGGCCATGCCGTAGTTCCCGGCGCCGAACGAGCCCCCGATGATGACCGTGAACTTGGGCACTTCCGCGCATGCGACGGCGGTCACCAGCTTCGCGCCATCCTTGGCGATGCCGCCAGCTTCGTACTCGCGGCCGACCATGAAGCCGGTGATGTTCTGCAGAAAGACCAGCGGCAGGCGGCGCTGGCAGGCGAGCTCGATGAACTGCGCGCCCTTGAGCGCCGACTCGCTGAAGAGCACTCCGTTGTTGGCCAGAATGCCGATTGGATATCCATCAAGGTGGGCAAACCCGCACACCAGCGTGTCGCCATACGCCGCCTTGAACTCGTGGAAATCGGAACCGTCGACAAGGCGGGCAATCACCTCCCGCACGTCGTAGCCGCGGCGGAGATCGGATGGGATGGCGGCGTAAAGGTCGGCCAGGTCAACTTCTGGTGGCCGGGGCGGCAGCCGTTCCCACGGTGGCTCAGGCTTGCGCCAGGACAGGCCGGCGACGATCTCGCGGCCGATGGCAAGCGCGTGTTCGTCATCGAGCGCCTCGTAATCGGCTACGCCACTGACGCGCGCGTGGACGCTCGCTCCGCCGAGCTCCTCCGCGCTCACGTCTTCGCCGGTCGCTGCCTTCACCAGCGGCGGACCGCCCAGGAAGATCGTGCCCGTCCCGCGCACGATCACGGTTTGGTCGCTCATCGCGGGCACGTATGCCCCACCGGCCGTGCTCGAGCCCATGACCAATGCGATCTGCGGGATGGCGGCGGCCGACATGCGTGCCTGGTTGTAGAAGATGCGTCCGAAGTGCTCGCGGTCAGGGAACACCTCGTCCTGCAGCGGCAGGAAGGCGCCGCCGGAGTCGACCAGGTAGACGCACGGCAGGCGGTTCTGCCGGGCAATTTCCTGTGCGCGCAGGTGCTTCTTGACGGTCATCGGGTAATAGGTGCCGCCCTTGACGGTGGCGTCGTTGGCGACGATCACGACGTCCGTGCCCGCGACCCGGCCGATGCCGGTGACGATGCCGGCGCCCGGTGACGCGTCCTGGTACATGCCGTTTGCCGCGAGCGGGCTGAGCTCGAGGAAGGGCGCGCCAGGATCCAGCAGCAGCTCGATGCGCTCTCTGACGGGCAGCTTGCCGCGCTCGCGATGGCGTTTGATGGAACGCTCGTCACCTGCGGCGCCGCGCTCCGTCAGGGCGAGAGTCTTGGCGCGCAGCTCACCCACGAGCGCCTGCATTGCCGCCGCGTTGACACGCGCCTCGTCGCTGCCCGGATCGATGTGCGTGGTCAGGACCGCCATCGCCGGCAAGTGTATTGGTGCTTAGCTGGTCACCCTGGTGCGCGAGTCGAGGGAGGAACGCCACTCCGAGCCTGAAGCTGGCCAGCGGCCCGAAGACCATCAGGGCCGCGGCGGTCAGGAACGGCAATGTGACGCCGCCCCCCGCGAGCCAGCCGCGCCCACCACCGCGGTCAGACCCACCGCGAGCAACAGGCAAGGATGGCGCCAAAGGGCCCAATCTGGGAGCGAGCCCATTCTCGCCGTGCGGCCAACGAGCTGGAAAGTCACCGGCCACGAGACGGCCGAAGCGAGAGCGGGAGCGCGCGGCTTGCGTCGAACGCACGACTCGTCCGCGAATCCGGTGTTGACGGGGTCTGCGTCCCGTTCCGATCCATCCGCCGCGCCGGGACGACGCGTGAACCAGCGTGTTGAGCGGGAGGATTCGGTCGTCCACGAAAGTGTCGCTGCCAGATCATCGGTCGGCGGGACAGGTCGTGCGTTTGGCGCACAGGCGGCCGTCGCGCGGGCGGGTGAGATAATTCGAGTGAGCGGCGTGACCAACCGCGCGACTGCGTCAGCCAGAGGTTCGAAAACCGAGCGTGACCGAAGACAAGTCGACCTGGACAACCAAGAAGGGCCTGGCCCAGATGCTCAAGGGCGGCGTGATCATGGACGTCGTCACCGCCGAACAGGCCAAGATCGCCGAGGATGCCGGCGCGGTTGCCGTCATGGCGCTCGAGCGCGTCCCGGCGGATATTCGCGCTGCCGGCGGCGTGGCACGCATGAGCGATCCGACCAAGATCCTCGAGATCATGGAAGCGGTCAGCGTCCCGGTCATGGCCAAGGCGCGCATCGGCCATTTCGTCGAGGCACAGGTGCTCGAGGCACTGGGCGTCGACTACATCGACGAATCGGAGGTCCTGACACCGGCCGACGAAGATCATCACATCGACAAGCACCAGTTCAAGGTGCCCTTTGTGTGTGGCTGTCGCGACCTGGGCGAGGCCCTGCGGCGGATCGGTGAAGGCGCGGCCATGATCCGCACCAAGGGCGAGGCGGGCACCGGCAATATCGTCGAGGCGGTACGTCACATCCGCGCCGTGCATGGCGGCATCCGCAGACTGCAGGGCATGCGCGAAGACGAGCTGTACGCGGCGGCCAAGGAGTTGCAGGCACCCGTGGATCTGGTCCAGGACGTGGCCCACAACGGCAAGCTCCCGGTGGTCAACTTCGTGGCCGGTGGCATCGCCACACCCTCGGATGCAGCACTGGCCATGCAGCTGGGAGCGGAGGGCGTGTTCGTCGGCTCAGGGATCTTCAAGTCGGAGGATCCGGCGCGCACCGCGCACGCGATCGTCCAGGCGACCACGCACTACGACAATCCGAAGATCATCGCCGAGGTCTCCAGGGGGCTTGGAACGCCGATGAAGGGAATCGAGCTGGGCACCATCGCGGAGGCCGAGAGGCTGGCGGTACGCGGCTGGTAAAGGCGCAGCCTGAGCCTGCCCTGGAACGATGAGTGAGGTGGCGTCCGGCGTTGGCCCGGGTCATCCCGTCCGAATCGGCGTGCTCGCGGTGCAAGGTGACTATGCCGAGCACATCGCGGTCCTGCGCGAGATCGGCGTCGAAGCCGTGGCGGTCCGTCTGCCGGCAGACCTCGAACAGGTAGCCGGACTGATCATCCCCGGCGGCGAGAGCACCACCATGCGCCAGCTCATCGATCGCTGGGACCTGCGCGCGCCGATTCTCGGCCTGGCAGGCGAGGGTGCCCCGATCTTCGGGACGTGTGCCGGCATGATCCTGCTCGCCGATGACATCAGCGACGGCGACCAGCCGGTTTTCCCGCTGCTCGACATCGCCGTCAAGCGCAACGCCTTCGGCCGGCAGCTCGAGAGCTTTGAGACCGACGTCAGCGTGCCCGTGCTCGGCGACCGCCCGGTCCACGCGGTGTTCATCCGCGCGCCGGTCGTAGAGAAGGTCGGAGCGGAGGTCGATGTGCTGGCGCAGCTCGACGACGGACGGGTGGTCGCCGTGCGCCAGGGGAACGTCATCGCCACCGCCTTTCACCCGGAGCTGGCGGGCGAGACCCGTTTCCACCGCCTGCTGGCCACGATGGCTGCCGCGTTCGCCGAGCCGGGCGAAGGCGCGGGCCGCCGGCCGCACCCCGTCCGGCGTTCTGCGGGTGGCAAGGGCGGTGCAGCGTGATCGAGGCCCGGCGGTCCGCGCCGCGCACGGGGCGTGTTCGACCCGCGCGCGTGACCGACCTCGCCGCGCTGGGTGAGCTATCCCGCATGTCACACACCGATGGCAGCGGTGAGGCGCCCATGCGCACGCTCGGCCTGCCGGTGGCCACGGGCCACGTCGGCGTATTCGGCCTGTTCCGTCTGCCGCTGAGCGCGTTCGTGCCGGGCGATCTCCTGTACGTCTACGAGGACCGTGGCCGGATCACCGGGCTGGCGCGCATCGAACGCGACTCACTACGTGACGAGTGGACGGTGGTTGAGCTCGACGCGATAGACGATGGGACCGCGGGCGACATCCGCTTTCGCCTGGTCCAGCGGCTGCTGAGAGATGCCAGCAAGCGCGGTGGCATCCGCTTCCATGTCGCGTGCGCCGATGAAGGAACTAACGTCGAGTTGTTCATGCAAGCCGGTTTCGCGCGCTACGGCGAGGAACGCATTCTGTACCGCCCGACCGCCGCCGCCGAGCAGGGCGACGGCGCCGGGAGCGGGATCCGAGCTGCCGTGCCCCTCGATTCCGTAGCGCTGGACAAGCTGTATCGCTCGGCAACGCCGGGGCCGGTAGCCCGACTGGAGGACTATCACCTGCACGATTGGGAGCGCCAGGGCAATCACTGGCGGGTGCCGCGCTCGTCCCTGACACCCATCCTGCGCTTCGCCGATCTCGAGGCCTACGTCGAGGAAGATCCGAACGTGCCCGCTCCCGATTGCGTACTCACCGGCCTGTGCCAGATCGGCGTGGCCAAAGAGGACCAGCCGCACTACATTCGCATCATCAACCGACCCGAACATGACCCGAGCCAGCTCATCAAGTTCGGCCTGGCGACCATTGCCGAGCGCACGCGCCTGCGCCGGCTGGACCGCGCAGCCAGCGCCATCCGCTCGCCGCGACCAGAGCGGGGCCTGATCAGCGTTGTGCGCACCTACGAGTCGCCGCTCGACCGCCGGCTTGAGGAGCACGGCTTCCGCCAGGTGGCGAGCGTGTCGCTGCTGATGAAGGAGATCGCGCTGCGTGTCAAGGAGCCGGCGTTCGCGCGGGCGGCGACACGATGAAGATGGCCGACGACCTCCAGGAGCTGCTGGTGGCCCTGCCGCCGCAGATCACCGAGAAGCTGCATGCGCTGCCGCCGGAGCGTGACCTGATCGAGGTGGTGATGGACCTTGGCCGGCGCCCCGAGGCGCGCTTCGGTGGCGGCGGCGAGCAGGTGCTGCTCCAGCGTGACGTAAGCGAGGAGGACATCCAGTACGTCATCGACCACATCGGCTCGTTCGGCGAGGACAACCGCGCCGGCATCGAGCGGACGCTGCACCGCATCAGTGCCATCCGCAACCGGAGCGGCAAGATCGTCGGTCTCACGGCGCGCATCGGCCGCGCCGTCTTTGGAACGATCGAGATCGTCAAGGACCTGGTCGAGTCTGGTCAGAGCGTGCTCATCATGGGCCGGCCGGGCATCGGCAAGACGACCATGCTGCGCGAGGCCGCGCGCGTGCTGGCCGACGAGCTCGACAAGCGCGTCGTGGTGGTCGACACGTCGAACGAGATCGCCGGCGACGGCGACATCCCGCACCCGGGTATCGGCCGCGCGCGACGCATGCAGGTGCGCACCCCGCAACTGCAACACTCGGTGATGATCGAGGCGGTCGAGAACCACATGCCCGAAGTGATCGTCATCGACGAGATCGGCACCGAGCTCGAGGCTGCAGCGGCACGCACAATCGCCGAGCGCGGCGTACAGCTGATCGGCACCGCCCACGGCAACAACCTCGACAACCTGATGCTCAACCCCACGCTGTCCGACCTGATCGGCGGCATCCAGAGCGTGACCCTGGGCGATGAGGAGGCGCGCCGGCGCCGCTCGCAGAAGAGCGTCCTGGAGCGCAAGGCGCCGCCGACCTTCGATGTCGTGGTGGAGATCCAGTCGCGCGAGCGGGTCATGGTCCATGTCGACGTCGCCGAGACCGTCGACGCCCTGCTGCGCGGCGATCCCATCGCGCCCGAGCTGCGCTGGCGCGATGACTCGGGCGTGCATCGTTCCCAGGGGCGGCCGCGACCAGGGCCGCAGACGCAGCTCCCCGGCGAACGGTTCGGCGGCCTGGTCGGCGGCGGCGCCGGCTGGCGCACCGAGCCTGGCTGGCGGCCGGACGTGCGCCGCGCCGAACCGGAGCGTGGCTACCGGCCCGGCTACCGGCCCGGAGCAAGCGGTGGCTGGCGGCGCGACCCGGGTAGGGAGGGACGGCCGTTCCAGTCGGCAGGCCTCGCCGACCGCGGCCCGGTCGAGCGCGGCACGGCGGCCATACCCGAGCCCCGCGCGCGGGATGTGCGCGAGCTGGATCGCCAGCGCGCGTGGCGCGAATCGGCGGCCCGGGCAATGAGCGACCTGCGGACGAACGACAACCTCGCCCGTGTTCCCGACTCAGACGAGGATGATGCCGACGCACAGGCGCTGGCCCTGCTCGACGCGGAGTCCGGGACGGCCGACGAGGAGGTGACCGGTGAGCGCCGACCGACGCCCCTGCCCGCCGCGGGCAGCGGATCGCTGCCAACCCTCAACGTGCTCGGTTTCGGCGTCAGCCACAAACGGCTCGAGCAGGCCGTGCGCGAGCTGCAGCTGCCGGTGACCCTCGTACGCGATGCGGAAGACGCCGACGTTGTGCTGACCCTGCGCAACTACTACAAGCAAAAGGCGCCCGCGCTGCGCGAGGCCGAGGAACGCGCTCTGCCGATCTTCGTACTCAAGTCCAACTCGCTGGTGCAGGTCGAGTCGGCGCTGACCTCGGTCTTCGCCCTCGAGGTGGATCCGCGCGAAGCGGCGCTGCGCGAGGTGGAGGAGGCGATCGGCCTGGTCCGCGAGCAGGCGGAGCCCATCGAGCTATCGCCGCAGAATGCCTACATCCGGCGGCTGCAGCACCAGATGGCCGAGCGCGCCAACCTCGTGTCGCATTCGCGCGGGCGCGAGCCGAACCGACGCGTTCGCGTCTACCCGGACAGCGCCCGCGCCACGCACTGATCGGCCAGAGTCGCGGGTT
>CAZSWK010000019.1:0-1827 GCA_964610835.1 uncultured Anaerolineaceae bacterium | reverse complement strand
GTGCCCTGACATCCCGCCGCAGACGGCAATGGCCGCCGCTGACGCTGACAGTGACACCCCTGCCAGATAGGTGTGCCGGGCGCATCTCCCCCAGCCTCGCGCGAGCGCCAAGGCGGTCCCTTGACACTCAGAGTGACGGGGAGCTGGTATTTCCCCGGAGGCCGCAAGCAGGCGGCGGCCCAGGGTCCTACGGGGTGTAACTCCACAGCTCGGCGCCATGGACGCCGTCGTCTGCTGCGAAGAAGAGCCTGCCGCCGACAGCTGCCCCGAGCGGACCTTCGGCTTCCGTGTCGGGGTTCACGAAGGATTTGACCGGATACGAGCCAGCCAGGGTGCCGTCGCCCTCCCACAGCTGCCAGGTCTTGGCGTCCCAGTCCTGGACTGCGAAGCAGATCTCGTTGCCGACCGCGACGATCTGGCGCGGCCATAGGCCGCCAAAGGTCACCAGGTCGGCCGTGCCTCCAGGCGTGCCGTCACTGATCCACAGGTGGCCGGCGCGAGCAAAGTAGAGGTGCCCCCCGGCGGCGGTTAGGAAATCGCCACCTCCGTCAGAGATCGGCCGTGTGCCAGCGGATGTGCCGTCGGACTTCCACAGCCCACCGCTGACGAAGTAGAGGCGATTGCTCATGTAGGCTGCGCCGCTCGGGACCTCGCCAAGTGACGTCAGCGGCCCGGTCCCGGTGGCTGTCCCGTCTGTTTTCCAGAGCTGGATGTGCGCCTCATAGTCGATGTCGCTGTAGGTGGCGAAGTACAGGTTCTGGCCTGAGGCGGGCAGGATGGCGATCTCGTCCGCGTCGGGCGAGCCACTGAAGCGCTGAGTGCCTGCCGGCGTCCCGCTGCTGACCCACAGCGCCACCTGAGAGTCGAACATGTCATACGCGACGAAGTAGAACTTGCCGTTGTACGCAGCGGCACCGGCCGTATCGGGAACGGTCAGGCCGCTTTCCTCGGTCAGGTTGTTCGTTCCCGCCGCGGTGCCATCACTCACATACAGGTGGGACGTGCCGACGCAGCACACGTCATTGAAGAAGAACAGCCGCGCGCCAACCGCGACCGGCGGGACTGACACCGCGAGTCCGCCAGGGGAGCTACCGGGATAGCTGCCGTTGATGATGTTGGACACCCGGACCGTGCCGGCCTCGGTCCCGTCGCTCTTCCACAGCTGGGTCTTGTGCTTGCCGCCGTCATTGGCGACGAAGAAGAGAGTGTCGCCGACCGCGGTCAGCCACCTGGGTCCTGAACCCTTGGCGCCGGGTCGGGTGTCCTTGACCAGCGTGGTGCCGGCCTCGGTCCCGTCGGTCTTCCACAGCTCGGCACCGTGAACGCCGTCGTCGGCGACGAAGAACACCTGGTCACCGACCGTGGTGAGCTCGGTCGGGTCAGATGACGCGCCCTGCGGGTTGATGTCCTTGACCAGCTGCGGCACGCCGCTGACCGGTGTCGGACTGGGCGCCAGGGACGGAGGCGCAGTCGGTGTCGGCGTGGGTGTAGCCGTCGGCGTGCTCGTCGGCTCGATGGTCGGTGTGCCAGTGACAGTCGGTGCCGGCGTGGGCGTAAGGGTCGTTCCCGGAGATGGGGTCGGTGGGCTGACGGTGATGCTGGGCGATGGCCCCGCGCTGTTCGACGGGGTGACGTCGGGCGCGCTTTCGCAGCCCACCGACACGATCAGGATGAGGCTGATGGCTGCAGCGCCCGCCACCTGCCATGTCTCGTGGGTAGTCGACGAGCGCCACATGGTGACCCTCCCCGGGATCCCTGGGCCGTGTCGCTTCGTACACCGAAACGACGGCGTTGATCCCGCGACGCGCAACTATGTGCTCGACGCAT
>CAZSWK010000018.1:0-32925 GCA_964610835.1 uncultured Anaerolineaceae bacterium | reverse complement strand
ACATCGAGTTCGTGGCCGCCTTCGACATCGACAAGAACAAGGTCGGCAAGGACCTTGGAGAGGCGATCTACGCCAAGCCGAACAACACCTACGTCTTCCAGAAGGTGCCGCACATCGGGGTGACCGTTGATCGCGGCATGACGCACGACGGCCTGGGCAAGTATCTGAGCCAGATCATCGAGAAGGCGCCCGGCCCGACGGCCGACGTGGTCAAGATCCTCAAGGACCGCGAGGTCGACGTGATGGTCTCGTACCTGCCGGTGGGCAGCGAGGAAGCGACCAAGTGGTACGTCGAGCAGGCCCTCAAGGCCGGCGTCGGATTCATCAATTGCATCCCGGTGTTCATCGGCCGCGAGCCGTACTGGCAGCGCCGCTTCGCCGAGGAAGGCCTGCCGATCATCGGCGATGACATCAAGAGCCAGGTCGGCGCGACGATCAGCCATCGCGTGCTGACGCGCCTGTTCATGGACCGTGGTGTCCGACTCGACCGCACCTACCAGCTCAACTTCGGTGGCAACACCGACTTCCTCAACATGCTCGAGCGGGAGCGGCTCGAGTCCAAGAAGATCAGCAAGACCAACGCGGTCACGTCGATGCTCGACTACGACCTCGACGGCGACGATGTCCACGTCGGGCCATCGGATCACGTGCCGTGGCTGCTTGACCGCAAGTGGTGCTACATCCGCATGGAGGGCACGACCTACGGTGACGTGCCGCTCAACGCGGAACTTAAGCTCGAGGTGTGGGACAGCCCGAACAGCGCAGGCGTGGTCACGGATGCCATCCGCTGTCTCAAGCTGGGCCTGGACCGCGGGCTGAAGGGCACCCTCGTGGCGCCATCAGCCTATTTCATGAAGAGCCCGCCGCTGCAGATCCACGATGACATTGCCTACAACCGGGTCGAGGCGTTCATCCGCGGCGAAGACAGCGAAACGTTGGTAGGCACCGAAGCCCCGCCCAAGGCCAAGCGCCGCCGGCTGGCCAAGGGCCATGAGGCGGCCGTTGCCAAGGCTGCTGAGCCGGCCGGCGTGAGCGCGGACTGAGCCGCGTCGGACGGCGAGCGGCAGCCCGGGAGGGAGGTGCCAGCCTGAGCGAAGGTCACAGTGGTGTCGGCTACGCGCCGCACAAACGCGACGCAACAAGGTCCACTGGACGGATCGGCAGGGCCGTCCGCCGCGCACGCGAGCGCACCGTCGTACGCGGTTACCGCACGGCCGCGGCGGCCATTTCGCGTGCGCCTGTTCGCTTCAGCCGCTCGGTCGGTCGCGCGGTCTTCGTCAGCGGTTACTTCGCCTGGCCGGCCAAGCGCCGCATCATCCTGTCCAACGCCAGCCACGTGCTGCGTAAGCCGGCGGCCGACCGCCAGGTGCGCTACCTGGCCCGACGCATCTACACGAGCTACGCGCACATGCTCATCGACCTGATGCGCCTGCCCTCGCGCCCAGCCGACGAGCCGACCCGCCTGGTGCGTACAGATGGCGAGCGCGGTGGCGAGTCGTTCGTCGCGATGTTTCAGCAGCTTCGGGGGCAGGGCCGCGGCCTGATCGCAGTCTCCGCCCACATCGGCTCCATCGACCTGCTCGCCGGTGCGTTCGCACTGCGCGGGCTGCCCACCTACGGTCTGGCCGACGACACCGCGTACCCCGAGCTGTTCGATGAGCTGAACGCACAGCGTCGCAGGTGGGGGATTGAGATCATCCCCTGGCGCAACCTGCGTCGCGTCTACCACGCGCTGCGCGAACCAAGCATCCTGGGGCTGGTCGTCGACTGGGGCTACCGCTCCGACGGTATCCCGGTCCAGCTTTTCGACGAATGGACCACTCTCCCTGCCGGGCCCGCGCTGCTTGCCGCGCGGACCAACGCGGTTGTCGTGCCCGTCGTCTGCCGCGCGCTGCCAGATGGCACCTACCGAGCCAGCCACTACGATCCGATCGAGGTGGCCGATTCGAGCGCCGAGGAGATCCAGCGTGCCACCCAGGCCATCGCCAACGCGATCGAGGACATGATTGCCGCCGCTCCCGAGCAGTGGTACACGTTCAAGCCGGTATGGCCAGACACGCGCAGGGAGAAGGACGCCCTGGCGGCTCGGGTGGCGGCACTCGGGGCATCGTGACCAGTGCCACGCGGCCCGCACCGATGACTGCCGACGACGGCCGGCCGCGCGCCAGGGCGGCGTCTTTGATCGGTCCTTTGCGCGTGGCGCTGCTGCGCGCCATGGC
The DNA here is from genome assembly GCA_964610835.1 of uncultured Anaerolineaceae bacterium. Taxonomy (GTDB): domain Bacteria; phylum Chloroflexota; class Limnocylindria; order Limnocylindrales; family CSP1-4; genus JALYGJ01. Next base: position 30,706 of record CAZSWK010000018.1, on the reverse strand, counting down.
GGGTATCGCCGGGCTGATACCCGACCGCGTGCTGCACCCACTGGCGCAGCGCGCCGGAGTCGTCCTGTACCTGGCGCAGCCACGGCGGCGGCGGTTGGTTCGTGACAACCTGCAACGCGTCTGCTCCTACCTGGCCGCACAGGGCCTGGCAAATGAGGCCACCGCCGCCGCCGCACGCGACCGGCGGGCCCTCGAGCGGCTCGTGCGCGCCGCCTTCGGCCACTACCTTCGCGGCTACCTGGAGGGCGCGACCCTGGCACGCCACGCGTCGCCGGCGGCCCTCGCGGGCATTGCGCCCGATGACGAGGTCGTCGCGCAGGCCGCCTTCGGGCCGGCGGAGGAAGGCCATCCGCTCATCCTGATCGGCATGCACTTCGGCGGGATCGAGATCCCGGCGCTGTGGTCAACCCACCGCCTGTCACTGCACGTGACGGCACCCATGGAGACGGTCGGCGATGCGGCCGCCCAGGATTACTTCGCGCGGACCCGCCAGGCCACCGGCCTGAACATCATCCCGCTCGAGGGCGCGGCGCCGATCCTGCGCGACGAGCTGGCGGCAGGCCACGTCGTGGCGCTGGTCGCCGACCGGCCGCTGGCCGGCAGCGGGACGTCGATCGAGCTGTTCGGGGCGCCCGCGCGCCTACCGCTCGGTCCGGCGGTCCTCGCACTCGAGAGCGGAGCGCCAACCTGGCTGGTGACCGTGCGCCGCATCGGACCGGGCGAGTACCGCGGACGGCTGGAGCAGATCGAGATGCCTGCGAACGGTACGCGGCGTGAGCGGCTCTCGGCCTTCATGGCACTCCAGGCGCGCGCCTTCGAGCGCGCTGTTGCCGAGGCGCCGGAACAGTGGTGGACGTTGTTCTTCCCCATCTGGCGCGAAGCGGAGAAGTAGCGTGGTCGACGACCAGCTGACGGGCCGGGCCGATGTGCACATCCACAGCCTTGCCTCGGACGGAATCTCGAGCGTCGAGGAGATCCTGGCCGCCGCGCAGCAGCGCGGACTGAACGTCATCGCCATCGCCGACCACGAACGCATCGACGCAGCACAGGCAGCCCAGCGGCTCGCGCTCGAGCGCGGTCTGACGCTGGAGGTCATCGTCGGCGAGGAGGTGACTACCCGTGGCGGGCACCTGGTCGGCCTGTTCCTCAAGGAGCGTATCCGGCCCTGGGGCTCGCTCAAGGCGACCGTCGCCCGAGTTCACGACCAGGGTGGCCTGGCGATCATCGCGCACCCACTGGTGCCCTATCCGCTGTGCGCCAGCGCCCGGTCGATACGACGCTTGTTCGGTGAGGCTGACGAGATCTATCACCCGGATGCGATCGAGGTATTCAACCCGACCACCGCGAGCATGCCCTGGGCACGGCGGGTGCCCGAGTTCGTGGCCGAACTGGGCGCAACCGGCGTTGCCGCGAGCGACGCCCATCGGGCCGCGGATGTGGGCCAGGCGCTGACAACGTTCGCCGGCCATTCTGCCGCAGACCTGCGCCGGGCGATTGAGACCGGCCGGACGGGCTGGCAGGGATCGCCGCACACGTGGCGCAAGCAGTTCACCATTTTCGTCGCGCAGCAGCACAAGAACGCGCGCGCAGTGCGTGACACCGCTCGTCACCGCCTGTTGCGCTCCGGCACGGGGCGCGATCTGGGCTATCCGGTGAGAGGCAACGGATGAAGATCGGGCTGGTCACTCCGTACATCTATCCGCTGCCCGGCGGTGTCAACGCCCACGTACGCGATCTGTACGACAGGCTCATCGCGCGGGGCCACGACGTGCGCATCATCAGCAGCATCCACGGGCCGCAGAAGCAGAGCGAGGGCGACATCATCCGCCTGGGATACGGCTTCAGTGTCCCGGCCAACGGGTCGGTGGGCACCCTGACGGTCTCGCCGCGCTACACGAGCCACATCCGCGAGATGCTCGAGCGCGAGCGGTTCGACGTGCTCCACTTCCACGAGCCATTCGTGCCCTTCCTGTCGCTCGTGGTGCTGCGCGAGTCGCAGAGCATCAACGTCGCCACCTTCCACGCCTATGCCGGCTGGAGCCCGGCCTACGAGTTCGGCAAGCGCGTCCTGGCTCGCTTCGCGCGTCGCCTCGATGGTCGGATCGCCGTCAGTGCGGCAGCGCGCCACTTCATCGACCACTACTTCCCGGGTGACTACAAGGTCATCCCCAACGGCGTGGACCTGGACGAGTTCGAACACGCTCTTCCAGTCACCCGCTACCGTGACGGCATTCCGAACATCCTCTTCGTTGGTCGCCTGGAGAACCGGAAGGGCGTCATGTACGCCCTCAAGGCCTATCGCCAGCTGCGCAAGCGCGGGGTCAACTGCCGGCTGCTCCTGGCCGGTGCCGGGCCGCAGGAACGCGAGGTGCGGCGCTACATCGCCACTCGGCGGCTGCAGGGAGTGGAGTTGCTGGGTCGGATCAGCGAGGAAGACAAGGTGCGCTACTTCGCCACCGCCGACGTGTACGTTTCGCCCGCCACCGGGCAGGAATCGATGGGCGTGGTGCTGCTCGAGGCGCTCGCCGCGGGGTTACCCATCGTGTGCAGTGATATCCACGGCTACAAGGGCGTGGTGCGGCGCGGCGAACAGGCGCTGCTCGTACCGCCACGCGACGTCCACGCGCTGACCGACGCCCTCGCCCGGCTGCTCTTGGACCCCGACCTGCGTGCGCGCATGGGTGCTTCGGCGCGCGAGCGAGCCATCCACTTCAGCTGGGAGAACATAGCGGCCAAAGTCGAGGACTACTACCTGTTCGTGATGCGCCGCGCGGCAGCGCAGGGCCACCTACCGGCCCACGTGGACCCGGCACTGGCCGAGCCCGTCGCGCCGATGCACTGAGCGATTGCGAGCGATGCGAAACTGAGCCGTCCCCATGGCAGCCGATTCCGACATCTACCAGCCCGTGCTGGGATCCCTCGAGGAGCGGGCCTCCCTCGCCCTTAAGATCCTGGCCGTACTCAACGCGGGTGGGATCCTGCTCGCCACGATTCCCTCGTCGGTAGATGCGTCCGCCCTGCAGGGCGTCGTGTTCAATGCCGCGTCCGGGGGCCTCGCCATTCTGTACGTCGTGGTGGCGCGCGGCCTGGATCGGGGCCACCAGTGGGCCGTCTCGACAATCCGACCGCTGCTGCTGTTGATGGCGGCCTGGGGGGCCCTCGCCTTCACATCCGCCCTCATCGGAGGAGCGCTCCGCATCCCGCTGCCCTTGTTGGCCGCGGGTTGGGTCGTGCTCTTCTCCGCCAACCGCTGGCCACTCCCCAGGCTCAGCGCCCGTGGCGGCACAGTCATGGTCATCGCCGGCGCGTTGATCACGCTGGAACTTGTCAGCGAACCCCTGTTCAGCTGGGGCGGCTACTTCGATGTCCGTGAACCCGACTTGAACACATCGCTGGCCGTCGACTGTGGCACGCCCGGCTCGGGCCTTCCCCAGAACATCACGGTGTCGTATGAATGGTCATGGTCACAGAGCACCCTCCTGCCGAACGGGGAGGATCAGCTGGTCATCGGCTGGAACGGCGATGGAGTGGATGGCCATCCGCTCTATGTGATTGGAGCCTTTCCAGACACCGCGCCAGGGATCAAGCAGGGAGTATCGAGCGGCGCGAGCGCCGACATGGCGCGCGCGGCGGTCGCGCAATGGCGCGGAACCTACATGTGGCGCCTCGACCTGGGCACGGTGGGTTTCAAACCCCAACGCATCGAGTTCGTGCTGGTCAGAACGACCGCTCAGCCGTCCGAGCCTGCACACCTGGACGTCGGGGCCACGTACGTCCATCTTGGCGTCTGGCAGAGCGACGCGCCAACGGTGACCTGCTCCTGGTAGTTGCCCTCCGGTGCCCGGGAGCAATCCGCGACCAGCCGCCGGCTACGTCCGTCCGTCCGGCGGGATGAACCCGTGACCGCGCCCCCGATCGACCACCCAGGCGTGTGCGGCGTAGGCGGCCACGATGCACATGGCGGAAGCCGCCATGATGATCATCAAAACGCCACCCAGGTCGGGCGAGGCCCGATTCGGTTCGTCGAGGTTCACTCCGAACTGGAAGCCCCAGTTCCAGGTCGGAAGCAGGCCCAGGTGGATCTGTGACAGCGGCGTCGGCACCGGCAGGTTGGCGATGTTCGGGTAGAAGACCACGAACCAAACGCCTGCTGCGACCAGCACGCCGATCACGAAGCGGCGCGGGTCAAGAGCACGCAGCACGAAGTAGGCGGGTACGGCGAGCAGCAGCAGGGCGATGAGCGCGGGTTCCTCGGCCAGGACATTGGCTTGAAAGACGGGCGTGCCGGGCAGACCCGCCCCAAGGATCACGATCGTCACACCCAGCAGGGCAAGGCCGAACATGCCCGGCAGGAGCATCGCCGAGGCGCTGATCGCACGGCTCCGTCCGGATCCCGCCGAACGACCGCCGTCATCCTCGTCAAACGCCGGCGAGCGTGCGCGCAGCCTGCCGTAGAAGAGTGCGCCGGCAAGCGCCAGCCCGCTGACCGCGAGCAGCAGGCCGACGACCTGGATGTCGGTCAAAGTCAGGTCGCGCGACAGTGCGCCGCACACCTCCGTGCCGGCGTTGACCTGCTCGGTGCGGGCAAGTCCGCAGAGCGGCAGGCGCAACAGCCACAGCAGCGGCGCGCCGATGATCGCCAGCGCCGCCGAGGCGCGCGCCAACAGCCAGGTGGGCGGCGAGGGGCCATGCCATAGCTCAGCCAGGAAGTAGGCCAGCGCCAGGAACGAGAACGGCAGGACAGTGAAGAAGTGGTACTGGAACGTGGCGCGGTCGATACGCGCCCAGGGCAGCCACAGCGACATGATGGCAATGACGATGAAGGTCAGCGGCAGGCTGCGCCGCTGCCACGCCTGCCACGACACCCAGGCCACGGCAGGCAGGGACAGCCAGAAGATCACGATGTTGCCGGTGTCATAGATCACCGCCGTGGTGCCGTTGGCATAGTTGAACTGCGCGAACCACACCGGTTTGAGGTCAAGTGGCCAGGCCCACCATGGCGATGAGGCGGGGTGAGTGGCACGCAGGTAGTCGTGGTAGTCGTACATCGAGATCTGCAGGTCGAGGAAGGTCTGGCCCGTGTGGCCGGGTGGATACCCGGTGAACCACTGGTTGCCGAGGTTGATCCACGGGATGTAGCTGATGACGTATACGACCAGCGGGATGGCCACGATCACTCCGAGCCCGAGCAGCCACGGAAGGCCGAGAAAGCCGCTGCCCGGCCGCAGCCAGCCGGATGGCGGCGGCGGCGCGGCGGGGTCGGCTACGGCGCGCGGATGGCGTGCCAGCGGACCGCGGCCGGTCCGGCCGGCCAGCCAGGCGCCGGCCAGGCAGGCCAGGCCGAAGATGGCCAGGCCGCCACCGACGTACACCAGCAGCGTCGGCGTCGATGTTTCCGCAAGCGCGGTCGGACCGGTTACCAGCCCGTAGACGCCGTACGCGAGGAGCGGCAGGCCGAGAACCAGTGGCCCCGCCACGAGCAAGCGCAGCTCGTCCATGGTGAAGCGCACCGGCCGCAGGACCATGGCCGCCGCCAGCAGCGTGGTGAGCAGCAACATCAATGCCAGGAATGGGTAGTTGATCTGCGGGTTGATCACGGCCGGGTTGGGCGTGATCGCGATGTAACCCAGCAGCCCGGTCATCAGGATCATCAAAACCAGGGCGACGAAACGGCCGAGGGCCGAGCGCAGCAGGATCAGCAGTGCCACGGCACCGAGCGCATAGAGGCCGACCCACTTGGATGCAAGGGCCAGGCCGAGCAGCACGCCGACCAGCAGCAGGCCGCCGACGACCTGCCAGGACCGCTGCCAGCGGCCCAGCCATAACGGCACGAAAACGGCGAACGCGGCAACGATGAACACGGCAACGTAGATGTCGTTCATGGCGATGCGCGAGTTGGCGAAGAACATGCCGCCGGCGAGAACCAGCAGGGAGACAATCACCGCCACACTGCGGCGCCGGAACAGGAAGCGCGTGAGCAGGTACAGGAAAAGCGACAACAGGGCGCCGCCAAGAACCCCGGGGAAGCGGTACGCAAACTGGTTGTTGCCGATGTCAACGGTCATCAGCTGGCCGTTCGCCGTAAGGGCGAGCAGGTTGTCGCGATCCTGGGCCGGGCGCAGTGGCTGCACGTCCAGGGCCACCGCAATCGGTTGCGCGTTGAGGCGGGCGTCGGCGTAGATCGAGTTGCCGCGCGGTTCGACCACGTAGACGGTGGGCGAGCTGCCGTCCTGGGTCACGCCCAAAGCGTGGATCTCGGTCGTGGCCGGGTTCCAGTAGACCTGGGTGACGGTGTTCGGCATGGGCACCGTGTCGCCGGCCATCGGTGCCCCGTCGGACGGCAGTTTGACGGTGATCAACTGCTTGCCGGCAGCCGCATAGATGGTCGGCTGGTCAAGCCCGGAGGCCATCAGGTCGATGCCCGTCACGGGGGCCGCGTTGGTGATGAAGTCGAGCTGGCCGAGCGAATTGGCATCGAGGATGGCGATGCCCGACGCCGTGGCGACGGCAACCCCGGTTCCCTGTTGGACCGAAACGCCGGGCAGGTCGCCGCCGTCGATCGCGGACTGGATGTTGTCCAAAAAGGCGTCGGCATAGCCGGTGACGGCCACCGGGCCGGGCGCCGCGTCGAGCTCGGCGCGGATGGTCTCGGGACTGACGCCGAGGATCGGCCCCAGCCGCGCCGCCAGGGCGGACGTGTCCGGGACCTGTGACGGGTCGACGACAACGAGGGCGTGCGCCGGTACCTCGACCAGCCCGGCCGGTGAGGCAAGCGTCGTGCGCCCGGTCACCGCGCCCGACGAGGGATCGATGCTCGCCAGCGTGCCGCCCGCGGAAACGGCGATCACGTGGCCTCCTGCCACGGACAACCGGTTCAAGTCGCCGGCCAGCCCCGCCACCTGGCTGAGCGGCGACGGCGCGATCTGCGTCGGCGCCTGGGCATTCATCCGGATCAGGTCGAGCTCGGCTGTGGGCAACTGCCAGACCTGGCCGCTGGCGTTGGCCAGGAACAGGACGTGTGCGGCCTGGTCGACGGCGACTGCGCTGTAACTGCCCGTGATCGTGGCCACCTGCTGCTGAGTGGCCAGGTCGTAGACGCGCACGTCGGTCGGGGTGACCACGTAGAGGCGATCACCGTCGCGCTGATCGGGTTGATCGGATGGACTCCAGCGCGTCTCTGTCGCGGCAGCGACCACCTGTGTGTCCAGTTCGGTGGTACTGGTCACCCGGTTGTCGCCCAGCGCCATGATGCCCACTGCCATCGCGTACTTGGCCAGATGCGGATGGGTGTACTCGTAGATCGAGTGCGGCATGCCGTACTGCCAGTCCTGCAGGAACTCCTTCGCCGTGCGCGCGTGGTAGACCTCGTCGAAGTGCGGGCCGAAGGGCACCTCGAGCCGGTACGTGCGCAGCACCAGCGCGGCCAGGAAGAAGAGCAGCATCAGTGCCAGATCGCGCCGGTCCAGGTGACCACCCGTCTCGCCGACCAGGCTGGCGCTCCGGTCGCGGCGGGCCGAGGCCATGCCGGCGAACTGGGTCACCCGCTGCCAAAGTCCGGGGCCGGGCGGCTCCGGCTCGGAGTACTCCTCCTCGATCGGTCCCCAGGCTGGTTGCTCGGTGCCGTTGAACGGATCGGGCTCTTCGATCGCGGAGGGACGCATCTGCCATGCGACGAATGCGAAGCCGCCGACGCTGAGGGCAGCCGCGGTGACGACCCCGAGTGGCGAGCGGAAGAGATCCCCGAACGGCAGCGTGACCACGTTCGACGAGCCATACAGGTCGATGGTCAGGATGCCGTGCAGGTTGATGAAAGCACCGATCGACAGCGCGACGGTGGTCCACAACCAGCGCCGGTCGACGACGGCCAGCAGCGGCAACAGCGCGAACACCGGGAACATGTAGCGCTCGTGGACGCGCGTTGGCAGGACGAAGAAGGCGAGCGCCAGGAAGGCCGTGACGACGATGATGCTGCGTCGATCGTCTGACCACACGGCGCGCACGACACCGACGGCGAAGCCGACCAGCAGCAGAAGAGCGCCGATGAACACGCCGGGCAGCGGTCCCAGCAGCGGCACCGTGTCCGAGGACCAGCCGCCGCCGAAGGCGAGCGGCAGGCGCCCGTCGGAGCCGATCAGCGCCCACGGGTTGTAAGCGTTGACGGACAGGTATTGATAGCCACCGGCGGCCTTGCTCAGCACGTCGAAGAAGCCAACCAGGTCAAGCGAAAACGGCGCTATCAACAGCAACAGCACGAGCAGCGAGGCGAGGAATGAGGACACGAGCCGCAGCGGACCCTGCTCGCTGGCCAGCCACCGGCGGACGGCGGGCAGGCCATGGGGTAGCAGCACCTCGTTGTGCGGCCCGGAATCCGGTCGAAGCAGGTGGCGGCGCACCAGGACGATGCCGACGACCGGTAACAGGAGTACGCCGAACTGGGGTTTGATGACGGCCGCGAGCACAGCCAGGATTGAGGCGCCCTCCGAGTTGCCGCGCACGAGCGCGACGACGGTCAGGAGCGTGACCAGGGCGCCAACCGCATCGGTCTGGCCCCAGATCGCCGAGTCGTACCAGGTGACCGGGTTGAAGAGGTAGAAGGCGGCGGCGATAAGGCCGAGGCGCGCGGCATCACGGCGCGGCTCCAGCCAGCCACGCACTGTGCGGAAGAGCACGTAGCCGACGACAACGTCGGCGATCATCGACGGCAATTTGATCAGCGTCGTCGTCGCGCTTGCCGCGTCACCGTTGGCAAACGGGGCCAGCATTTGGCCGAGCCCGCCGATGAACCACAGGATGTAGAGATAGCCGGGCGGGTAGTCGGCGAAACCGGCCGTGGCGTAGAAGGTGCCCGAGCCATGGTTGGCGAGCTGGACTGCCCACGCCGTGAACGTCCCGATGTCCGACTTGAAGCCGGAGCCGGGCAACAGAACGTATGCGATAGTTAGGCGGAGGAGCAGCCCGACGAGCAGTACGATCGCAAGGCCGGAGGCGGCCGCACTTGCTCTGAGCGGGCTCCCGGAGATTGCGGCCCGGTCGGCCCCATCCGCCTGGGGCGTTGTCACTTTCGACCGAACCTCCAGAGGTTGACGAGGTGCAGCCGAGTATAGCGACCTACTCTGACAGCGCCGGTGCCCGCACCGCGCCCCGCTTCGAGATCTGGCTGAACGGCCTGCTCGACCGGCTGAGCCTGACCCATATCGGCCTCTTCTTCGTCGTCCTCGCGCTGATCGTCTACGTCTTCTCCGACCCCTCGCGGATCGGCTGGTACAACCACTTCGTGTGGCAGGCGGACGCCTACCTGCACGGCCGCTTCGTCATCTCCTACCCGGTCAGCGTCGGGCCCTACCAGAACGCCTATCTCAACGACGTAATGCCGCTGCCGTCGTCGCCCGGCCAGCCGAGCTACGGCCTGTTGCCCTTCCCGCCGCTGCCGGCGGTGCTGCTCCTGCCGTTCGTCGCCGTCTTTGGCCTGGCGACCGACGCCCAGCTGTTCGGCGCCGTCCTGGGCGCGATCAACATCGGCCTGACCTGGCGGATGCTGACGCGGGTGACCGGTAACCGCGCGGCGGTATTCATGACCACGCTGTTCTTCGCCTTCGGCACCGCCCACTGGTATTCGGCGATGCTCTCGACGACGTGGTTCCTGGCACATGTGGTGGCCACCACCTTCCTGTTGCTCGGTATCACGATTGCTCTCGACGCCGAGCGCCGTGAGCAGGTGCGCGCGAAGCTGGGGCGCTTCGCCGACCAGGCGGCAGGTGGTCTGCGGCCCGCTCCAGCCCGTCAGGGAACGCTCACCGCGACGTTCGAGCAGCGCAGCCTGTTCCTGCGCTCTTACCGCACAGTCAGGGCACAGATCGACCCGTTCCAGTTCATGGCCGGCTTCGTCTTCGGTCTGGCCGCATTGTCACGCCTGACGACCGTCCTCGGCGCGCCGTTCTTCGTGCTCATCGGGGGCGGCGGATCGTTCTGGCGACGAGCGTTCTCGGCCGGTCTGGGCGCGATCTTGCCCGGTCTCCTCCTGGTTGCCTACAACGTCGCCTCGAGTGGCCACATTTTCAACCCGGCCTACGACTGGCTATTTCACACCGAGTACCACGGCTACATGCCCTCCTGGCTGCCGATCGACGAGACGAAGGGCCTCGAGGACATCGCCAACGTGCCGCGCAACGCCCTGATCATGTTCGGCTGGATGCCCACGATCGACCTGTCCTGCGGCCTGTCATTCCTCAATCCGAATTGCGCGCTGATCAAACCGGACCCAATCGGCATGAGCATCCTGCTTACCAGCCCGGCGTATCTGCTCGGGGTACCGCTGGCAATGCAGAGATGGCGGAACCGACTGGTGCTTGGGGCCATCCTGGCGACAGTCGCGATTGGCTTTGGCATCCTCATGAACTTCGGGCCCGGGTGGGTCCAGTTCGGCTTCCGGCGCACGCTCGACTTCGCGCCCTTCGCGCTCATCCTCGTGGCGCTCGCGATGACCCGCTATGGCGTCGGCCGTGTGGCCGCCGCGCTTGTCGCGTTCTCCATCCTCGTGAACGCGTGGGGCGTCTACTGGGGCGTGGCGCTGCGCTGGTGAATAGCTCACCACTGGCACGTTGATGCCTACCATCCGTCGGCGCATGGTGCTCGCCGCGCTCGTCGTGGCGCTGCCCGCCCTGGCGCTTTACTGGCGGACGTTGCTGCCGGGCGTGGGCTTCTGGGATACCGCCGAGTTCCAGGCAATCGGACCCGTGCTGGGCATTGCCCATCCGACCGGCTACCCGACCTACACCCTGCTCGCGTGGCTGGCCTCAGTCCTCCTGCAGCCCCTTGGCAACGAGGCGCTGCGCGCCAACCTGATGTCGGCGCTGGCCGTCTCGGCGGCATGCGGGCTCGTCGCGCTGACGGTGACCATGCTCACGCGCCGCGCATTGATCGGCATCGTTGCCGGCGTCGTGCTGGCGCTCGCCTCGGAGCCCTGGTCCATTGCGCTCGCTGCCGATCCGCACGCCCTGCACCTGGCGTTGGTTGCTCTGCTCCTGTTCACGCTGGTCGTCTGGGGAGAGCGCACCACGCACGGGCGACCGGCCGACCGCTGGCTGATCGGCTCCGCGGCCGTCTACGCGGTTGCGCTCGGCAACCACGCCCTGACTCTGCTGCTGGCACCCGGTATTGCCTTGTACGTACTCTTCGTGGACCCCGGCGTGTTCCGTCGCTGGCGATTCCTGTTGACCTGCGTTCTGACTTTCGTTGGCCTGACCGTGGCGATCTACGCCTACCTGCCACTGCGCTCGGCGATGAACCCGCCGCTCGACTACGGCAATCCCCAGACGCTTCAAGGTTTCCTGTACGTGGTGCTGGCCACGCAATTCCACGGTGACCTGGGAGCGTGGCCGGCGCTCGGCGACGCGCTCCGGCGCGTGGTGGCGGAGACCTTCGCCCAGCTGGGACCATTCGCTCCGCTCGCGCTCGTCGGCGCCAGCGTGGGCGCGTATCGGCGCCCGGGCCTGATCCTGCTGCTGATCACCTGGTTCACCGTCACATGGTTCTTCGCCCTCGGCTACAGCAACGCCGATATCGGCCGTTACTACCTGGTACCGATCATGTGCGCCGCCGTCCTTGGCTCGCTCGCCGTGGGCGAGGCGTGGCGGCTACTCGGCCGCGCGGCGTCACACGGCAGGCGCATCGCCGTGTCGCGCGACATGGTCCCGACAGTCGCTCTTTCCGTCGCGACCCTCTTGCTGGCGTTGCCCGCCCTGGTTGCCGTGCCTTCCCAGTTACCGCTGATGGACCAGTCCACCGATCACTATGCGCGCGACTGGTTGAACACGGCCATGGCAGAACTTCCGCCGAATGCCATCGTGATCAGCTGGTGGAGCTACTCGACCACGTTGTGGTACGGCCAGTACGTGGAGCACCTGCGGCCCGACGTAACGGTCATCGACGATTCGACCATCGCGCAGCATGATCTGGGCAGCCCGCAGGCAGTCATCGACGCCAACCTCGGGCGGCGTCCCGTCTTCCTCATCCGCACGCCCTACGATCTGGGCGCCTACCAGCAGCGCTACGCACTCACGCCGCTGCCCAACCTGGCCACCGGCGAAATCTACGAAGTACAGGCTCGGGCTGGCGATGTCCGGGTAGGCACCGGCCCGCACCTATAATCCGCCGGTGGCCCAGGTCGCATCGTCACCCGCCGACCGGCCGCGCGTCGCCGAGCTCTCCTTCTTCTTTCCCGCCCATGATGAGGCCGAGAACATCATCCCCTTCGTGGATGAGGCACTCAGCGTGCTGCCCACGCTTGCTGAACGGTTCGAGATCATCGCCGTGGATGACGGCAGCCGCGACGCAACACCGGCGATCGCCGATCGCCTGGCCGGTGAACACACGGAGGTCCACGCGGTTCACCATGAGGTGAACCGCGGCTATGGTGCCGCGCTGCGCAGTGGCTTCCGCGCTGCGCGCTACGACCTGATCGCATTTCTCGACGGCGACCGCCAGTTCCGCGTCGCCGATCTCGCTCTGCTGATCGATCGTTTGCAGGCACCCGATGAGCCAGACATCGTCATCGGCTTCCGGCTCCGGCGGGCTGACTCGTTCGTCCGGCTCGCCTATGCGCGAGCCTACCGGCTGGCGGTCCGCATCTTTTTCGGATTGGCGGTACGCGACCCGGATTGCGCGTGCAAGATCTTCCGGCGCGCAGCCCTCGAAGGGGTCCGTCTCGAGTCGGGCGGCGCCTTCATGTCGGCCGAGTTGCTGATCAAGCTGGACCAGACCGGCCGCCACATCGCACAGACGGGCGTGCCGCACTATCCACGCACCGCAGGAACTGCGTCGGGTGCCAATCCCAGGGTCGTCCTGCGCGCCGTGCGCGACTTCTGGAGCCTGCGTCTGCGCCTGTGGGCCAATCGGCGGCGAGCCTTGTCGCGCGGCGAGCCGGTGCTGCGCGCCTAATCTTGCTTCTCGCCCTCGTCGGGCAGGTCAACGTTGAGCGAGTTGACGAACTCGCGAAATACGGACAGCTTCTCTTCCTCCGCGCTTTCGGGCACCACCCCCGCGCGATCGAGTACCGCGTCGGTCGCGAAGATCGGCACGCCGGTGCGCACCGCCAGGGCAATCGCGTCGCTTGGCCTGGCATCAAGATCCACCTCGCGTCCGTCGAGCTGGAGCAGCAGGCGCGCACGGAACGTGTCCTCGGAAAGATCGGACACGACGATCTGCTTGACGGTCACACCAAGCTCAGAAAGGGTGACGCTGAACAGGTCGTGCGTCATCGGCCGCTCGGGCGTAACGCCCTGCAGGCGCATGGCAATCGCGTTCGCCTCCCACGGGCCGATCCAGATGGGCAGGTAGCGCTCACGCTCGGTGTCGCGCAGGATCACAACGTGCTGGGAGGAGAGCATGTGGACCCGAACGCTCTCGACGACCATCTCGTGGAGGCCGCCGCCGTTCGTGTCACCCCCAGCGGACATGTTCGAATTCTAGTCGTGGCCGCCGTCCACGGCGGTTCTACTGGGGTAGCGGCGTGCGCCGCGGGCGGATGGTGGGTGATGCGCTCGGCGAGGCACTGACCAACGGGCTCGTGGTGGGGCCCGGTGATCCACTGGGCGTGATCGACGCTGGCGGGGAGATCGATGGCAACGCCGACGGGGACGGCGATGATGCGGCACCGGGCGTCTCGAGAACGGTCTTGAAGATCCCGGCGGTTGTGGCCCAGTAGAGGACCGGCGGCCCGTTGCCGCTATCGACCAGGTACATGCCCACGATGTCCGCAAAGGCCGTCGAGCCGGGTGCCGCGACGAACTGCTCGACGTACGTGGCGGTGGCCTTGTCGAAGACCACGATGCGCTGATGAAGCTTGTCCCAGACGAACAGTTGTCCCACGCCGCGGTCACCGGAGGCAGTCATGAGCCGGTAATCATGGCCGGGTCGCAGATCACCGTTGTCCGGGGGCTGGTCGAGCGCAAAGGTCGTATCCCGGCCATCGAAGTAGCGCAGCACCGTGTCGCTGGTGACCGCGTACACGTCCCCGTCGACCAGCAACTGGTGAAAGGCAGCCACGTTTTCACCCGAGGCCACGAAGTACGGGTTGGGGGCAGAGAAGCCGCTGCCATCGGCAGTTGGTTCATAACGCAGGATCTGGTCATCGGGCGGATATGGCACATACAGTCGGTATAGGCCCTGATCGGCGTTGATCAGGAAGGTCTCGATGTCGGCCACCTCGCCGCCCCACTGCTGGTCGCCCCCCACGTTGATCTGCCCGAGCGTGCCCCCGCCCACCGAATCGGACGGTCGCCAGCGCCACAGCGCTCCGCTGGCATCGACGATGAGCAGGTCCGGCCCGCCCGACGTCAGTAGAGCCGGCGGTCCGATGCCCGTGCCACCCTGCTCAGCGCCCTGGATGATCGTGGCCACCGAACCGCTGTCCGGGTCGATACGCAAGACTGTCTGGCCGGCGATCGCGTAGGCCGCGCCGTCCGGCCCCTGAACGAGGTCACTCAACGCCACACCGGCGGCTGTGCTGTAGATCGAAGTGGCGGTCACCGGGACGGTGCCGTACAGCTCATCGAGCCCACCCGCGATCTGGTTGCGCAGGTTGCCCACGCGCGTCGCATCGACGGTCGCCGCAGCACGGCTCAGATCGGCCCAGGCCGCCCGCAACAGGGTCGTGGCCTGTTGCGGGTTGCTGTGGATCAGATCGCCGCTCCCAAGTGCCTGGAGAGCTTCTCCGTAGGCCTGGTTGTAGGCGGCCTCGCCCTGCGTCAGCTGTTGCGGGAGATTCTCGTTACGGAATGGACCGGCGTACCAGACGACGGCGCCCAGGACGGCCACCACGGCTATGAAAGCGAGTGCGGCGAAGGCTATGCGCCGCCGGGTCTCCTGCCGGTTGGCGGCGGAATCGATCCGCCGATAGCGGGTTTGGCGGCGGGGCATCAGCTCGAGCAGCCTGCCGACGCCGCCCGAGAACATCTCACGCACCGCCCCGCGCGCGGCCGTGGCGCGATCCTGAACGGCGGTGGCCGCGTCCGCCAGTTGATCGGCAAGGGGGATGGGTGAACCCAGCGGCACTCCGCCCGGTGGCTCGGATGGTGCCACCGGCACCAGGCGGTGCTCGACGTGCGACAACGCCACCTCGGTCGCCTCGATAACCAGCACGCCGTCGGACCCCTCGCCACCGGCAGCCACGAAGAGGTGGTGCAGGTGCTCGACCGCCGATTGCGGATGAAGCGTCACGACGGCGTTCTTGAGCTCCTCGGTACCGACCACCTCGACCACGTTGCGCGAGCACAGCACCAACGAGTCACCGACGCCGAAATCCCCCCGCCATACGTCGACGCGCGGCACCTCTGCCTGTGGCAGCCCCTCGCCTGGTCGGTGCTCGGGCATGAGCAGGCGTGCGGAGCGGATGAGATAGCTCTCGGCGGGCCCACAACTCGCGACATAGAGTTCGTTGCCGCGGACCACGGCCGCCGCCACACCGATTGAGCCGGGCTCCATGCCGCTCGCCTCGCGAGCGTCGCGCAGCCGCCGGTTGGCAGCGCGGATGGCCTTCTCCAGGACGATGACGATGCCCGCCGATTCATCGTAGTAGTACTCACGCCGAATGACGTCGGCCACGAGCCGGCACGCCTCGCGGCTGCGGCCCGTGGATGACACGGCGCTGACGACGATGTACAGGCTGCCCTTGGTGCGCGTCTTTGAGCCGGTGGTCGGCTCACTTACAAGGAGCGCATCGGACGAATCGGGCAGGCGATCCTCCTCGGATACCAGCCCATATTTGAGCGCAAGGCGGGAAGCCATCGGCGGCCTAGTCTAGCGTGGCCACGGCCGGCTACCGCTCCGCGGCCGGTTCCACTGGGCGGACACTGATGCGCAGCTCGAGCAGGTGCTCGCCGTCGGGTGACGCGGCGAACGCCCCGAGCAGCTCGTGCTGACGCAGACGCAGCTCCTGGGCTACGGCCGTGCCTGCGGCGCTCACCAGCAGCGCCGGTGGCTGAACGGCGAGCATGCGCGTGCTCCCCGCTGCGCCTGGCACGAGCTCGGCGACGAGTCGCTCCCAGGCCGCCATCTGGCGCGCCACGCGCAGCTCCCGCTCAAGCCCAAGGCCCGCGGTGACAGACGGCAGAAGGTCGCCCACGCGCCTGGGCTGGCGGCGCATCGGATCGCGAGGGTCGCGCGCCATCGCCGTCAGCCGCGCCGGGTGAGCCGGCCAAGGCTCACCTGCCAGGTCGTGGCGGCGCGCACCAGCGCTGGGTCAAGATCGTCGGTCGTCGTGGTCGTCACGAATGACTGTGGCAACTCACCGATACGCCGCACAAGATGGGCTCGCCGCGCTGGATCGAGTTCGCTGAAGACATCGTCGAGCAGCAGCACTGGTGTCACTCCGAGAACCTCATTCATAAGATCGAGTTCGGCCAGCTTGAACGCCAGGATCGCCGTGCGTTGCTGGCCACGCGAAGCGTAGCTCGCCAGGTCACGTCCTCCGGCCCGGAAGACGACGTCGTCGCGGTGCGGACCGACCAGTGTCACTCCGTTCCACAGCTCCTTCTGGGCGGTCTCTGCGAGCCGGCGGCTGAGTGCCTCCCTGGTCGACTCGCCGGCAGCGAGCTCCACGTTGCTCTGATATTGCAGCTCGAGCGCTGGTTCGTCCGGGGCGATCTCACGATGCCCGCTGGCCAGGCTGGGCAGCAAGCGCAGGAGCATCTCGCGGCGCCAGTCGACGATGCGACTGCCCTCCTCGACCACCGTCGAGTCCCAGAAGCGCAACTCGCTCGACGATGCAGCACCGTCCCGGACCGCTCGCAGCAGGTTGTTGCGCTGCGTCAGGGCGCGCGCATAGGTGGCCATGGTCGCGGCGGCGGTGGCGACAGTCTGTTCGACCAGGGTATCGATGGCGTGACGTCGCTGGGATGGCGAGCCGATCACCAGCAGCATGTCCTCTGGCGCGAAAAGCACGAGCGGCAGCACCCCGCGCAGCGTCGTTGGTCGCCGTGGTACGCCGTTGACCAGCGCGCGCTTGCGACCGCTGCCGGCCGCGGTTCGACTGATGATCAGCGCGGCTGAGGTCGGGCCAGCCTTGCCCGGGTCGCCCAGGTCCGCCTCGATGCGTGCGAAATCGTGACTCCAGGTGATTACGTCGCCATCCTGGGCCGCCCGGTGGGACCGGCCACGCCCGAGCATGACCAGACTCTCGAGCAGGTTGGTCTTGCCGGTCGCGTTGTGGCCGACGACAACCTGCGGGCCCGACGGAAAATCTGCAGCGAGCGACTCGTACGTACGGAAGGAAGTGAGGGCGAGGTGCTCGATGCGCATGCCGGCCCGCCCGGCGCCGACCCCTACGACGGTGTTCGCACCGGCATGATCACGTGGACGTAGTCCTCATCGTTCGTCGGGCGCAGGACGCCCGGCGACAGCGGCCCAGAAAACTCGAGTGCAAGCTGCTCGTGATCAAGGTTCTGAAGAGCCTCCTGCAGGTAGCGCGCGTTGAACGAGATCTGGACAGCATCTCCCTCGATGGCAGCCTCGACCTCGCCCTGTTCCTCGCCAACATCCGCGGCCGCGGCAATGGTGATTGTTCCCGAACCCTGGTCATCGAGTCGCAGGCGTATGACGTTGGCGGCCGAGCTGGCGATGAGGGCGGACAAACGAACCGCCTTGAGCATGTCCTCGCGGTCGACCACGGCCCGGGTGGTGTGCGAAGAGGGCAGCACCTGCTGATAGTTGGGGAATTGGCCATCGATGAGCCGGCTGACTATGTCGACGTCCTGGGCATGGAAGAGCACCTGGCTCTTCGAGCCGGCGAGCATCAGGTCAACCGGTTCGTCGGTGTCGCCCAGCACGCGTAGCAGCTCCGCGTACGAACGTGCCGGGATGGTCAGGCTGGTGTCCTCGACGGCGTCCAGGAGCGGCAGTGTGCGCACCGCGATGCGGTAGTTGTCGGCCGCGGCAAGCGTCAGCTGGTCACCGGACAGGCGTGTGAGCACCCCAGTAAGAATTGGCCGCGCCTCGTCGCTGGCAGCGGCGAAAACGACCTCCGAAAGTGCGCGGCGCATCTCCTTCTGGCTGATGCGGGTGGTGGGCCGCTCGCCCGGCGAGGGTATGACCGGGAACTCTTCAGCATCGATCCCGCGCAGCTGGGTCTGGAAACGACCGGCGCGCAGCTTGAGCGTCGTATCACCTTCACTCTCGAGCTCGATCCGCTCGCCAGCCGGGAGGCCGGCAACCAGGTCGCTGAACAGCCGTGCCGGGACGGTCAGGCTGCCCTCCACATCGATCTTGCCGGGCACCCAGGCTGTGATGCCGATCTCGAGGTTGGTGGCAGTCAGCTTCAGTCCGGCGTCCTCTGTTCGGAGCAAGACGTTGGCGAGCACTGGCAGCGTGCTACGAGTGCTGACTGCGCGACTGGCAACCTGCAGACCGCGCGCCAGGTTTTCCTGCATCACCGAAAGCTTCACGTCGCTGGGACTCCCTTCACCGTGCTTAGGCGGCGGGTGACGAATCGGCGTGGCGGCGCCAAATCGCTGGTGGATTACTGTCTTTTTCTATCTTCTCATTCCATAGTCATCATCATCGGGTGGAAAGCGGGGATATTGGCTCGCCACTCGGGCCGCGGAGGCCAAAAGGGACTCGCGCCGGTGGAGAGTATGTGCGGCCCCTGTGAGGTATCCGGAGGTCCGTCCCGGACAGTGCGCCGCCGATCCACCGCCGATTTCCACAAATGGGCGCCGATGTCCACAGAATCTGGCACCTTGTCCACGTGGCGGCGGCCGGACACGCAGTCTGCATGACTTTGCAACGCGCCAACTCGTACTTGTGAGGACTCAGTTTCAGTCCGAGTAGATCAGCTCGCGGACCGCTGCCAGGTCCCGCCGCAACTCCTCGTTTTCCTGCGTCTCCCGATCGATCTTGTCGCACGCGTGGAGCACGGTCGAATGGTCGCGCCCGCCGAGCTCCTGTCCGATACGCAGCAGGGACACATCGGTCTCGGCACGCATCAGATACATGGCAATCTGACGTGGCGTGACGATGGCTCGGTCACGCTTCTGGCCCTTCAGCGCCTCGAGTTCGACGCTGTAGTAGTCGGACACGGCCTGCACGATCCGTTCGGGGGTGACCATCCTGCGCTTGGGGTTGTAGAGGACATTGGACAGCACCGCCTGGGCAAGCTCGATGCTGATGGGCATGCCGCCCATGTTGGCGTACGCCACGATCCGGTTGAGAGCCCCCTCGAGTTCGCGGATATTGCTGATCACCTTGCGGGCAATGAACTCGAGTACGTCCGCGGTGATGCGCACCTGCTGCTCTTCTGCCTTGGCACGCAGGATGGCAATGCGCGTTTCGAGGTCAGGCGCGGTCAAGTCAGCGATGAGGCCCCATTCGAAGCGGCTGCGCAGCCGCTCCTCGAGGGTGACGATGAGCTTCGGCGGCCGATCCGAGGACAGGACGATCTGCTTACCGTCCTCGTGTATGGCGTTGAAGGTATGGAAGAACTCTTCCTGGGTTCGCTCCTTGTCAGCGATGAACTGGATGTCGTCGATGAGCAGCAGGTCGATGCGCCGGTAGCGTGCCCGGAAGTCGTCGATCTTTCCCTGCTGGATGCTCGTAATGAACTCGTTGGTGAACTTCTCACTGGTGGCGTATACGACGCGCTTGCGCGGAAAGCGGGCGAGCACCTGGTTGCCGATGGCATGCATCAGATGGGTCTTGCCGAGACCCACGCCGCCGTACAGGAAAAGCGGGTTGTAGGCATGCCCCGGACGCTCGGCGACTGACAGGCTGGCGGCATGCGCCAGGCGGTTGGCCGAGCCGACGATGAAGTTCCGGAAGGTGTAGCGCGGGTTGAGGTTTGCGCTGCTTCCCTCTGCGCTACCCACCCGGCCCGGCTCCAGCCGGACGGGCGCCGTAACACTCGCCTCGGCCTGCGCGCTGGAGGTGGCCGAATTCGCCCCGGACATTCCCTCACGAACCTCGAAGTCGACCTGCACGCTGTAGCCGACGACGCGGGCCAGTGTCTGGCTGATCAGCGAGCGGTAGCGGGTCTCGAGCCAATCCTTGGCGAAACCGTTGGGTACCGCGACGCGAAATCGGTTGTCGTCAACTGCGACGAGCGCTGTTTCCTTGAGCCAGGTCTCGAAGTTGGCAGGCGACAGCGATACCTGCAACTCGCCCAGCGCGGCGCGCCAGACCTGCTTCGCGTCCATCAATACCCGGCCCCGACTAGTGCTGCTTGGTAGGCCCCGAGAACGGCGTTTACCGCGTACAGCGAGGCACACGGCGATCCTCGGAGGCACCGCTGCGACCCGCGCAGGCTTCCCGGACCGGCCGGCCGACAGCGGTTTGGGTGGATCCTCTCTCCCTCGGTCCCCAGGACCCCGGGGTTGGCAACACTAGCACCGCCCTCGGCCCTCCCGCAACCAGAATCCTACATACCCAGGGGGAGTATCAGTGCTTTTGCGCAGGCTAGCCGATCCTGTCGCCGGGCATTGCCCCCTCGTCGACGCTCAACAGGGGAATCTTGCCGTCGCGCGGCAACGCGCCGAGGACGAGCACCTCGCTCATGAAACCGGCGATGTTTCGAGGCGCAAAGTTGACAACGGCAATTACCAGCCTGCCCACCAGGGTCGACGGGTCAGGGTAGGTGGCCGGCAGCTGGGCCGACGAGCGCCGCGTCCCGGCTGATCCGAAATCAATGGTCAGGCGGTAGGCCGGCTTGCGTGCCGCCGGAAACGGTGCCGCGGCCACAATGCGTCCAACGCGCATGTCCAGCCGCGTGAAATCGTCGATGCTGGCACTACCAGGGGCCAGGAACCGGGCCATTGCATCTTGCCCACCTGCCTGCCCGGGCGTCGCCGATGTCGGCACCTCGTCGCTCATTTGGGTCGACCCTCCCTCTTACAATGCCGATCGGGCGCGTACTGTCGCTATAATCGCGCCCGGTCGATGCGCTTGGCGCTAGCGTGTCGAATGCGTTGCCGCGCCGGCCACCACTCCGGGGGCGCGTTCAAGGCCACTCTGGACCGATCGGTGACCACCGACCGTCGACATCGCCAGCGCCCGGAGTCTCAGGAGCCATGACCAAGCAGACGTTCCAGCCCAAGAAACGCCATCGCGCCAAAGAGCACGGCTTTCGCGCCCGGATGAAGACCAAGGGGGGTCGCCGGGTTCTGGCCGCGCGCCGCGCCAAGGGACGCCATAAGCTGAGCGCCTGACCCGGCTGGACGCGGGCATTGGCTCAGCTCGTGATGATCCGGTCGGCGACCGACTTTGCCAAGTTGCAGCAGGAAGGCAGGAGTCGGGTTCATCCGCTGCTTCTAGTTCGCTACCGCAGGAACGATCTTGACCGCACCCGCTACGGCATATCGACTACCCGGCGCATCGGCTCGGCCGTCGTCCGCAACCGTCTGCGCCGCCAGCTTCGGACGCTGCTACGACAGTTCGATCCGCGGCTCATTACCGGCTGGGACGTGCTGATCGTCGCGCGTGGTGCGGCCGTCGGGGTCCACCAGGGGGAGCTCGAGAGCGCCCTGGCGCAGCTGTTCGCCGGCGCTCGACTGTTGAAATCGTGAAACGCATCGCCATCGGGCTGATCCATCTCTATCGCGTGGTCTTCGCGTGGCTGCCGTCGAGTTGCCGCTTCGAGCCCACATGCTCGCGCTACACGGAGCAGGCCATCGCGAAGTACGGCGTGCTCAAGGGCGGCTGGATGGGCGCAAGACGCATCGCGCGCTGTCATCCGTGGAATCCAGGTGGGTATGACCCTGTTCGCTAGATCGCGGCGCCTGGCCAGCCTGGCGAGGCTTGCCCTTGTTGCGCTGTTCGCGCTCGGAGCGTTCGCGCTGCTGACTGGGCAGCCGAGCACAGTGCTGGCGGCTTCGCCTGATGCCAGTGCGGCGCCGTCCGGCGCACCGACCGTACAGCCGACGACTCAGCCAACCCCCGGTCCCAGCCCCACGGCCACACCCGCTGGCGCGCCGTGTCCCATTCCGACACCCGATCCGTCGGCAACGCCGCTACCGCCGGGAACGACGCCCGCTCCTCACCCGTTGTGCCCGGCCACTCTTTCTGGCAGCCCGACAGACCTTCTTGCGTGGCTGATCAACCCGATTTTCCAGACGCTGTTCCTGGGCCTGGTGATCTTCTACCGGTTCACCGGCGACATCGGCATCGCGATCGTCCTGCTGACACTGGTCATCAAGACCGTGCTCATCCCGCTGTTTCGCCGGCAGATCGTGTCGCAGCGGCGCATGCAGCTGATCCAGCCGGAGATCAAGGCGCTTCAGGTCAAGTACAAGGGCAATCGGACCAAGTTCAACGAAGAGCAAATGCGGCTGTACAAGGAACGCGGGGTGAACCCTGCCTCGGGCTGCCTGCCATCCGTGCTGCAACTCGGGCTGCTGCTGCCGATATATCAGGTCTTCTACACAGGACTGGCCGCGCCCAACATCGATTCGGCCCTGCAGTTTCTGGGGATATCGCTCAAGGGCATTGTCCAGTGCCAGCCCAGTGGTCCGTGTCTCGACCCCACCATTCACTGGCTGGGCAATATGCCCGCGCAGCACCCGGAGATCCTGTTCACCATCCCCGCGATCGGTTTCGGCGTCAGCGCGCTGGCCATCTTCTCGGCTTTCCTGCAGCTCATCCAGACGCGCATGGCCACCCCACGTACGAGCGACCCAACGGCGGCCACCTCCCAGAGGGCGCTGCTTTTCCTGCCCTTGATCTCAATCGTTTACGGTTCATTCTTGCCAGCAGGCCTGTTTGTCTACTGGATCGTGTTCACTACCTACTCGATAGTCCAGCAATACATGATCGCGGGGTGGGGATCGCTCTTCCCGCTCTTCGGCTGGACACCCGGTTTCGTCCGGGACCATCAGCCGCGCTTCCCGGTCCCGCCGCCGAAGCCGGTCACAGGCAGCGCGGAAGGCGGCGCAAGCCGCAGCACGGCGACAGATAATCGCAGCGCGACCGACCGCGCTGCGGGCACCATCAGGCCGGCGCGCCAGCGTGGGCGCACGAGCCGGCGAGGGAGACGGCGATGAGCGAATACCAGGAATTCACCGGTAAGACCGTTGAGGAGGCGCTGCGGCTGGCGCGCGACGAGTTCGGTGTGACCGGGCTCGACGAGCTCGACTTCGAGATCCTGACACCGGGTAGCCGCGGTGTATTGGGCATGGGCGCCGAGCCGGCACGCATCATCGCCGCGCCGCGCTCCGCCCTCGGTGGCGCCGCGCCCCGGCGGGAAGCGGCTGCGGCCGTGCCGCTGCCGGCACCGGCTCCTCGGGAGAGGGAGCGGTCGGAGAGAGTGCCTCGCGGTGGGCGCGAACGCGGTGGGCGCGAACGCGGTGGGCGCGAACGTAGCGCGGACCGACCCGAGTCGGCCCAGGCGACGGGCATGCGCGGTGGGCGCGAGCGCGATGAACGAAGGGGCCGTCGCGCCGACCAGGGCGAGCATGGCCGCGGCCGCGCTGAACAGCTGTCGCCCAGTGAACAGGAAGAGGTACGTGCCAACCGCGCCGGCCTGTCGCTCGAGCGTGAAGAGATACAGGCTGCCGAGGCCAGCCCGGAGGCACTCGCCGCGGGCAAGGAGATCCTCGAGCAATTGCTGGAGCACATGGGCCTCCACGTTGCCGTCAACGTCGAAGCGGGCGACACGTCGAAGCTGGACGTACGTGGTGACGCTACAGAGAAAGAGGCGCTCGGCGCTCTCATCGGACGCAAGGGCGAGCGCCTGTCGGCCCTGCAGCACCTCGTCAACCTGATGCTGTCACGCAAGCTGGGTACCTGGACGCGGGTGCTCGTCGACGTTGAGGACTACCGTGGTCGGCGCGAGCGTCAGCTGCGCGAGATCGCCATCCGCGCGGCCGAAAAGGTGAGCGAAAGTGGCAAGATGCTCCAGCTTGAGCCCATGCCGGCACTTGAGCGACGCTGGATCCACCTGGCCCTGCGCGAGAACCCCGACGTGGCGACGCAGTCGATCGGCGAGGAGCCGCACAGGCGCGTGGTGATACTGCGGCGGCAGTAGCAGCCCGCTGTAGGGACTCAAATACGCCAATCGGCGGACGTTGAGCCGGCTGCTCCCTGACGATCGGATCACCTGAGAAAAAGGTTGGCGCTGGTAGGATTCGCGGCCGATGGCTTCCCGTAGCGAAGAGTTTCCGCTCGCCTATGCGCGCGTGAACCAAGGCTTTCCCTGGCGCCGGACGGCGCTCACGTTCCTCGTGACGCTGATCGCGATCTCACTGTTCGGTGCGTCCTTCGCGGTCGGCTACGCGCGCATGAACGAGGGCCGGGTGATTCCCGGCGTCAGCGTGGCCGGCATCTCGCTCGCCGGGCTGGACCGTGCTGCGGCACAGACGAAATTGCGCACCAGCCTGCCCGACCTGACCGGGGGCAGCTTGAGCGTCGAAATCGGCGGAATCGCGGACACCATCAGCTACCGTAGTTTCGGCCGCGACTACGCCATGGGCTACATGCTCGACCAGGCGTTCGACGTTGGTCGCGCCACGACTTTCCTCGAGCAACTGCAGGAACAACTGCAGGTCCTGCTCAACGGGATCTCGGTGCCCGCCGTGATGACCTGGGACAGCGATCGCTTGGCTGGCGCGATCACGCACATTGCGGCGGCGGCTGACCAGCCGGCCGTTGATGCCACCATCACGCGCGTCAACGGCGACTACGTCGTCACGCCGGCGGTCGTCGGCCAGGCAGTCGACGCCCAGAAGGCAGTGGAGATGGCCATGTCGGCGGTCAACAACCTGTCGCCCGATAACACGTCGATCTCGCTCGCGGCCACACCGGTACAGCCGGCCGTGACCACCGACCAGGCACAAGCCGCGGTCGACACGTTCGATCACGTCGTTGCCGACGCGATCACCGTTACCGGCTCCTCCAGCTCGGCCACCATCACCTCGGAGGAGCTACGTGGTTGGGTGCACCTCGACGCGACGGACCAACCCGGCCACTGGCAGTTGGTTATCGAGCGCGGGCCGATCGACCAGTTTGCCCAGGACCTGAGCCTGTCGCTGGACCAGCCGCCGACCAACGCAACATTCGCCTTCCAGGGCGGTCAGGTCGTCGTCAAGCCGAGCGCCGACGGCCTGGCAGTCGACGTGCAGGCGACCTCCGACAACATCATGGCGGCGCTGGAAGACCGCGCCAACGGTGAGTCGACGGCGACCGCGGCGCTGATGACGGTGCCGGTCATACCTGACTTCACCACCGACCAGGCGACGGCGATGGCCAGCCACGTGAAGCTGCTGTCCAGCTGGACGACGCACTTCTTCACCAGCTCGCTCAATGGCAACGGCGTCAACATCCAGATTCCGACCAACATCATCAACGGCATGGTCGTCAATCCCGGCCAGCGGTTCGACTTCCTCGATGCCATCGGCCCGATCACCAGCCCACCCTACGAGAGCGGCGGTGCGTTGATTCACGGCCAGATCAGCGAAGACGGCGCCATCGGTGGCGGCATGTGCTCGTGCTCGACGACGCTGTTCAACGCCGTCGCGCGCTACGGGCTGGAGATTGACTCGCGGCACAACCACGCGCTGTACATCAGCCGCTACCCGCTTGGTCTGGATGCCACGGTGTGGATCGCCAGCGCCAAGAGTCGGCAGACTCTGGCGTTCACCAACGACACGCAGTACCCCATCCTGATCAAGGGCATCAACGCGCACAATGCGGTCACCTTCCAGATCTGGGGCGTCGATGACGGGCGCACGGTGCAGTTCTCGGATCCGGTCATCGAGAACCTCAACCCGGGCATCAAGTTGTACGAGTACACGGACTCACTGGCGCCGGGCAAGAAGAAGTGGGTCAACGATCCCTACGACGGGATGGACGTGACGGTGACGCGCACGGTACGTGATGCCCAGGGCAACATCATTCATCAGGACGTCTTCAAGTCCCATTACCGCCGGCTGGACGGGATCACACTGATCGGGCGCTACCCGAGCGATCCCAAGGCGGGCACGACCATCCCGGTCAGCCAGTACCAGCCACCGGCCTCACCTCCCCCGCCCACGACGCCCTAGTCTCGTTTGATCGCGCGCATCCGGTTGTTGCGCGGATCGTGGGTAACCTCAGCCAGGCCGAGCGCCTCCAGTAGCGGCGGCATGTAGACGCCGAACCTGCCGCGCAGGCCCTTCTTCATGCCGTACCAGCCACCAACCGGGTTATCAGCCGATCGCCCCCATGCTTCGACTGTGCCTTCGGTCGCCGGCTTCTGCTCATCGGTGCCGCCCAGCGGGACCCAGTCCCCGCTCGCCACGAGCATCGCGTGGAGATCCTCGATCGCTCTCTTCTGATAGCGCAGCTGTGTGCCACCCACCTGGCACACGATCGACGCAGGCTCTGACGCCTCATCGAGCCACATCGCGTATTCCGAAGTGCCGGGCGGCGTCCTGAGTACCCATGGATCTTCACGGGTGCCGCTCCCAATTGTCATTCGAATATCCTCGCTGGCTGTGTCCCTGAACCCGTGAAGCGCGAAGGTATAGGACGGCCGGTGCCCGCCCCGCCCCGCCAGCCAGGCATGCTGCTCCTCGACCAGCGCATCGTCGCCGGCGTGCCCCGCGTCGTCGTCGACCACCACTGTCGCCCCGGGGATGTGTGCCGCGAGCCAGTCCCCGTGGGCGGCCGGTACCAGTGTGTCCAGTCGGCCGTACGTGAGATAGATCGGGACGCTGAGCTGGCCCACGTCGAAGCCCCACGCTCGCGTGAAGGCGATGTCATCGTCGACCCAGCCGTCCACTCCACGCGCCAGGGCATTGCCCAGGTTGTCAGCCGCGTGTGCAAAGTGCTTCGTCATCTGCGCTCGGTCCGGCGCAGACAATTCGTACCCATCGCCCAGGTAGTCGCGCCGGCCTGCGGACAGGCGCGCGAGCATTGTCCTTCGCTCCCTCTCGGCGACTGAGCGAATCGCCGCTTCGCCCTCGAGCGCCGCCTTGAATTCGGCTACGTTGCCCGCCGTCTGGCCGGCCAGCCAGTCAAGCCCTGCCGCCTCGTAGGGCGCTACCGATACGGCAATCAGGCACCGAAGTACGCGATCGGGCAGCAGGGTCGCACACGCGAGCGCGTGGGGACCGCCGCCGGACCTGCCACTGACGGCGAACCGACCGATACCCAGCGCGTCGGCAATGGCCACCACGTCGGGGACGACGTCGGCGACGGTTCGGCCGGGCATTCGCGTCGATTCCCCGTAGCCGGGCCGATCGAAGGTGATCCGGCAGACGCGGTGGCGGGCATCGATCGAGGGATCCAGCCAGTAGCTGATCCGGCCACCCGGGGTGCCGTGCATTTCGATCAAGGCGACGCCGTTTGGATCACCCCATTCGGCAACAGCCAGCGTTCTGCCGTCGGCCGTGGTGATCCTGTGTTCTGCGTGTTCGGGAGTTTGCATAGAAAGACTGGTGGAGATGGGGGAGGGTCGAACTCCCCGTCCAGAGCGTTCAGCCGAAGACCAGCTACGAGCGTGTTCGATGCTTTGTCGTCGATCCGGCGGACCACCATCGACAGCGTTCCACCCGATCCAGACACGTCCCTTGCGGGCTTTGCGACCGGCTACGTGACCTGACCGGACGCGCATCCCCGCTAAATGACGCTTCCACAGCCCGCGGGGAGGGGGCTGCTTCCACGCTCACTTGTCCGCCTTAGGCGGCGTAGGCGAGAGCAGGCTGGCGATTGCCAGTTACTTCGTTTTGCCGTCTGTTTAACGAGGCCTGACGGCACCTCGGCTCGCGTTCTCCGGGGATCCGGCCCTGTCGAAACCACTCATCCCCAGACAAATCAGTCTAGCAGTAGAACACCTGTTCGACAATTGGCCGCGGCCCGTGCACTAGCGGCGGCCGCGAACGGCATCAGCAAGCTCGCGCTCGAGGTCGCGCCGTGACTGGCGCTCGGCGATATCGCGCCGGCGGTCGTGCAGCTGCTTGCCACGTGCCAGGCCAAGCTCCACCTTCGCCCGGCCGCGATTGTTGAGGTACAGGCGCAACGGGACCACCGTCAGACCCTTGGCCGCAGCGCGGCCCATCAACTGGTCGATCTCGGCCCGGTGCAGCAGCAGTTTGCGGTCGCGGCGTGGCTCGTGGTTGTAGCGATTGCCCTGGTCGAAAGGCGCGATGTGGGCGTTCAGCAACCACGCCTCGCCCTTCTCGACGCGCGCGTACGCGTCAGCCAGATTGACCTTGCCCGCACGGATGCTCTTGATCTCCGTACCGGTCAGGACGAGGCCTGCCTCGAAGGTATCGGTGATGAGGTAGTTGTGGCGCGCCTTGCGATTAACGGCCACCGTTTCGGCCACTACAGGTTCCTCCGCACACACGAACGCCGGCCCGAGGTGGGCCGGCGTCACGTGGCTGCTTCCACCACCCTCGAGTGTCAGCTCAGGCGAGCATCCCCCGAGAGGCGGCGCAGCAAGACTGATCTAACACTGCACACCACCTCCTTTCGTTCGCCGCTCACATTACCGGAGGTCTGGGCGGGCCGCAAGGGCGAACCTCCGCGCCTGCCTCAACGCGCCTAGGCTGCTGCCGGCAGGAGCCACGACGAGACGGCTGGCGATGAGGCAGGCGCGGCCTCGGGCGCCAGGACTACCTCGATGGCGCGATCGAGCTGGGGATCGCCGGCCTGGCCACTGGCGGCCGGAGCAACGACGATATCGGGGGTCAGGCCCACGCCGTTGATCCATGTCTGGTTGGGTGTCAGCCACTTGCGTACCGACAGTCGGTAGCCCCCGGAACCCGGCAGCTGCTTGAACTCCTGAATTGTGCCCTTGCCATACGTCTGCTGGCCGACCAGGGCGGCCCGATGGTTACCCTGCAGCGCGCCGGACACGATTTCGCTGGCACTCGCCGTACCGCCGTTTACGAGCACGGCCACCGGCAGCGCGGGATTGGTCGCGATGCCACCGGGAATGGGCGCAATCGCCTGGGGCGGCTGGTTTGCCGCCTCCTCCCAATAGAGCGGCGTCGTGTCGACGAACTCGCTGGCCACCTTCTGCGCCGCGTCGACGTAGCCACCCGGATCGTCGCGCAGGTCAAGGACCAGGCCGAGCACATGATCCGTGTCGACCAGCTGCTGGAGCTGATCGTGGAAGTCACTCGCGGCCGCGGCGCTGAAATCCGCGATCTTGATGTAGCCGACCCTGCCGCCTGCCAGCACCTCGCTGGTGACGTCCTCGCGCTGGACTACGTCGCGCACGACGGGGATATTCATGCGGGCCCCGTTGCGCTCGATCGTCAGGGTTACGGTCGTGTGCTGCGGTCCGCGGATCAGCGGCACGACGGTGTCGAGCGTCATGCCCGTAAGTGACTTGCCGTCGACCTCGAGGATGATGTCACCGGCGAGCAGCCCCGCGGTGACCGCCGGCGCTCCCCGGATCACCTTGGTGATGACCAGCTGGCAGGTGTCGGATATCGAGTCGCACGATTGGCCCTGGGTATCCTGCAGGGCCAACTCGATCCCGACGCCCTCGAACTCACCCGAGATCCCGCTCAGGCTGGCCTGGTATTGCTCCTCGGTCATGTAGAAGGAGAAGGGGTCCCCGAGTGCCTGGAAGATGCCGTTGATGGCGCCTTCCACCAGTGCGTGCTGGTCGATCGTCCCAACGTAGTTGGTGGTGACGTCGTTGTACGCGTCCCAGAACGGCCTGAAGAGTTCCTCTTGGCTGGCCGCGGTGCCGGGCGTTGAACCCGCCAGTCGGCCAAGTGCGAAGCCGGACACGAACAGGCCGCCGCCACCGACGACGGCGACGAGGAAGAGGGCGACGAGCGTCAGCGGCCGTACACGGCCTGGGTGAGCCGCACCCGTCGCGAGTTGAGCATCGCGCCCGCCGTGGTCGGCGGTCGGCGAGGAGTCGGTGTCTTGTGGCGCGGTCATGGTGCTGGGAACCTCGGGGTACGGCTGTTCGGAGTCTAGATCGGGTGTTCGATATTGCTCAGGAGCGCGGCAGGGTCAGGATGCGGCTACCGACGCGTCTGTGGTGGCGACGCGTTCCAGCTCGGCGAGCATGAAATCGTCGAGGTCGCCGTCGAGCACCTCGGCCGTGGCGCTCGTCTCGTGCTCCGTGCGGTGATCCTTGACCATCTGGTACGGGTGGAGGACGTAGGAGCGGATCTGGTTCCCCCAGCCGGCTTCGACATGTTCACCGCGCAGCGCAGCCAGCTCCTGTTCGCGCTCCTGCAAGCGGCGCTCGAGCAGTCGGGCCCGAAGCACCTTCATCGCGAACTCGCGGTTCTGATGCTGTGATCGCTCGTTCTGACTCTGGGCGACGATGCCGGTCGGGACATGCGTGATGCGCACGGCAGAGTCGGTCTTGTTGACGTGCTGACCACCGGCGCCCTGGGAGCGGAAGGTATCGATCTTCAGCTCGTCCTCCGGTATCTCGCCGACCTCCGTGTCATCCTCGACCTCGGGCAGCACCTCGACCAGGGCGAAGGTCGTGTGCCGCCTCTTCTGCGAGTCATACGGGCTGATGCGCACCAGCCGGTGCACGCCACGCTCCGCCCGCAGGTAGCCATAGGCGCGTCGCCCGCCGACGCTCACGGTGACGCTCTTGAGACCGGCCTCCTCGCCCTCGAGCTGATCGAGGATCTCCGTCTCGAAGCGGTGGCGCTGTGCCCAGCGCAGGTACATGCGCAGGAGCATCTCGGCCCAGTCGGTCGCCTCTGTGCCACCCGCGCCGGCAGTGATGGTCAGGATCGCGGCGTTGTCGTCATAGTCG
>CAZSWK010000017.1:1205-35888 GCA_964610835.1 uncultured Anaerolineaceae bacterium | reverse complement strand
AGGCGCGCATCGCGCTCGGTGCCGTCGGGCCGCATCCGCTGCGTGCCCGCCACGCGGAGGGCCTGCTCAAGGGAACGCGACTCGATCAGCAGATGGCCGAGGCCGCGGCGGCCGCGGCAGCGGAAGAGTGCGAGCCGTTCGACGACGCAGTGGCCTCCGCCTGGTACCGGCGCCGGATGGTGGGGCTGTTCGTGCGTCGCGCGCTGACTGGCGTTGGATCGGCCCAGGCGAGTGGAAAGGGGGCCTGAGTTGTCGTCGGTGATCGTCGCCTTCGAGCTTGGCGGCCGCCCGGTGGAGGTGATGGCCGCCCCGCTGACGACTCTCCAGCAGGTTCTCCGCAACCAGCTCGGCTACACCGGCGTGAAGGACGGCTGCCGGCAGGGCGGTTGTGGCAGCTGCACCGTTCTCGTCGACGGCGAGCCCATGCTCTCGTGCCTGTTGCCCGTCCAGGACGTCGCCGGCCGAAGCGTGAGCACCATCGAGGGCCTCACGCCTGCCGAGGGCCTCAACGGGGTGCAGCGCGCATTTCTCGACCAGAACGGCTTCCAGTGCGGGTACTGCACCCCGGGCATGGAGGTGATTGCCACAGCGCTGCTCGAGCGTAACCCGGCACCGACGCGCGACGAGATCGTCGAGGCGCTCTCCGGCAACCTGTGCCGCTGCACCGGCTACCGCCCGATCGTCGAGGCGATCGAGGTGGCTGCGAGTGCGGGCGAGGGAGGCCAGCGATGACCGACGAGCTCAACGTCGTCGGCCAGTCGGTCGAACGGAACGATGGCATCGGCGCGGTCACCGGCCGGACCCTGTTCACTGCCGACCGTGCGATCCCCGGCCTGCTGCACCTCAAGGTTGTGCGCAGCCCGGTCCACCACGCGCGCGTTCGAGGCGTGGACCTGTCCGAGGCGGAGAAAGTGCCCGGCTTCGTGCGCGCGCTGACGCACGAGGACGTGCCGCACAACGTCTACACGATCCTGGGCCTGATCGGCGTCGAGCCGGAGGAGGAGTTCCTGCTCACGCCGGTCGGCGAACGGGTGCGCTACAAGGGCGAGCCGATCGTTGCGATCGTCGCGGAAACAGAAGCGGCCGCCTACGACGCCGTCGCGAAGGTGCGCCTGGAGGTGGAGGAGCTGCCAGCGGTCTTCGACGTGGAAGAGGCGCTCAAACCTGGCGCGCCGGTGGTCACTCACTGGGGCAACAACACCTTCATGTTCGAGGGCCACAACTGCCGCCGCGTGCGCTACGGCGACGTCGAGGCGGGCTTCGCCGCGGCCGACCACATCGTCGAGGCCACCTACCGCACCAGTCCCATCGAGCACGCGCCGCTCGAGACCACCGGCGCCATCGCGGTGCCCGAGGCGAACGGCCGCTTCACCGTCTACACCAACACCCAGGCGCTCTACTTCTCGCTCGACAACACGTCGATCATCCTGCAGCTGCCCGGCAACCGGCTGCGCTTCATCGGCGGCACCGTGGGCGGCGGCTTTGGTGGCAAGGTCGACGTGATCGTCGAACCGCTGGCAACGCTCGCGGCGATGAAGACCGGCCGGCCGGTGCGCTACTTCTACAACCGCTCCGAAGAGATGCAGGTGTCGTCCACGCGCAGCCCATGGGTCATCCGCATCCGTGACGGGGTGATGGCGGACGGACGGGTGGTAGCGCGCAAGGTCACCAGCTACGCCGACTGCGGGGCATACAGCCGCCAGACCCCCTACGCGCTGACCAAGCACGCGGCCAACGCCGCCGGGCCGTACGCCATCCCGAACGTTTGGATCGATGCCTACTGCGTCTACACCAACCGCACGCCGACGTCGGCGATGCGTGGCTTTGGGGTGACCATGGCCTCGTACGCGGTCGAGGTCCAGATGGATCGCGTCGCCGAGGCGTGCGGGCTCGATCCCTGGACGCTGCGCTTCCGGAATGCGTATCACAACGGCGACGTGAAGCCGCACCGTAAGGTGGTCGATGATGCGACCTTGATCGAGACGATGCAGGCTGCGGCGGAGTTGGTGGGCCACCAACTGCCGGCGGAGCTGCGTGCCATGAGCTCGGCACCGCGCGAGCCGGAAGGAGCCGCGCGATGACCAAGCTGCGCGGCACGGGCATGGCCGCGGTCAACTACCCGACCGGCATGAACCTGGGCGGCGATCCGTCGCAGGCACTCGTCCACGCCACGACCAGCGGCTCGTTCAACGTCACCCTCTCGGCCACCGACCTGGGCCAGGGGCTCAAGACGGTCATCGCCCAGATCGCCGCGGAGACGCTCGGCGTGGAATACGACCAGATCGTCATCGACACGGCCGACACGGACACAGGACCGCACGACATGGGCACGTTCGCCAGCCGCGCGACGCACCGCGTCGGCAATGCCGTGCGCGCCGCAGCGCTGGAAGCGCGCCAGGCGGTGCTCGAGCTGGCCGCCGAGGAGCTCGAGGCATCGGTCGACGACCTGGTCACCGACGGCCACGGCCACGTGATGGTCAAGGGCTCACCAACGAGCAGGATGGACATCGCCGACCTCGCCTCGCGCGCGCAGTTCGAGTACGGGCGCACGATCGCCGGTCGCGGCGCGTACATGAAGCCCAAGAGCGAGGTCGACCCAGAGACTGGCGCCATGGACCCCGACTCGACCGAGGCCCACGCGTGCACCGTGGCCCAGGTCGAGGTCGACACCGAAACGGGCGTTGTCACCGTGCTGAGCATCAAGAGCGCGTACGAGATCGGCCGGGCGGTCAACCCGGCGCTGGTCCGCGGCCAGATCGCGGGCGGGTCATTCATGGGCATGGCCCACGCGCTGTACGAGACAACCGAGTCGTATTACCCCGCGCGCGACCACAGCCCCAAGGACTTCGCCGAGTACGTGCTGCCAGGGCCAGCCGAGCTGCCCGAGATCGAGAGCGTCATCCTCGAGGTGCCGTCCGCCAATGGACCCTACGGCGTCAAGGGCGTTGGTGAGATGACGGCCAACTCGCCGATCCCGGCCATCGTCAACGCGATCCACGACGCATGCGGCGTGCGCATCGATACGCTACCGATCACGCCGGAGAAGATCCTGCGTGCGCTGGACGAGAAGTCGACCGCGGAGGCGGGCTGATGGGGCAGATAACGACCTGGGACGAGTTCCCAACGGTCGAATACGTCAAGGGTGTCTTCCGCCAGACGGTGTCGGGCGAGAAGGTGATGATGACGCGCATCGTCTACCGCGACGGCGTGGTCATCCCCGAGCATGCGCATCCGGCGGAGCAGATCATGCTCGTCGAGTCGGGCCGCCTGTGGGCCAGGGTGGGCGACGAGGAGCAGGAGGTCGGACCGGGCAGCCTGCTGGTGATCGCGTCGGGCCAGGTGCATGCCTTCCGCCAGCTGAGTGACGAGGACGTCGTCTTCTACGAGTGCTTCGCGCCGATCAGGCTCGAATACCTGATCGGCTTCAAGGGCCCCGATCCGTCGCTGGCGATGATGCACCGCTCATTCGACGAGCACGGCGAGCCCGAGCGCAAGTTGTGAGCCTGAGCCTTCGCGCCGCCGACCAGGTCCGCTGGGACCTGGTCGCGCTGGGCGAGGTCATGCTCCGCCTGGACCCCGGCGAGGGCCGCATCGCCACCACCCGCCACTTCAGGGCATGGGAGGGGGGCGGCGAGTACAACGTGGCGCGCGGGCTCGCGCGCTGCTTCGGCCTGCGCACGGCCATCGCCAGTGCCTTCGCCGACAACGCTGTGGGCCGGTTGCTCGAGGACCTGATCAGGCAGGGTGGCGTCGACCAATCGCTGGTGCTGTGGCGATCGTTCGACGGAGTCGGCCGCACGGTGCGCAACGGGCTCAACTTCACCGAGCGCGGCTTCGGCGTGCGCGCCGGGCTGGGCGTGTCGGATCGCGGCAACAGCGCCGCGGCACAGCTGCACCAAGGCGAAATCGACTGGGAAGCGATCTTCGCCCGGGAGGGCGCGCGCTGGTTTCACACCGGCGGCATATTCGCCGGCCTGTCCGAAACCACGGCCGGGGTCGCGCGCGAGGCGATGGCGGCCGCTCGGCGCGCGGGCACCGTCGTCTCCTACGACCTGAACTACCGGCCTTCACTATGGGCTGCAATCGGCGGCGCGCAGCGGGCACACGAGGTCAACCGCGAGCTGGTTGGGATGGTCGATGTCCTGTTCGGCAACGAAGAGGACTTCGGCGCGGCGCTCGGTTTCGATGTCGAGCCGGATGCGGCTGCGAACCTGGACGAGTCGGCCTACGGACGACTCTTCGAGCGGGTGGTGGCAGCGTTCCCCAATCTCACGGTGATCGGCGCGACGCTGCGCAATGCGCGCACCGCGACCCGCAACGACTGGGGGGCGCTGTGCTGGAGCGAGGGTCAGCTGTACCGCGCCACGCAGCGTGACGACCTCGAGATCCTGGACCGCGTGGGCGGTGGGGACTCCTTCGCGTCGGGCTTCATCTATGGCCTGCTGAAGAGCCTGGGCCCGCGGGCCGCCGTTGAGTACGGAGCAGCCCACGGCGCCCTGGCGATGACCACACCGGGCGACACTTCGATGGTGACACTCGCCGAGGTGGAGCGCGTGATGCGCGGCAGCGGAGCACGCATCTCGCGCTAGCTGTATTGCCCAAGTGGCGCTTTCTGTAGTGCCCCAGTAGCGCTGGCTGTAGCGCCCGAGTAGGTTGTTGACGCCCGCGCAGCCTGCCCGCCACAGCAGCCTGCTGCCCTGCGGGCGCCCCAGCCCGGCTGATGCGCACAGCGGTTCAAGCAGGACCGATTCCCTGCACCAACCCGGCTGCCAGCGACCAGTGCGCCGGCTTTACCTGCACGCATTGGCCATGAGCGATGCGGCGCACGCATCACCACGCTCGCCATGGGGTGCCCCGATGGCGCCTCAGGTGGGTGGGCGCGGTGAACTCCGGGCGCTGCCTGGCGCCAACGCTCGCCCAGGCCGACGCCGCGCCCGTGGTCAGTTAGCACTCGTAGTCGGTGCCGTTCGGCTCTTGCCGGGCGGCACCGCCTGCGCCAACGATCGCGCTCAAAGACCGTGGAGGTTGGAGCAGATGAGCGCGACGATCACGAATACCGCAGCGAGCAAGATTGCCGACCTGGCCGGACCGGGCATCGGGTCGTACGACGAGCTGGCCAAGGTGCTGCCGGCCGACTACCACTCGATCCTCGATCCGCGCGAGACGCAGCTCGCCATCTATGCGGTCAAGGACTACATCGAGGAACACCTGTGTCGTGAGCTGAACCTCATCCGCGTGCAGGTGCCGCTGATCGTCGACGTCGAGTCGGGCGTCAACGATATGCTCGACCGCGACGGCTCGCGGACGCCGATCGGGTTCCACATCAGCAACGACCACGATCAGCATCCGATCGACGCGCAGGTTGTCCAGGCGGCCACCAAATGGAAGAGGGTCGCGCTCAAGCAGTTCGGCATGGATGCCGGCGAGGGTCTGTGCACCGACATGCGCGCCGTGCGCAAGGACTACTTCCTCGACCACGACCACAGCGTGTACGTCGACCAGTGGGACTGGGAACGCGTCATCACGTCGGAGCAGCGCAACCTCGAGTACCTCAAGCAGACCGTGCGCGCGATCTGGCGCGTCCTGCGTGGCGCCGAGGCCCACGTCCACGAGCTCTTCCCCCAGCTGGCCGACTCGCGCTGGCCCGACCTGCCCGAAGAGATCACCTTCATGCACGCTGAGGACATCCTCGCGCGCTATCCCGACCTGCCGCGCAAGCAGCGCGAGACGCAGATCCTGCAGGAGTACCCGGCGATCTTCATCGTCGGCATCGGCTGGAAGCTGGACGACGGCTATCCGCACGAGATGCGCGCGGCCGACTACGACGACTGGGTCACCGAAACCGTTTCCGAAGATGGGCGCCCGATGCACGGTCTGAACGGCGACATCCTGGTCTGGAACCCGGTCACCAAGCGACGCCACGAGCTGACCTCGATGGGCATCCGCGTCAACGCGGAAACCCTGCGCCGGCAGCTCGAGATCACCGGCCAGCTCGATTGGCTGAACCTGCCCTACCACAAGGGCATCGTCAGTGGCGAGCTGCCGTTGTCGATCGGCGGCGGGATCGGCCAGTCACGCGTCCAGATGCTGCTGCTCAAGAAGGCTCACCTGGGCGAGGTCAGCGTGACCGTCTGGCCGCAGATCCTCAAGGACATGTGCGCCGAGCGCGACATCCACGTCATAGAGTGAGCCGCCGATGAACGCGGTCATCGAGGTCGACCGCCTGACCAAGGCGTACGGCCGCCGGCGCGGAGTCATCGAGGTCACGTTCAACGTCGGCGAAGGCGAGGTGTTCGGCTTCCTGGGCCCCAACGGCGCCGGCAAGACGACCATGATCCGCACCCTGCTTGGCCTGCTCCGACCGACCAGCGGACGGGCGACGATATTCGGGCTGGACGTCTGGGCGGCGGCCGCCGACGTCCACCGGCGCCTCAGCTACCTGGGCAGCGAGCCCGGCTTCCTGGGCGAGTTGAGTTCGGCTGTGCAGCTCGACTACCTGGCCCAGCTGCGCGGATTGGTCCGTGGAGCGTGGCGACCGATGGCTGAGAGGCTCGAACTCGATCCGAGCGTACCGGCCAAGAAGCTGTCGCGCGGCAACCGCCAGAAGATCGGCCTGGTGGCGGCGTTCATGGGCACCGAACCGCTGCTGGTGATGGACGAGCCCACGACAGGACTCGATCCGCTCATGCAGCGCGAGTTCCTCTCGCTCGTGGCGGAAGCCGGTGCTGCCGGTCGAACGGTGTTCCTCTCGTCGCACAACCTGACCGAAGTGGAAAGGACATGCGATCGGGTGGGCATCATCCGCGAGGGGCGCCTGGTCGAGGTCTCCACGGTGGTCGACCTCCTGGGCGAGCACTGGCGCTCGGTCAATCTGGTCCTGGCAGAGGTTCCACCGGCGGGCATCTTCGACATGGACAACGTGCGTGTCGTCGCCCTGACCGGACGCGAGGTGCACCTGATGGTCCAGGGCGACTGCAACCCCCTGCTCAAGCGTATCGCCCGCCTGGAGGTCGTCGACATCGCGATCACCACGCCCGATGTCGAGGATCTCTTCCTGCGCTACTACCACGAGACAGCGACCGAGGTGGCGCCATGAACACCGCCTTCTGGCTCGAACTCCGGCGCGACCGCGCCCTGGCCGCGTGGCTCACCCTCGTCGCCCTCGTCTATGGCGGCGTCATGGCCCTCTTCTGGCCGATGATGCGCGACAACGCCCAGATGATCGAGGACTACCTCAATCTCTTCCCGAAGGGCTTCCTGGCGGCCTTCGGCATGGAGGGCAGCCTGGCCGACCCGGGCATCTTCTTCACCACCTACGTCGGCAGCTGGCTGTGGCCCATCGTTGCCGCGCTGGCCGGTATCGTGCTGGCCACGCGGCCCGTGGCGGTCGACCTCGAGCGTGGCTTCCTGGATCTGCCGCTCGCCACGCGCCTCTCACGCCGTCGCTACCTCATCGCGACGATTGCCGCCCACGCGGTGGTGCTGGCCATTCTCGCAGTGGGCACGGTGCTCGGCTTCTGGCTCGCGGCACAGGTCGTGGCGGCCCCTTACGAACTCGGTCGCATGCTCGTGCTGTCCGTGCTGGCCTGGTTGTTCGGATGCGCCATCGCGGCGTGCACCGCCCTGCTGGCCGCGATCACGCTCAGCCGGGCGATCGCCGGGGGCATCATCGCTGCCGCGCTCCTGGCGATGTACCTGGTCAACGTGGTGGCCCAGCTCCAGCCTGACCTGGGGGGCCTGGCGACACTCAGCGCGCTGCACTACTTCCAGCCGACGAAATTGATCGACGACGGTGTCATGCCGTGGGCCGAGATGCTCTTGTTCGCCGCCGTGGCCGCGGGTGGCTGGTTGCTCGCCGTGGTCACTTTCCGGGCGCGCGATCTCGCCGCCTGAATCAGTTCAGCAGCCGGCGGCGAACCTCCGAGGCTTGTCGATCGACGGACAGCCGGCCGCCGGCGAGCGCGAAGATCGGCAGATCGAGTCCGTTGGGATCCTCGCTGGAGATCTCGTCACGCAGCCAGGCGACCAGCTCGCGATCTGCTTCGAGCGGCGCCGCGAGTAGCAGGTTGCGCATGGGCGCGATGAGGAGGCGCGGTTCGTCGCCGTAGCGCAGCGCCAGCTCGTCCTCGATCAGCAGCAACCCGGAAGCGAGTCCACTGCGTGACTGATAGGACCACATGGGCATCTCAGCCCACTCAGCGTACTCGAGCTCGACGCACCGTTCTGCGCGGGCCGACGCGCGCAGGTTGCCCATGGCGCAATCGACCGCCTCGTCCAGGCCGACCGACCAGGACTCGAGCAGTTCGCGCCCGACGTACATGAATGCCGGGCCGATATCGATGCCCAGCCCGAATTCGAGACCGGGCGCCTGACGCACGGTGACCGGACGTGGTGCGCCCGGGGGCAATGGCCGGCGGCGCACGAATACCGGCGTGAGCTGGTGCCTGATCTCGTCCCACGACAGGTCGGGTGGCAGGCCATCGATCGCAGCTCGCACCTCTGCCTGCGAGGGGCTGCTGATCGTTGTGGAGCGGCGGCGCCTGGGTCTCGCGTTCATGCGCCGATCTTGGCCGCAGCCGCTTACGCGGGCCTTACGCGCCTCTTATGCGGCCCTTTCGTCAGCCGTTGAGCGCGAGCTCGATTGCCTCCTCGGTCGACAGCCAGCCGCCCTCGTCCCAGGCGCGCGCGAGCTCAGGATCTGTGGGTCGTGCCATGGGCTCGAAGGCCAGGAAGCTGAGCGGCTGGTCCATGAGGCCGGCACCCGTCATGGCGCGGAGTCGATCGACCGCGCCGCCGAGCCGGTAGGCACGTTCACTCTCGCCCTTGCGATCGGCAATGTAGGCGAAGCCTCCAAGCAGTAGCTGGATACCGGTCTGGTCGCGTGCCTCGGCGAATATCTGCAGCGCTTCCCGCAGGTATGGCTCGGCCACCTCGGGCGGTTCGTCGGGCAGGCGCATCGCTCCGACCATGAAGTCGGCCCAGCCGAGCTGGAATGGGTCGCCCAGCCGGCGATACACCGCCAGGGCCTCCTCGCCGATGGCGACTGCATGTGGCCGATCCTCGCCCGACGCTGCCAGCGCGATGGCCAGCGCCCAGATGGCATTCGCGCTGCCGGCATCGTCGCCCAGCTCGCGATACAGCTTCAGGCTCTCCTCGAACCACGGCCGGCCGGCGGCCCACAGTTCGTCCGACGGCCGCTCGACCTGCAGGGCGGCAAAGCCGCGGTTGTAGGTCGCCTCGGCGATGAGTGCCGGGTCGCCTGTCTTCTTGGCCTCCTCGAGTGCCCTGTCGTAGTAGGGGTAGGTCGCTGACGGTTGGCCCTGCCAGTAGCAGATGCCGCCGGCAGCGGTGTAGGCGCGGCACAGCAGATCGGCCGGTTGCTCCGCGACGGCGGGCAGGGCCAGGATCGCGTCGACACGGCGGCGAGCTTCGTCGAGGTGTCCGCGGACCTGCCAGAAGCGCCAGATGGCGGCGATGAAGCGGAGTGCGTAGGCGATGCGAGCGTTGGTGACGGACCACTCCAGGGACGCGCGGAGGTTGTCGTGATCCAACTCCAGCCGGTCGGCCAGTCGCCGGCCATCCTTGCCCAGCACCTGGTCACCGATGCTCTCGATCAGTTCCAGGTAGCAGATGGCGTGACGCTCGTCGATGAGCGCCTGCTCGTCGCTCTGTCCCAGGCGCTCGAGGCCGTAATCGCGGATCGTCGCGAGCATGCCGAAGCGCGGATCCTCGTCGGCCAGCGGGCTCGCCTTGACGAGGCTCTTGTCGGCCAGCGAGGTCAATCCGTCGAGGACGTCTTCGCCCAATTCCGTGGCCGGCCCGCAGGTCGCCTCGGCCTGCGTCAGGAAAGCACCGCCGGCGTGAACCGAGAAGCGCGCGAAGAGCCGGCGGTCGGCGGCCTCGAGCAGGTCATAGCTCCAGTCGATCGCGCCGCGGAGCGTCTGCTGCCGCCCGGGCAGGTCGCGTGCGCCGCCGGTGAGCAGGTTGAGATGCTGGCCGAGGCGGGAGTGAATGGCCGCCACCGGCAGCACGCGCACCCGCGCCGCGGCCAGCTCGATGGCCAGCGGCAGGCCGTCCAGCCGGCGGCAGATATCGACGATCTGGGGAGCGTTCTCATCGGTCAGGCTGAAACGCGGCTGCACGGCCGTGGCACGCTCGACGAACAGTTCCACGGCTTCGTAGTGGCCTGCCGCCGCGGCGTCGAGATCGGTTGCCGTATCGGGCGGCAGGCCGAGCGGCGGCACGGGGAATTCCTGCTCGCCGGAGATGTGCAGCGGAATACGGGTGGTCACGATGAGTGTCAGGTCGGGCGCTTCGCGCAGCAGTCGCGCCACGTCGGGCGCGGCCTCGACCACCTGCTCGAAGTTGTCGAGTACGAGCAGCATGCGCTTGGAGCGCAGGTAGTCGACCACGGCGTCGATCGGCGCGACCTTGCCGGCCACGTTCAGGGCGAGGACCGACGCGATGCCCGCCGCCACCAGCGCCGGATCGTGCACGGCATCGAGGTTGACGAAGAACACCCCGTCGCCGAAGTCGTCGCTCACGTCGCCTGCGAGTTGCAGAGCCAGACGCGTCTTGCCGGTGCCGCCCGGGCCGGTGAGCGTCAGCAGCCGCGTGCGCGCCAGTACCCGGCGGGCGTCGGCCAGCTCGGCACGGCCGACGAAGCTGGTCAACTGGACGGGCAGGTTATGGGGCTTGGCGTCGAGCGTGCGCAGTGGTGGGAAGCGCTCCAGCAGCGCGTCGCCGGTCAGCTGGTAGAGATGCTCCGGGGCGGCCAGGTCCTTGAGGCGCCGCTCACCCAGGTCGCGCAGGCCCAGCCCCTCCGGCATTATGCCCAGCAGGCTGCGTGTTGCCTCGGACACGAGCACCTGGCCGCCGTGCCCGGCACTCATGATCCGCGCGACCTGGTGCAGCGTCAGGCCGACGAAGTCGTCCCCGGTGGCCAGGGCCTCGCCGCTGTGCACGCCCATGCGGACGCGGAGCGCTTCACCCTGCGGCCAGCCGTGCTCCGCCAGCGCGCGTTGGGCCAGCGCCGCCGCGAGCACCGCGTCCACGGCCGAGTTGAAGACGCAGAACAGCGCGTCGCCCTCCGATCCGAAGACCCGTCCCCGGTTGCGCTCGACCGCGTCGGAAATGAGCGCACGGTGATCTGCCAGGGCGGCTGCGTAGGCGTCGGCCAGGCGCTGGAGCAGCTTGGTTGAGCCCTCGATGTCGGTGAACAGGAACGTGCGTGTCGTCGCCGCCGTGTCCGGGGGCACCGGCGCCATCGGGCTGTTGTCCATGCCTATGGCGATTCCAGCTGCAGCGCGTGCTTGGGACAGACGAGGCCCGTTTGCGCTAGCTGCGCAAGATCGCTGTTGGTCGGGGGCACTGCGGCCGCGTCCTGGCGGCGCAGCTGGCGGGCCTTCTTCAGAGTCGCCCTGTTGCCGTTCTGGAAGTACTTGGTGTACTTGGCAGCCGCCTGTGTGCCGTAGTCCATCAGGCCACCGATGTCCGACAGCGCCTGGCTGCCCGGGGCCCAATCAGGCATCGCATCGATCTGCTGGGTCGCCTTGGTTGAGAGGGTGGTGAGGTCGCCTGCCAGGCCCTTGGCGTCCTTGGTCGCCTTGGCACTGATTGCCCGCTCGACGTCGACGATGACCTGCTGGGCGTTGACGGCGTTGTCGAACATTGCGCAGAAGGCGGCGTCCCAACCGGGCGGCCAATCGTTGACGACCGTCGCGCTGGGCGGCGCGAAGGTCGAGGAAGGCGGGGTCTCGGCGGGCAGCGGTGAGAAGCTGAGATAGACGAGCGACGGGCTGGGCAGTGGCGACGAGGTGGTCGCCCCACAGCCTGCCAGCAGCAGGCCGAGCAGCCCGACGACGACGAAGAGCCGCGAGGCGACCGGTGCTTTGGCTGGGTCGTGCATGAAGTCCCTCCCGCGGACGCTCAGGATACCTGTAGCCCTGCGCGCCGCCTCATCCGGTGTATTCGAAGAAGCCGTCCGCAAGAAGCTCGTTGCCGCGCAGGTATTGCACCTCGTACACGCCAGGTCCGTCGAGCGCGGTGCGGGTGCGCAGATAGCTCTGATAGATCTGCGCACCCTTGGCTTTGATGGTCAAGCCGTGGTTCCAGAGGACTCGCTTGCCGTTTGCCGCAGTCGGATCGATCTTGAGTATCTCGATGTGCAGGTCGGCCGCGTCTGCCGGCGAGCTCAGGTACGCGCTCCAGACCACGCGTGCATCGTCTGCGCTGAAGGTCGCCCGCGGGTCGGTTACGCGCAGCTTCCTGTTGGTCTTGGTGCCGAAGGTGACGTAGCCGGGCCCCTCCTCGATCTGCGGCACGAATGTCGCGGGCGGACTGGGGCTTGCCACATCGCTCGACGTGGTCGGCTGGCCGCCCGGCGATGCCGAGGCACCGGTGGCCGGTGACCCGGACGGCGTCGCCGCGCTCGGCGACGCCGCACCTGGAGAAGCGCCGGGCGAGGACGTCGCGCCGGCAACCGGGCTGGTCGATGGCGACGCCCCGCCGGCCAGATCGCCGATGAGGGCAAAGGCGCCGACCGCCAGCAAGGCCATCGCCACCAGCACGACCAGCACGCCGAGCAGGGTCCCGAGGAGCGCCGTCCCGCCTCCGCCACCCTGCGCGCCGACTGGCCCGTAGACGACACCCTGGCGACGTTGATTGCGATAGCCATTCGGCATGCGTCGATTGTGGCACCCAGCCGGCCAGTCAGATTGTGGCGATCGAACGCGCGGCGAAGCGCGGCGCGCGGCGCGGCAGCCGGAAGCCCCCGGTCTCGATCAGCAGCACGACTCGCGCGCGCTGGCCGCGGTAGGGCTCGAGGACCTCGAGCATGCGCCGGTCGTCCGTTGGCCCTGTCCCACCACCCAGCACGCTGCATACCAGACGGGGCAGGTTGTAGTCGCCCATGCTCAGCGCATCCGGATCACCGCGGACGAGGCGGATCGTCTCGGCCGCCGTCCACGGTCCGATGCCCGGTACGGAAGTCAATGCCGCGAACCCGCGCTGGGGCGACGCTTCGATGGACCGCTCGAGCATGGGGGCGGCGGTCGCCGCGGCACGGAGTGCATCCGCCCGCCGACGTTCGATGCCCAGCGAGTGGAAGGCCCAGTAGGGCAAACGGGCGAGTATCTCCGCCGACGGTGGCAGCATCAGGCCGAGGGGTCCCGGCGCGGACTCGCCGTAGCGCGCCGTCAGGGCGGCCAGCGAACGATGCGCTTCGCGCCCGGTGACTTTCTGGCTGACGATCGCCGGCATGAGGGCCTCGAGCAGCGGCACCCCGCGTGTCATGCGCAAACCCGGCAGCCGGTGAATGAGCTGTGCCACGACCTGGTGCCGCGGTCGCAGGGGTGCCGGGTCGTCCAGGTCGCCGATCAGCCCGGGCAGTCTGGCCAGCAGCTCGCCGGCACCGGGCCCCCATGCGCGCGCCTCGACATGCCGGCCGGCCACGCGCAACTCCAGGCTTGCCGGGCCGGTCGACGTGCGCGTCGCGCGACTGATGGTGCCGCGGCCGACGTGCATCTGCGGATCGCGCGGCCCCTGCCACAGCGGCGCCATGGTGAGCAGCGGGTCCGCTCCGCTCTGGAGCTCCAACGTTGCGGTCGGCGCCGTGGACGAACCCATCTGTGGCCCAGTCTATGGCCGACCCTCGTTTCGTGCGCCGGTCTACGCGGCAGCCTCGGGCAGGAGCTCAGCGCCCCCTGCGCGCGCATCATCCGCCCAGGCCGCCAACGCCTCGTCGCTGTCGGTCGACTCGCGCACCAGCCCGATCAGCCTGCTCACGCCGAGCCCGGCGTAATCGGCAACCAGCTGTCGACGAGCGGCACCGGCCGCGCCCAGCTGCTCCCACCACAGGTGAACCGAAATCGACAGCGATCCCGGGTCGCGGCCCACCTCCTCACAACGGGCGCGAATCACCGGTAGCGCGGCGCGCGTTTCGTCCGGCGTCATCCCGTCGAGGTTGAGTTCGTCGGCATATCGCGCGGCAAGACGCCAGGTCACCTCAGGCCCGTTGCCGCCGACCATGATCGGCACGCGCGGATGCTGCAGCGGTTGTGGGCGATTTA
The DNA here is from genome assembly GCA_964610835.1 of uncultured Anaerolineaceae bacterium. Taxonomy (GTDB): domain Bacteria; phylum Chloroflexota; class Limnocylindria; order Limnocylindrales; family CSP1-4; genus JALYGJ01. The sequence goes on along the minus strand of CAZSWK010000017.1, from coordinate 21,819 downwards.
TGGCGTTGTCGATGCGGAAATGCTTCCCCGTGTAGCTTGCGCGCTCCTCAATCATCATTGCGCGTGCTATTTCGAGTTGATCGTGCAACATTGCCAGGCGCTCCCCGGCGGGCGGGAACCCGTAACCGTAGGCGAGCCATTCGTCGCGCTTCCAGCCTGCGCCGACGCCCAGTTCCATCCGCCCGCCGCTTATGACGTCGAGTGTTGAAATCATCTTGGTCGTCAACGCCGGGTTGCGGTAGGCCGAGCACAGCACGACATGCCCCAGGTGCACGCGCCGGGTATCGGGAATGAGCGCAGCCAGCGTGCTGAATGACTCGAAAGTGATCTCCAAGGTTGGCCGCGGCACCGTGTGAAAGTGGTCAAACACCCAGATCGACTCAAAGCCGAGCTCCTCTGCCTGGATCGTTACAGATCGCGTCCGTTGCCACGCGGTGGCGGGCGCCCAGCCTTTGTATTCTCCGGTCCAGCCCTGAGGCGCGATCACTCCGATTTTCATGTTTTGGCGCTCCTTTACTCAGCAGCGATAATGGTGTTCGCTATCGGCTACAGTTGCAAATTCCATTTGGTTGTGGCTTCACTGGTCTAGAGAGGGTGTTTCAATGGTGAAGATTCGACAAGTCGATGTGGCCTTGCTCGACAAGCCCAAGTCGGTGCATAAGGCGGTCCGTGAACTGAGTCCGAAGGCGCGCGCACGTCTGGCACAACAGCGTCAGTTCGAGCGCATGCTGTCGCGAGTCAATGAACGCGATGATGTCTTCGAGGTTCGCCTCCAGGGTGACGAGAAGCCGCTGACCGTGCGCCAGCGCCTGATGAAGGCCGCTGAGGTCAAGGGTAAGGAGATCGTCGTGCGCAAGTCGGACAAAGGTTGGCTGGTCGGCCTCGCCACGCCCGATCGCCGCTCGCGTCGTGGCCGGCGCCGCACTGCCCCGGGTTCCTGACGGCGTCGCAGGCTCCCAGCGTCCAGATCTTCGGCCGGCGCGATTCGCGCGCCACGCAGAGAGCGGTCCGCTTCTTTCGCGAGCGGCGCGTAGCTGTCTCGTTCGTCGACCTCGCCCAGCGACCGATCGCCCGCGGCGAGCTGCGCCGCTTCGCCGAACGATTCTCCGCAGCGGCGCTGCTCGACGTCGAGTCGCGGGCGTACCGTGCCCAGGGCATTGAGTACATGCGCTTCGCGCCCGACGAGCTTTTCGAGCGCCTGCTGAGCGAGCAGCAATTGCTCATGCTGCCGCTGGTCCGCGCCGGCAGCCGGCTCGCCGTGGGCGCTAATGAGGGAGCTTTGCGCGAGCTGCTCGACCAGCCTGTGCTAGAAGGCCGCCATTGAACTGGCCCACGTGAGGCTCGCGTCGTCGTAGGACGGCGTCGCGGTCATGCTCGCCGCGCTCTGCTTCGTCCTCTCGATACTGCTCAGCCACTGCAGGCTGGTCGAACCGTCGCCAGCCTGCTGCACGAGTGCGAGGTCGGCCATGCCGTCGCCGTTCAGATTCAGTGCGGTCACGTTCAGGCTGGCCCAGTCCACCGAGTCGAGCGTGGTGAGCAGTTGCTGAGCGAACGTCCCGTCGGACTGGCTGGCGAGGCCATAGACCTTGACGCCGGCACCGTCCTTGACGACGGCGATCACGTCATCGCGCCCGTCGCGGTTGAAGTCACCCACCGCGTTCTTGACGTCGGTCGTTGGCCAGCTCGAGCTGAACGCCGGCGTGGCAGCTTCCAGGCCGGCGATGCCCACCGCGTCAGCCGGGCACGCCCCCCACGCGTCGAACGGCGGAGAGCAACTGGGTGGTGAGATAGCGGTCGAATAGACACCGGCGGCGTCACGCATGATCAGGTCGGCCTTGCCGTCGCCGTTGACATCGCCGGCCGCAACGTAAACGTCGCTGGTCAGGTCGAGTGGGCCGCTCCACCACTGCTGCTCGGGGCCGAAGGTGCCGTCGCCCTGGGCGAGCATTACGCTCAACGCGGCCGTGCCGTTGCCCGTGTCGCGCAACAAGCCCGCGTCGCTCAACAGGTCGCCATTGAAGTCGCCGACCAGCAGCCGGTCGACCGGATCGCCGCTGATGTCGATGGCGGTCGGGGTGCTGTAGCCAATGCCGCTTCCTTCGCCGTCGACGGCCGCCTGGGCCAGCAGCAGCTGAGTCCCGTCGGAGTTGAGCATGATCAGGTCGGCCAGCAGGGCCGGGTCGCTGCCCGCCGGCAGGAGATACTTGCCGGCGCCATCGAGCTGGCTGCTGGGCGCGTCGACGTTGCCCACGCCCCAGCCACTCACCGCCATATTGAAGGTGCCTGTAACGGGCACATCGAAGCCGTTGTCGGTGGCCGGATACAGGCGCCAGTCGGTGCTGTTGGCACCCACATCGAGCAGCCCGAGATCGCCCATCCACGTGCCGCCGTCGGGCAGCACATCATGGCTGCGGGTGTCGACCATGAGCAGTCGCGGTTCGAAGTACTGGCGCAGGACTTCCTCGAAGGTGAGGCCCTTGTGGCCGCAGTCGCGCAGGCTCTTCTGCTTGATCTTGAAGCCGGTCGCGTCGGTACCGCATGGCCGCTTGCGCCCCGAGCGGTAGCCGGTCAGGAAGAGTCGGCTGATGCCCTTCTTCCTATTCCACTTGCGCAGGCTCACGTCCCACGTCTCAGCCATTGCCTGGTAGTTGGCCAACGTCGGCACGTTCGTGGGCACCCACTGCTGGGTCTTCTTGCTCCACTTTTCGGGCTTGTAGATCTGGTCGATCGTGTTGTCCTTTACGTCGTAGCACTCGACCGTGGTCGTGCCGTCGTCGGGGTTGGTTACGCTGACTCTGCCGCCGCGCCAGTGAATCGCGTAGTACCACCCGTACTGCTTGACCACGAGCGCGCCGATGCGCATCCATGGCGGCGGCTTGTTGTCCCCCGAGGCGAACTCGGCGCGGAGCACGGTGGCCACGTAATCCCAGAAGTTGACGGTTTCGACGGTGCCGGCGTCCGGTCCCTTGGTTCGCTTGACGCGGATGGTCGGCGGTGGACGCAGGTCGTCCTGCCACTGCGTCGGCAGTTGGCCGGGCGAGCAGATGTTGTTCGGGTTACCGGCGCCCGCCACGACGGTCGCTGGCTGGCTGGCCAAGGCCGAGCCACCGACCAGGGCAATCGCGAGGAGCATGGCAATACGGCGGTGTCTGGGCACGGTGGTCACGCTATGTGGACAAGCGACCGGTCGTCGACCGGACCATTGGCGGACCACACCCCGGACAATCGTCCGCGTCGCCGCTCAGCCGCGGCGGCCATGGGCCGCACTAGGCTCGTGCGCCTTCGGCGCGGTCACGCAGCGCCTCGTTGACCTGCGCGAAGCCGCGCCAAGTGTGTTCCAGCCGGAGCGTGGCATAAACCGGTACCAGCAGACCGCTGACCGTCTCGTCCTGGAGGAAGCGGACACGCCCATTGCCCATATCCTCGAGGCGAAAGCCGTGTTCGCCGCTGAACAGACGCCGCGCCAGGAACGTACCTCGCCAGCGCAGCTCGTGGGGCGGGTCCCAGGTGACGACCACGGGACGCATCGCGATCACGTGGCCGCCCGGTGGCCGGCTTTCGATCGCGATGCGTGCGCCGACAGCCGGCTGCCCGCTGATGCGCCGGATGTGCGGATTCCACTCCGGATAGGCGGCAAAATCGGTGAGGATGCCCCACACCACCTGGAGGGGGGCGCGGATTTCGGTTGTGCTGCGAATCATTCGCGTCGTTCGCAGGTCCACGGGCAGGATCTCCCTCGGGCTGCTCTCGGAGCACGGCTGCAGCGTCAGCCCGGTTGCGCCAACTCTAGCCGCTAGGGCGGGTCGTGGTCGAGAGCCGGCAGACGGGCCTCGACCACTCCCTCCCGAATCCGGACCGGGTAGTAGCGCAGCCGGCGGATGCGTGTCGCGGCCCGGGCGCGCGCCTTGAGATCGGTCGGCGCTGGCTTGGGCGGCGCGCCAGGCGGTGTCCACGGTGGGTGGTAGCCGCCGTCGGCGTCAAGGCCGCCGGTGGTCGGGAACTGGACCACGCCACCGGTGCGCAGGTCGAAGCGGCCGCTGTGCAAGGGGCAGGCCACCACGCAATCCTCCAGCGCGCCCAGCGACAGAGGCGCGGCCATGTGTGGGCAGCGATCGTCGATCACGCAGATGCCCTGCTCCGAAAAGGCGACCAGCAGATCCAGCTCGCCGAATGAAACCCGGCGCATCGTCCCCGGCGAGAGTTCGTCCAGTGTGATGACGCGCCTGTACGGACGATCGTGAGTACCGGGTGCCAGCAGGCCGTGCGGGATGGGCATGGTGGTGGCGCCCGATTTCGTGACCATCGGCCCCATCGTAGCGAGCCATAGCGGAACTTAACCGCGGGTCGCTTACGTCGAAACATTTGCCTGTGAAGATTCTGAGCGGGCAGGCGGAGGAGGCTGAGATGATGCAATTGGCGCGCCGCTGTGCGGTGGCCGGCTTCACAGTCCTGTTGGTGGCGACGATTGCGGGATGTGCCGGGGCGGCCAGCACCCCCGCGGCGGCCCCCACAACGGGCGACTCCGGCTACGAGCAATTGCCCGCTCCCAGTGCCGCTCCGGCGCAGCCGGGTAACGGCCGGACCAACCAGCAGCTGGCCGACCAGCCGCTGGTCATCTACACGGGCACCATGGACCTGCAGGTCGATGATCTCCAGGCGAGCATCGATCAGGCCAACGGCGTCGTCACCGGGCTGGGTGGCCACGTCGAGTCGTCCCAGCAGTCGAATTCGGGCGACCGGGCGAGCGCCAGCGTGACGTACCGCATTCCGGCCGAACGCTGGAACGATGCGCTCGACGCGCTCCGCTTGGTCGGCCAGAAACTCGTGTCGCTGACCACCAACAGCAGCGACGTGACGGCGCAGGTGATCGACCTCAACGCGCGCATCGCCAACCTCCAGGCGAGCGAGACCGCTCTCCAGGAGATCATGCAGCAGGCCACGACCATCAGCGACGTGCTCAAGGTCCAGGACCAGCTGACCGCCGTGCGTGGCGACATCGAGAGCATGACCGCGCAGCGCGACCACCTGTCCAATCAGGCGGCCATGGCGACGCTGACCGTCAACTTCAACGTGCCCGTGCCGGCGACCACCGTCGCGTCCGGCGGCTGGGATTTCGGCGCCGAGGTGGACAACGCGCTGGCGTCGTTGGTGCGCGTGGGCCAGTGGGTGGCGAGCCTGCTCATCTGGCTGGTGATCGTCTTCCTGCCGGTCGCGATCCCACTCCTGATCATCTTCCTGGTCGCACTGTGGGTCGCTCGCCGGGTGTCCCGGCGCCGTGCCCGGAACCCCAAGGAACCGCCGAGCTGGGGCGCGCCGCCGCCCGATGCGCCGAGCCAGGCAGACGCCGACGTGTGACCATGTGAGCGCATGCGATTTGCGCTCATGACCGAGCCCCAACAGGGGCTCAGCTACGAAGAGATCCTTGCCGTGGCCCGGACGGCAGAGGATGCCGGCCTGGAGGCCTTCTTTCGATCCGACCATTACGGCAGCTTTCCCGGTGCGGCTGATCGGGCAACCACCGATGCCTGGGCCACCCTGGCCGGACTGGCGCGGGACACGACGCGCATCGGCCTCGGCGTGCTGGTGTCGCCGATCACGTTCAGGCTGCCCGGCAACCTGGCCAAGGTCGTTGGCACGGTGGCCGAGATGAGCGACGGCCGGGCCGAATTGGGCCTGGGCGCAGGCTGGAACGAGATCGAGCACCGCCGGCACGGGCTGCCCTTTCCGCCGCCAGGTGAGCGCTTCGCGATGCTCGAGGAGCAGCTGGCGATCATTCACGGGCTGTGGACCGAGCCGGATGGCTGGAGCTTCGCCGGCAGCCACTGGCAGGTGAACGACGCCCTCTTTCGACCGCGTCCGGTGCCGGCACCAGGCGGGCGGCGACACCCTAACCTGATCGTCGGTGGCGACGGCGGCCCGCGCATGGCGCGACTGGTCGCTCGCTACGCGGACGAGTTCAACCTGAGCTCGGCCAGCCCCGATGCTGCCCGCGTTGCGTATGCGCGCGTCCGTGCCGCGTGTCAAAGGGCCGGCCGCGATCCGGCCAGCGTGACGTATTCGGCCATGACCGGCGTCCTCGTGGCCCAGGACGAAGCGGCGCTCCGGCGGCGCGTCGAGACGCTGCTGGTCATGGTCGGGCGCGATCCGGCGGCCGCTGATGATTGGCTGGCCGAGCGCCGCCAACGCTGGATAATGGGCACGCCGGAGGAGGCGCGGCGGCGCGTCGCGGAGTTCGCCGCGGCCGGGGTAGAGCGCCTGATGCTCCAGGATTTCGTGCCGCGCGACCTGCAGATGGTCGCCCTGATCGGTCAGATCTTCAGCTGAGCGAGCGTCGCCCTGCGCGTGCCGGGCGACCGGCGACTACTCGGCCGCCGGGTCGGCCTCGGTCGGCTGCCGAGCAGGGTAGGCACTCTCGTTGCGGATGGTGGTGCGCAGCGGCACTTCGTGGAGTGCCAGCGTGGCGACCGTGGCGAGCAACGCAGCGCCGACAGCAAGCCACATCGTGTCGGCGATGGCCAGCGAGAAGGCGTCGTGGATGCCGCGCACGATGGCCGGGATCAGCGGCTCGACGAGGGCGCGGAACTGTTGCGGCACGTCGGCCAGGATGCTGGCGCCGACATCGCCCACCCCGGTCAGCTGGCTGAACTGGTTCCCCGAGAAGGACAGCTGGCTGGAGAACTGCTGGATCTGTGCCGCCGGCACGCCCGCGGCCTGCAGCTGGTTGGCGACCTGGACAGGTGCCTGGGTGCGGATCGCCGAGCCGAAGATGGTGCCCGCCAGGGCCAGGCCGACGGTACCGCCGACCTGCCTGAAGAAGGTCATGTTGCTGGTCGCCACGCCCAGCTTCTGCCACGGCACGGCGTTCTGGATGATGATCGTGAAGACGGCCATCGTGGGCCCGATGCCGACGCCGGCGATGAACTGCCAGACCCACAGCACGGGCGCCGGCGTGTCAGTCCTGATGTTGGTCAGCAGCAGCATGCCCACCGAGACCAGCAGCAGAGCAGCAACGGTCAGCCACTTGTAGCGGCCGGTGCGGCTGACCAGCTGGCCGGAGATGATCGAGGACAGGATGAGGCCGGCCAGTAGCGGCAGCAGCTGATAGCCGGACGCCGTCGCCGAAGCGCCCTGGACGGCCTGGTACCACAGCGGCAGGAAGATGATCGCGGCGAAGAAGCCGAAGCTGGCCAGGAAGACGGCGATCATCGACACGGTGTAGCTGCGGATGCGGAAGAGATCGAGCGGCACAATCGGCTCCGGTGCGCGCCACTCGACCCAGATGAACACCACGCCGACGATGAGGCCGAGCGCGATCAGCCCGCCGACCCAGAGGTTGGTCCAGTCCATGGTCTGGAAGTTGGTCAGGCCGATCAGGATCGGGATCAGCGCCAGCGTGAAGACGGCGGCGCCCAGGTAGTCGATCTTGCGCGATACGCCGGCGCCCAGGTGGGCCGGCATCAGTCGCCAGATGATGAACAGCGCCACGACGCCGACCGGCAGGTTGACGAAGAACACCCAGTGCCAGCTGATGCTGTCGGTAAGGAAGCCGCCCAACGCCGGGCCGATCAGTGCCGCGATGCCGAAGACGGCCCCGAACAGGCCCTGGTACTTGCCGCGCTCACGCGGCGTGAACAGGTCCCCGATCACGGCCAGCGAAATGGGGAAGAGCGACCCTGCGCCCAGGCCCTGCAGGCCGCGGAAGATGATCAACTGGATCATGCTCTGCGAGAGGCCGGAGAGTACCGAACCGATCAGGAAGACGGTGACGCCGAACATGAGTAGCCACTTGCGACCGAACTGGTCGGACAGCTTCCCGTAGATGGGCCCGGTGATGGTGGCCGTGAGCAGGTAGATCGTCACAACCCACGTGTACAGCTCGATGCCCTGGAGGTCCGACAGGATGCGCGGCAGGGCTACGCCTACGATGGTCTGGTCGAGGGCGCTCAGGAACAGTCCGAGCATGATGGCAAAGAGGATCTCCATGCGCGCCCGGGGGTCGATGACCATGTCCGGGGCGGTGGCCTCCTTGAGGGTCGCGTCCTCGGTGGCTGGGGGAAGGGCTTCCATGTGGGTCGTAGCGCTCCTTGATGTTGGTATCTGGCGGGGGGATCGTTGTCTTCAGGCGCCTCTTCAGGCGCTTGGCAGCTCGAGCTCGGTTACTTCGATCGCGGCGCGCAGGTCACGGAACGTGTGCAGCGCCCGTTCGAGCTGATCGCGGCGCATCTGGCCAAGAACCTCGGCCAGTCTCTTTCTGCGCACCAGGTCGATCTCCTCGACCGTCGCTCGCCCGTTGTCGGTCGCGGACACTAGCACCAAACGCCGATCCTGGTCGTCGCGGGTTCGCTCGGCCAGCCCGTGTTCCACCATCCGGTCGACGATACCGGTCGCGTTGGGCAGCGAGACGTCCATCAGCTCGGCCAGGCGGCCCATCGGCAGTGCCTCGTTGCAGGCCAGCAGGAACAGCACGTGGAGCTGCGTCGAGCTGACCGCCCGCAGACATCCCTGCCGGGCTATCGCCCGTCGCTGCAGGGTGATGAGCGGCTCGAGCTGGTCGAGGATCTCATCGATCATCGCCTGCCGTGTGCGAGCGGCTGCCGGCGCCGCGCTCGTCAGCATCGTTAACTCAAAAGAAATAGTTCATGCACAGCGCAGCATTATTGGCCAGCGAAGTAGTTTGGTCAAGCGTGCCCCGGTTCGCCGAGTGGTGGTGGATCAGCCGGTGATTTCGGCGCGCCGGGTGACCAGGGCACCGACCACGAGCGCGCCAGCCAGCCAGCACAGGACGACCACCAGCGCGACATCGGGCGCGAGGCGGGCGGCGTCCTGGACGCCGCCGTTGCCCACGGTCACGCCGCCTGACTGGCTGAGACCTACCGCGGCCTCGGCGGCGTGAAACGGCAGGAACTTGACGATGTCGGGGAAGAAGATGGTGCTGAACTGCTCGCCGAAGTACGTCGCGATGCCGACGCCGATGCCGGCGAGCTGGCTGCGCGCAAGGGTGGCGATGGCAAAGCCGATGGCCGCCGCCTCGGCAACGCCCAGCCAGCCACGCGCCAGCTTCTCCGGCAGTGCGCCCAGGTACGTGGCGTCGCCAAGGCCCGTCGTGGATAGACCGGCCATCGTTGCGCCCACCGCGGCGGCAACAACGCCGATCGCCATCGCCACCACGAGTCCCACCGCGAGCACTACGGCCACGGCGCCGAACAGCGCGGTGACGTATCCGGCGCGGCTCTCGCCCCGAGCAATCGCGTTCTTGAGCGTTCCCCAGTTCCACTCCGAGCCGGCCACGGCGGCGCCATAGACGACGGCCAGCAGCGTGCCGATGCCGATCAGGAAGGCCAGCACGGAGTCATAGGCACCCGGGAAAGTGAGCACGCTGAGCGCCGCCTGCCCTCCGCCGGCCCTATCGGGCAGGCTGTTGGCCGTCGCACCGATGACCACGAACACGAACACCATCAGGCCCACGACGAGCCCGTATGAGACCCAGGTCGCCGGTCGGCGCGCGAGCCGGCCCAGGTCGTCGAGCAACAGCCTCATACGGCACCGCCATGCGCCGGCGAGTCCGGCGCGGGCGCCGGACCGGCGGTCTGCTGGCCGCCGGTCAACTCGAGAAAGAGAGTTTCCAGGTCGCCCTCGGTTTCCAGGCCAGAGAGATATATGCCGGCATCGGCGAGGATGCGCGTGACATCGGCCGCGATTTCCCGGCCGACCGGCACGGACAGCCACGCATGGCCGTCGTCGGGGGGCCCGTCAGCGACATCCCCAAAGGTGGCGAGCGCGGCTCGCGCCTGTCCCAGGCGATCGGCCGGGACCCGCACACGCACCTGCCCGGAGTCGCGCAACAGGACGTCCATCGCTGACTCGCGCACCAGTCGTCCGGCGGCGATGATGCCGACGACGTCGGCCAGCTGGCGAACCTCACCCAGGATGTGACTCGAGACAAAGACGGTCTTGCCTGCTGAGGCGAGGCGCCGCAGCGTGTCGCGCATGGCCACGATGCCGGCCGGATCCAGGCCGTTGGCGGGCTCGTCGAGGAGCAGCAGCTGCGGGTCGGACAGCAGGGCACCGGCGATGCCCAGGCGCTGCTTCATGCCCATCGAGTAGGTGGATACCCGATCGCCTGCACGGTCGCGCAGGGCCACCAGCTCGAGTAGCTCATCGATGCGCCCGCGTCTCACGCGGGCGCCGGAGGCGGCCAGCGCCTGCAGGTTTCGCCGGCCCGAGAGGTAGGGATAGAAGGACGGCGCTTCGATCAGCGCGCCGACGTCGAACAGGCGGTGCCGGTCGAAATGGCTGACGGGCCGGCCGAGCATGTCAATGGTGCCGCCGTCGGCATGAATGAGCCCGACCAGCACGCGCATCGTCGTCGTCTTGCCCGCGCCGTTGGGACCCAGGAAGCCGTAGACGAGGCCACTGGGGACCGACAGGTCCAGGCCGTCCAGGGCGACGACCGAGCCATATCGTTTGCGCAGGCCTCGTATGCGCAGCGCGAGCCCGTCGCCGGAAACGGACTCAGTCATGATGCGGCCCGCGGATGCGGCCGATGCGCGGCAGCGGCCAGTAGCGGAACCAGGGCCGGCCGAGCAGCTTGTCACCGCTCAGCGGTGGAATCTGCTCGACGTCGAGCCGCGAATGAGCAGGATGGTCGCCGGCCAGCGCCAGCGCGCCGTCGACTTCGATCCGGGCCACGCGCTTTACGAGGAGGCGCTCCGAAACGCGGGGATCCGGCGCGACCACGAGGTCGCCCACCCGCGGCGGCAGGTGGCGGTAGGCATCGGGGTCGACGAGCAGCCAATCACCGTCGTGCAAGGTGGGCTCCATGCTATGCCCGGCCACCGCCACGCGCGACCGCCACGAGCGCAGCAACCGGCGCATCACGCCGGCGCAGCTGGCGTGGCGGTGATCCCTACTGGTGCAGGCGCGTGGTCTCCGGCCCGCCGGTCTCGCGCCACATCATGGCAATCTGGTCGATCAGGTCGAGCAGCTTCTGGGCCTCGGCCAGGTCGACTGTGCGCTTGACCAGTGACGCCTGCTTGGCAGCCTTCCAGCACACCGTCTGCACGTCGGGGAACTTCTGCTCGTGATCGGGCTTGAAGTAGTCGCTCCACAGCACGTCGATGTGGTGCTTGGCCAGCTCGGCGCGCTCCTCCTTGACGCTGATGCAGCGGGCGCGGAAGACGTCGTCCTTGGAGTCGTGATACTTCTGGATGATCTTGTAGCACGACTCGGCTTCGATGCGCGCCTGCTCGGGATCGTAGACACCGCACGGGATGTCGCAGTGAGCATGGGCGGTCTGGCGCGGCTCGAGCGCGCGCACTATACGGGAGAACATGAGCATCTCCTTTCTACCTTGGAACATGTATTCAATTCTGCCGTGTGGCGGCAGCAAAGGCCATGGCCTGGACCTAACAGAGTCTGCGCCGAGCACGTATAACTGCGTGGCGGCTGCCGCCGGACAGGCCGCAGGCCGCTGGTCAGTGGCCCCACACGAGCGTGGGGATGGCCAGTGCGATCGACGCCACCTCCACGAGCACTGAGGCTCGCGTCCGGCCGAGCCGCGCCACGAGCACCGCGCCCGGGATCATCGGCGCCAGCGAGCCGGCGAGCAAAGGCACGACCAGCCACCAGTTGGGTGTCACATCGTGCAACGCGGTCTGGGCGAGGAGGTAGGCGATGACCGCTGACGCGGCCATGAACACCCGCGCGAAGAGCGAAGAGCCGACGGCATGGCGCGGGTCGATGCGTGACAGGACGAGCAGCGTCATACCGATTGGCCCCCAGCCGGCACCCGACAGACCGGACGAGAACCCGGCGGTGAGGCCGATGCCGGCCACGCGCCGGGTGGGAACACTGCTGTCCTCGTGGACTTTGCCGAAGCCCCTGATGCGCTGCACGGTGAGCGCCATGACACCGACAACGACGATCAGGAAGGCGATGAGCCGCGCGATCAGCTCCTTCGGCAGCAGGGCCGCGACCAGCGGGCCGATGAAGGCGCCGATGACCCCTCCGACGACCAGCGGCACGGCCACGCGGCGCGAGAAGTTGCCAACGCGAAAGTGCGAACCGACCGCGACGGGGATCACCAGTACCTGCAGGAACAGCGTTACCGCCGCCGTGAAACGCGCATCAATGCCGAGCAGCAGGAGGCCGGGGACGAGCACGCCGCCGAAGACGCCGACCGACGACGCCGCCACGCCGGCAGCCAGCGCGATCAGCGAGCCCAGGATGATCGTCGGCTTTTCGTCGCCGGGGGCGATCAGAAGCGTGCCGGCAACGGCGATGAAGCACACCACCGGCAGCGCCAGGCCGAGTAGAGTCGCGCGGTGGTCGAGACCGAAGCGTGCGCCCAGCGCCTCGATGCGACCGATCGTGTGGTCGCCGAATGGCGGGGACTCGGCGGCGGTGGCGGGAGAACTGGCCTGGTCGGTCACGCCGGTATACTAAGACGATTCCTACGATTTCGACAATGTCTATCTCTTTAGTGGTATATCGAACGAGGCACCGGTAGTGTTCACTTCACGCGAGCGGCTCGAGCAGGCGGCGCAGCCCAACCTGTCGCACCTCGACGCGCTCGAGGCGGAATCGGTCTTCATCATGCGCGAGGTCGCCGCCGAGTTTGAGCGGCCCGTGTTGCTCTTCTCGGGCGGCAAGGACTCGATCGTCATGCTGCGGCTGGCGGAGAAGGCTTTCCGGCCGGCGCGCTTTCCGTTTCCGATAATGCACGTCGACACCGGCCACAACTTCCCCGAGGTGCTCGAATTCCGCGATCGGCGCGTCCGCGAGCTGGGCGAGCGACTGATCGTCGCATCGGTCCAGGAGTCGATCGATAAGGGCCGCGTGCGCGAGGAGCCGGGCAACCCATCGCGTAACCGGCTGCAGACGACGACCCTGCTCGACGCAATCGAGGAGCACCAGTTCGACGCGGTGTTTGGCGGCGCGCGACGCGACGAGGAAAAGGCGCGCGCCAAGGAACGCGTCTTTTCACTGCGTGACGAGTTCGGACAGTGGGAGCCGAAGAGCCAGCGACCCGAGCTGTGGAGCCTGTACAACGGGAGGCTCCGCAAGGGCCAGCACATGCGCGTGTTTCCGATCTCGAACTGGACCGAGCTCGATGTCTGGCAGTACATCGAGCGCGAAGGGATCGAGGTGCCGCCCATCTACTTCAGTCACGAGCGTGACGTGTTCCGGCGTGACGGCATGTGGCTGGCGACCAGTGATTTCCTGCCAGCCAATCCCGACGAGCCGGTGCAGCGCATGGTCATCCGCTACCGGACGGTCGGCGACATGACCTGCACCGGCGCGGTCGACTCCCAGGCCGGGACGCTGGCCGACATCATCCTCGAGGTCGCGGCCGCGCGCATCACCGAGCGTGGTGCGACGCGCGCCGACGACGCTTTTTCCGAGACGGCCATGGAAGACCGCAAGCGCGAGGGGTACTTCTAGCCATGGGCCGGATCAACTAGGCATGGGCCGGAACAACATCGCCAGCGGCGGGTTGCATGTGCTGCAACAAGCCTCCGCCGTACGCGGGCCGCGGGCGCGGAAACGGAGTGGGGGCGGTTGCGCGTTGCAGCTCACGCAAAGGTCAACCGGAATAGCCATTCAGAGCCTGTCTGAGTGGCACCCGAACAGTTCGCAGCTGGCGGTGCCCGGCGGTTTGTTGTATCTGGTGCACGGGGAACTGTGCGGGCTGTCGGGAAAGGTGTAGCCAGAAGATGGATCTGCTTCGGTTTTCAACTGCCGGATCGGTCGACGACGGCAAGAGCACGCTGATCGGACGCCTGCTGTACGACTCAAAGGGCATCTTCGAGGACCAGCTGGCGGCGATCGAGCGCACCAGCCAGCGGCGCGGTTACTCGCAGGTGGACCTGGCGCTGCTGACCGATGGGCTGCGTGCCGAGCGCGAGCAGGGCATCACCATCGACGTCGCCTACCGCTACTTCGCGACGCCGCGACGCAAGTTCATCATCGCCGACACGCCCGGTCACGTTCAGTACACGCGCAACATGGTCACCGGCGCATCCACCGCGGATCTCGCGGTCATACTGATCGACGCGCGCAACGGCGTCCTCGAGCAGTCGCGCCGGCATGCCTTCATCTCCACCCTGCTGGGCATCCCGCACCTGGTCGTGGCGGTCAACAAGATGGATCTCGTTGGTTACAGCGAGGAAGTCTTCGACTCCATCCAGCAGGAGTTCGCGACATGGGCACAGAAGCTCGACGTGCACGACATCCAGTTCATCCCCATCTCGGCGCTGCACGGCGACAACGTGGTTACCCGCTCGCTGTCGATGCCCTGGTATCAGGGCCCATCGCTCCTGTACCACCTCGAGCACGTCTATATCGGCTCTGACCGCAACCTGATCGACGCCCGTTTCCCGGTGCAGTGGATCATCCGCCCGCAGACCGACGAGCATCACGACTACCGTGGCTACGCCGGCGAGATCGCCTCGGGCACTTTCCGCAAAGGCGACGAGGTGACGGTCCTGCCCTCGGGCAAGCGCAGCAGGATCGCGCGCATTGAGACTTTCGACGGCGAGCTGCAGGCGGCCGGACCGCCGCTGTCGGTGTCGATCCTGCTCGAGGACGACATCGACGTTTCGCGCGGCGACCTGCTCTGCAGGCCGCACAACCAGCCCACGGTGGCCAACGAGCTGGACGCAATGATCTGCTGGATGGCCGACGCGCCGCTGCAGCAGCGCGGACGCTATCTGCTCAAGCACACGACGCGCACGGTCAAGGCGCTGGTCGACGACCTGCGTTACCGGATCGACGTCAACACCCTGCACCGCGACCAGACGGCGACCGAGCTCGGGCTGAACGAGATCGGTCGTGTGCGCCTGCGCACGGGTGGGCCGTTGCTGCTCGATCCCTACGATCTGTCGCGTACCACCGGTGGTTTCATCCTGATCGACGAGACCACCTATGACACCGTTGGTGCGGGCATGGTCGTCCAGGCCGGGCCCGAGCAGCAGCAGGTACCCGTCGAGGAGATGCTCGAGTCGCTCAACGGCGATTCGGCCGGCGGGCTCGAGGCCGCTGCCTAGCCGCTGTCTGGGAGCCGCCATCCGCGCCTGGCAGCACGGCTAGAATCGAGCCGTGGAACAGACGCCACAGTCGCCCGTCGGGGGCCCGAACGCGTGTCCGTTCCTCGCCCTCGAGTTCGACCGCGATCGCCGCTCGGACAGCCCCGACTACCGCCACCGTTGCTACGCGGAGCCGACGCCGGCGCCGCGGGCCATCGCCCACCAGGAGCAGTTCTGCCTTTCACCGCGGTTTACCGCGTGTCCGATCTTCCAGGACTGGGCGACGCGCTCGGCGGCGCGCCCGGTGCCGGCCGGAGCCGCCGGTGAAGAGCCCGGGCCGGCGCCGGAGTCCGTCCCCGCGGAGGCGCCTGTCGTGGACGCGGCGGGCGCGGAGGAATCGGCCGGGGAAGAGCAACTGGCCGCGTTCGAGAGCGACGCGGACGAACAGCCGGCCGCGCCGCCCACCTCGGACCAGCAGCCGGCCGGTCCGACCGGGCCACCACCAGGTGAAGTGGCGGCCGCGCCGTTAGCGCCGACAGCCGGTGAGGAGCCGGCGGTGCCCGCCTTTCTGAGCGGCCGCTCGGCGCGGCCGCCGATGCGCCCCGCCGCGAATTCGCCGGCGAGCCCATCACTGTTGCCGGCCGCCGACGACAGCATGCGTCGCGAGGACGTGGTTCCCTCGTGGGAGATCGACGGCCGCTTCGGGGCCCAGGACCCGCGCCAGCGTGACGGTCGGGGCCAGCAGATCGTGACCTTCCTCGCGGTGGTCATCATCCTGGCTCTTGGCGTGGCCGCAGTATTCATCATCCCGAGCCTGCTGGCAGGTTCGCCCGCCGCCTCGCCCTCGGCGCCGGCCAGCATCGCGCCCGGAGCAAGCGCCTCGGCCACGCCTCTTTCGAGCTCCGCGCCAACCGCGCTGCCGACCGCCAGCACGGTGCCCACGGTGACGCCCCAGCCGACGCCCGAGATGACCTCCCAGACCTATCGGGTCAAGAAGAACGACACGCTCCTCAAGATCGCGCGCCATTTCAAGGTCAACGTCAACGACATCCTCGCCGCCAACCCGCAGATCACCGACCCGAATCACATCGAACCGGGACAGGTGATCGTCATCCCGCTGCCGGCGCCGAGTTCCTCGCCGTAGCCGGCGCGCGCCTAGCGCGGCGCCAGGTTGATCGCGGTGATCTTGCCTGTCTCGACGCGGAACGTGGCGTCGAGGTGCTGTGAGGCGACGCCCGGGCGCACGACCAGCAGATCGCACTCGTAGTTGAGGCCGGTATCGCGCACGGCCCCGGGGATCATCTTGAAGCCCTTATCGGCACGCAGGAACCAGCCACCGACCTGGTCGATGCCGCGCAACACGCGCGAATTGCCCAGCACATGGACGCGCATCTCTGCCTTCTCGTCCATCAACTCGAGCGCTGACCGCCGGTCGCCGGCGTTGAGCAGTGAGAAGAACTCTTCCATCGTCTCGACGGCGCCCATCGCGGCCAGTCTAGACGCGGCCCTCAGAAACCGCCGCCGGCACCACCGCCACCACCACCGCCGCCGCCACCACCGAAGCCGCCACCACCGCTCGAGCTGGGCGAATTGCCGATGGCGCCCAATGCCGAGAACATGCCCGAGAAGTTGGGGACCGCTGAAGCGGAGAAGAGGCCCGGCGCAAATCCGGCCTGCCCGCCCGAGGGTGAGCCGGCCGACGAGGTGTACCAGAGCGGCACCCACGGGTGGTAGGTGGTCACGCCGGCAGCTGCGTCGTTGGCGCTGCGCTCGATGACCTTTTCGACATCTTGCTGGAGCCCCAGAGCCGTGCCCCAGACGACTGCCTGGTCGGGCGTCTGCAGCCACGTCAGGTGCGATTGCTCCACAACCTGTTGCATCGAGCGCGCCTGCTCCATGGTGCGCTGCATCGTGCGCCGGTAGGCCGCCAGCATCGCGTAGATCATCGCCCCGGCCATCGTTCGTGCCGGCATGACCCGGGACAGCAGGGCGATGACCACGCCGGCCGCGACCAGAGCCCCGCCGACCACGGTAAGTCCCTGGCTGGGCAGGCTGCCGGCGCCGAAGAAGGCCAGTATGCCGACCGATCCGATCACTATTCCACGGGTCAGCCAGCGCCTCATCGACTTGCCCGGGGCTTCACGGAACCAACCCTTGCTGACGAGATGACTCTCCAGTTTCTTGTTGAAGTCCGCGACGTCTCCGCCGAACTTCAGCAGGTCATCGGGCGCGATGTAGTTGTCGGTCGAGCCACCGGCGATCACCTTGAGCTGGGAGAGCGCATATCCCTCGGCCGCGCTCATCGGCCGATGCTGGTTGCGCATCGTGTCCGGGCCGGTCGACGGCGTGCTGTTGACCTGGATGCCGGCTTTGGTCGACATCAGGTGCTTCTCCTGGCGGAAGGTGATCGCGCCTCGACTGGCGAGGTCGAGCATGGCCGTGGTCAGCGCCCGGCGCGTGGTGCGGCCCTCCCAGATAACGGCTGCCCCGGCGGCGCTCAGGTCGGGCGGCGGGGCGGGCATCAGGATCGACGGGTCGTCGAGGTAGACCGGGTCGCGCCCATAGCGCAGCCACCACCAACCGGCCCAGCCGACCAGCAGCAGGAAGATCAGAGGCGCGCCGATCAGCCCGATGGCAGCGTCGATGATGCGTGCCGCCGCCAGCGTCTGGGCGTGCTCGGGCGTCGCTGCGGCGTTGAGCTTGTCCATCGCCGCCAGCAGGGCGCCGTTCATGTCGCACTGGTGGAGCAGCGGCAGCATGTCGTTCTCATAGATGGACTGGCGCTCGGAGTTGCTCAGGAACGCCGCCGCGTAACCCGGCCCGGCGTACAGCTGTACCTGGCCGTGGCACAGGCTCTCGTCCATGTTGAACAGGATCGCCAGCCCGTCGTCGAACCCCTTGCGGCCGACGCCCCACTGGTCGATCAGGGCGTTGGCGTCCTGGACCGTTTCATCGGTGGTGACCCCGGGCTTGATCTGCGTGTAAACGACGATCTGCGCGGCCGTCCGCTGGCGAATGTCGACGATCATGTTGGTGACGGTCGTCTTGGTGGCATCCGAGAAGATGCCTGCGTAGTCATAGACATACTGGCCGTCGGTCGGCGCCGGATACGGTGGGCCGGCTGGTGGCGCGGCGAGGACGGGCGCGGCCAGGGCCAGCCCAAGGATGAGCAACCAGGCACCGAGCGCCACACGGGCAACCTTCATGCGCGAGCCTCCTTCTCCGGTGACGATGCGGCTGCGGCCGCCCGCGTGTCGGCGCGGATGCGCCTGACCAGCTCGGCGGCAAGCTCATACCTGCCGAAGCTGGGCATGATGTAGGTGCCTCGGACCGAGCCCGCCAGACCCTCGAGCAGCGCATGGGCCATTTCCAGGCCGACCTCGGCGCTTCGGTCGCCCGCAGCCGCCATGGTCGCGCGCACCTCGGCCGGGATGGTGATCCCGGGTACTTCGTTGTGCAGGAATTCCGCGTGGCGATGGCTGTGCAGCGGCAGGATGCCGAGCAGGACCGGCCTCGGCAGCCCGCCCGGCCAGCGTCGCGCGGCGCGCTCCATGAACGCCTGCCACTGTTCGGCGGCGTAGATCGGCTGGGTCATGACCAGGTTCGCGCCGGCATCGATCTTGGCCGCCAGGCGCTCGATCTCGTGCTCGATGTCGGCCGCGGTCGGATCGAGCGCGCAGGCCACGGTGAAGCCGGCCGGCGTGCCGATCGGCTTACCGGCCTGGTCCTCGCCGCGGTTGAGGCGCGTCAGGATGGCGATCAAGCCGACCGAGTCGACGTCCCAGATGCCGGTACCCACCGGGTAGTCGCCCACGCGCGGTGGATCGCCGGTGAGGGCCAGGACGTTGCGCACCCCCAGGGCGTGGGCGCCGAGCAGCTCCGATTCGAGCGCCATCAGGTTGCGGTCGCGCGTGGTCACGTGGACGATGCATTCGAGGTCGAGGTCGTGCTGAATGCCGAAAGCGACGGCCATGGCGCCCATGCGTACGCGGGCCATGGCGCTGTCGCTGATGTTGACGACGTCGACGCCCGACTCCTGCAGCAGGCGGCCGGCCTCGATCGTGCGCTCGATGCGCACCGAGCGCGGGGGATCGATCTCGACGCTCACGACGAAGCGCTGGTCGGCCAGCAGCCCGGCCAGCCGGGTGGGCGGCGGTGACTCTGGTGGGCTGGCCGCCAGCAGCTCGACGATGGGTGTGCGCGGGCCGCCGACACTTGCCGCGGGCCCGCCGGCCGCTGGAGCCACCCCGCCCCGGGCGGCGTCGAGGGCCCGGCGCATGTGGCGAATGTGTTCCGGCGTCGTACCGCAGCAGCCGCCGATGATGCGCGCGCCGGCGGCGAGGAAGCGCGGGACCTCGGCGCCCAAGTATTCCGGTCCGGCGGCGTAGATGAACTGACCCTCGACCCGCTGCGGCAGGCCGGCATTGGGCACTATTGACCGCGCCAGGTCGGGCGAAGACGGACCCATCTGGGTCAGCGCATCGAGGCAGATGAGCGGGCCGACGCCGCAGTTGACGCCGACTGCATCGACGGCCGCACCGGCCAGCGCCGTGGCCGCCGCCTGCGGGCTGGTTCCGTCGATGGCGGTCAGCTCCTCGCCGAAGGTCAGCTGGGCGATGATCGGCAGGTCGGACAGCGAGCGCGCCTCGGCGACGCCGAGCAGCAGCTCGGCCAGGTCGCTGAAAGTCTCGAACAGCAGCACGTCGGTGCCGCCCTCGAGGAGGCCCTCGATCTGTTCGCGAAAGGCGGCGCGAATGTCGACATCGGAGAGTCGATCGGGCCCACGGACCGGCGACTCGAGCGGCCCGATCGAGCCCGCGACGAGCACGTCTCCGCGCCCGGCGACATCACGGGCCTCGCGTGCCAGCTGCGCGGCTCGGCGGTTGAGGGCACCTGCGCGCGCGGCCAGGCCGAACGGCGCCAGGCGCAGCCGGTTGGCGCCGAACGTGTTGGTTTCTATGGCGTCGGCGCCGGCCGCGATGTACTCGCGGTGGATCGTGCCGATCAGATCGGGACGCGAGAGGACCAGCTCGTCGAGCGGTGTCCGTTGCGGCACTCCCCGGCTGAACAGCAGCGTGCCCATCGCGCCGTCGAGCAGCAGCGGCGCGCGCGCAAGACGCTCGGCGAACGCTTGCCGGGACGGTGACGTGGTGTTGCCCATCGCCGCGCTAGGTTACCGCCGCGCGTGCGCCGGTCCGCACCGGAGAGCGGCCCGGCGCGTGGCGTGATCAGGCGCGTGGCGTGATCAGGCGAACCAGTGCGATCAACGTCGACACCACGCTGACCACCAGGGAAGTCAGGAACGCTGCCACGATGGCGTCGGAAGTGAATGCGTGGGTCGGCCAGCCGGCGAGCGTGAAGCCGAGTTGCAGCTGGCCGCTGATGAGCGCCACCAGCAGCACCAGGACAGTGTTGATGACGAAGCCGACGGCGCCGAAGCTGAGCAGGTTGAGGGGCAGGCTGAGCAGCTTGACGATCGGCCGCAGGTAGCCGTTCACCAACCCGAAGATGGCGGCGACGACGACCAGCTGCCACCACTCGCCGTGGAAGGTGACGCGCGGCACGAGGCTGACCGCCGCGACCAGGGC
>CAZSWK010000017.1:0-1195 GCA_964610835.1 uncultured Anaerolineaceae bacterium | reverse complement strand
TTGACGACGATCCGGATGGTCATGTCGATCACGGCGCGCGCCATGCTACATCGGCGGACCCGGGCTACGATGGGCGCTCAGCGCAATCAGGGAGGGCGCATTGAGCGAAGCCGCACAGCCGGGCTTCATGCCGCTGGTCGGTGACAGCCGGCCGGAGCCGCAGACACCGTTCGATTTTGCGCTGCACCGACTGCTTGACGACCTGTTCGCCGCGTACCCCACCTGGGCCACCCAGATCGGCTTCCACGGCCACGACGACCGCTGGCCGGACGTCACGCCCGCCGGCCGGGAGGCGCGGCTGGCCATGCTGCGCCACCACCGTGCCCGGCTGGAGGTACTGGCCGACAGCGACCTGAGCGACGCCGAGCTGATCGATCGCGGTATCGCCCTGGAGGCGATCGATGCGCGGGAGTTCAGCGAGGCCGAGCTACGAGATGCGGCGTGGGATCCGCTCAGCCACGTGCGCACTGCGGGCGACGGCCTGTTCACCCTGCTGGCGCGTGACTTCGCGCCCTGGCGACACCGCGGCGCAGCCTTCGCCGGCCGCCTGCGCAGCCTGCCGAGCTACCTGGCGGCCGCCGCCGACGGGCTGACCGGCGTGGCGGGCCGGCCCGTGTCGCTGCTCCACACGGACACGGCGCTGGCCCAGCTCGATGGACTCGACGAGCTCATTGGGCAGGGCCTGGCCGAAGCCGAACGGCAGTCCGGTCCGGAGCAGGACGGCGAGATCCACGCACAGATGGCGGTCGCCGCGGAGGCGGCACGGTCGGCGATCGACGAGTTCCGGCGGCGCCTGCGCGACGAGGTGCGGCCACGTGCCGCCGGCGAGGGGCGGCTCGGGCCGCAGCTGTTCCAGGGCAAGTTGCGCCACACGGTGGCCAGTCAGCTGCCCTATTCCGAGGTCGAGCGCCGCGCGCGCCAGGACTACCAACGGGTACGTGCCGAGATGGTCAGGCTGGCGCGCGCCGCTTGGGCGACCTGGCTGCCGGATGAGCTGCTGCCCGAGTCGCGTGATGAGCAGACCGACAGCCAGGTCGTGCGGCGCGTACTCGATGCCATTGCGCTCGATCATCCACGGGCGGAGGAACTGCTGGAGTGGTGCACCGCGGAGGTCCGCCGGCTGGAGCGCTTCTGCGCCGACCATGATGTCGTTGGTCTGCCCGCTGAGCCGCTCAAGCTGACCTGGACGCCGGTG
>CAZSWK010000016.1:0-36300 GCA_964610835.1 uncultured Anaerolineaceae bacterium | reverse complement strand
GCGCGGGCTGCAGTGCCCAGCCTACCCGCATCCATGCCGCGATCGAGATCACAGTCACGGCCAACGAGGTCACGCCTCCGCCAACCACGGAGCCGGTGCCGACGGGTTACTCGGTCAAGATCGACCAGGGGCTGCAGCCGCATTGGAACGCGGAGGCGGCGGCGCAGGCGGTGTTCGACCAAATCAAGACCAACCAGCGGGTGTACGGAGTTGTACTCGTACCGGCGCAGATTCTCTCGGTCGAGGCGATGATGGGCAAGGACATCCCGGACGCTGCCGGGGGGCCCGACACAGAACTGCCGATTGCCTGGGTGGTCCATGCCCGGGGCACCTTCCGCAATGACACGGGACCGAACCCGTCCTCGTTCCAGTTCTTCGCGGAAGGCTGGTATGTCTTCGCGGATGATGGCTCACTGATCGGCTTGCGCTTGACAGATCAGCAACCGGAGCCGTCGGCGTCGGCGCCATAGTCGGGCGAATGTCGGGCCGGAAGGCAGGTGGCGGGCGATCGGGCCGATGCTAGGATGCCGGCCATGAAACTCGCACAGCGGATGGTCGGTATCGGGACGGAAACGGCCTTCGAGGCGGCTGCGCGGGGGCGCGCCTGGGAGGCTCAGGGCCATGACGTTGTCCACCTCGAGCTCGGTGAGCCCGACTTCGACACGCCGGCCAACATTCGCGAGGCGGCCAAGCGCGCCATCGACGAGGGCTGGACGCATTACGGCCCGCCGCTCGGCCAGCCCAAACTGCGCGAGGCGATCGCCGCCGACGCGACGGCGCGCAAGCATTTCGCCGCGGACCCGGCCAACGTTGCGGTCACGCCCGGCGCCAAGCCGGTCATGTACTACGCGCTGCTGGCGCTGATCGACGCCGGCGACGAGGTCATCTACCCCGACCCGGGCTTCCCGATCTACGAGTCGATGACCCGCTTCGCGGGCGGCACGCCGGTGCCCATCCCGCTGCGCGAGGAGAACGACTTCCGACTCGACACGGACGAACTGCGCCGCCTGGTCACGCCACGCACCAAGCTGATCATCTTCAACTCGCCGCACAACCCGACCGGTGGCGTGCTGACGCGGCAGGACATCGAGGCCATCGCGAATGTCGCCCGTGAGCACGACATCATGGTCATGGCCGACGAGATCTACGGTCGCGACCTGTACGAGGGCGAGTTCGTCTCGATCGCGTCCTTGCCGGGCATGCCTGAGCGCACCATCGTGCTCGACGGCTTTTCCAAGACCTTCGCCATGACCGGCTGGCGGCTGGGCTATGCGATCCTGCCGCCATCATTGGTCGAACCGTTCAGCAAGCTGATCATCAACAGCGTCAGCTGCACCAGCAGCTTCGAGCAGATCGCTGCGGTCGAGGCGCTGACCGGGCCGCAGGAGTCGGTAGACAAGATGGTCGCCGAGTTCCGCGCGCGACGCGACCTGGTCGTGGCCGGTCTCAACAAGATCCCCGGCATCCGCTGCCGCATGCCGCACGGCGCCTTCTACGTG
The DNA here is from genome assembly GCA_964610835.1 of uncultured Anaerolineaceae bacterium. GTDB lineage: Bacteria > Chloroflexota > Limnocylindria > Limnocylindrales > CSP1-4 > JALYGJ01. The sequence goes on along the minus strand of CAZSWK010000016.1, from coordinate 34,801 downwards.
TTCCCGAATGTCTCGGGCACGGGCATGAACGGTGACGAGTTCACGCACCGCATGCTCTACGAGGGCGACGTGTGCGTCCTTTCAGGCACGGCCTTCGGCAAGGTGGGCGCCGACCACGTGCGCATCAGCTACGCCAACAGCCAGCCCAACCTGCGCAAGGCGCTCGAGCGCATCGAGAAGGTCGTCTCCAAGAGCCCGGCCCCCGCGGCCGCCTGACCCGCCGCGCGGCGGCACGCGCTGACGCATGCCGCTGACGGCTCTCGCCCTCGTTCTCCTGGCCGCGCTGCTGCACGCCACCTGGAACCTGGTCATTGCCGGCGCGCGCGATATCCAGGCGACGACGGCCCTGGCGATCGCCATCGGCGTGGTCATCGCGCTGCCCTTTGCCGTCCTGCGCTGGGACGCACAGCCGGAGGTGTGGCCGTTCGTGGCCGCCTCGGCGATGCTCGAGATCCTCTACTTCTGGCTGCTGACCACGGCCTACGGGCGGGCCGAACTTAGCCTCACCTATCCCATCGCCCGCGGCGCCGCACCGGTCATCGTGCTCGTGGTCTCGGTTGCCGTGCTGGGCGTCGCGACGTCGACCATGCAGGCGCTCGGCGTTGCCCTGGTGGGTGGCGGAGTGGTCCTCGTGCGCGGCCTGCGCGCCGGAGCTCGCTGGTCGGACGTACTGTTCGCGCTGGTCATCGCGTCGGTGATCGCCAGCTACACGATGGTGGACAGCCAGGGCGTGCGTTTCGCCGACCCGATCGCCTACCTGGCGTTGATCCTGGTGCCGGCAGGGATCGTTGCCCCGGCGTTCGTCGCCTGGCGTGGCGGCGTGCAGCGGCTGCAACGTGCCCTGGATCGCAAGGCGTTGGCCGGCGGCCTGGCGTCGATGGCCACCTACGCGCTGGTGCTGACCGCCTTCACCATTGCCTCAGCGCCCGCCGTCGCGGCCGTGCGCGAGGTGGGCGTGGTCTTCGCCACGGCCGGTGGCGCGCTGTTCCTGCATGAGCGTGTCGGCCCGGCGCGCTACCTGGGCGCGGTCGTTGTCGCCCTGGGAGTGGCGCTGGTCGTCGCCGGCTAGGGCCCGCGCCGCACCAATCACGCACCCGGCGCGGCTCGATAATCGGACGGCGAAGGAGGACAGGGTGAAGTTCGGCGCGGTGTTCTGGATGCAGGGGACGCAATGGCCATCCCTGCGCGCCGCATGGGCGGCGGCGGGGCGCGCCGGCTTCGATTCGCTCTGGACGGAGGACCACCTGCTCGCCGATTCGGGCGACTGGCGGTTGCCAAAGTTCGAGGGCTGGGCCGCCCTGGCGGCACTCGCACCGCTCACCATCGCGCAGCACGTCGGCGTCCTGGTCACTGCGGTCGCGTTCCGCAATCCGGGGCACGTCGCGAAACTGGCGACAACGCTGGACCACATCACCGACGGGCGGCTCATCCTGGGTATGGGCGGCGGCCACTTCCAGCGCGAGCACGAGGCGTTCGGGTTCGACTTCGGCGCCACGCCGGGAGCGCGCCTTGATCGTCTCGACGAGGCCCTGGGTTTGATCCGCCGACTGCTCGACGGTGAGCAGGTCACGCATCACGGCCGTTACTACGACCTGGTCGACGCGCTGTGCGAGCCGCGGCCGATACAGCCCCACGTGCCGATCATGATCGGCGGCGCAGGCCCGCGGAAGACGATGGGCATCGTCGCCCGCCACGCGGATCAGTGGAACAAGTCGTGGGGCGACCCGGAGGTCGTCGCCCAATCGCTCGATGTCCTGCGCCAGCGCTGCGCTGAGGTCGGCCGCGATTTCCGATCGATCGAAAAGTCGGTCATGATCTGGGCGCACGTCAGGGATCGCACCCAGGATGCGGTCGCGGCACACCGCGCGGTGCGCCTGGCGATGAATCTCGCACCGACCGACGAGGACGGAAAGCCAGTCGTTCCTCTCACCGCAGGCACTGTCGACGAGGTCGCGCACGCGGTCCGAGCGTACGAGAAGGTGGGCGTCGACGAGCTGATGCTGCAGATGCACGAGCCCTTCGACTACGAAACGATGGAGCGGCTCGGGGAGCTCCGCGCGGTCCTCGCGGGCTGAGTCTCGCCGCGGTTCTCGCCGCGGACGCTGACACGTGGCTCAGTGCGTGAGCAGCTCGACCATCAGCGTGGGGATCGGCACGTGGAAGTTGCAGCCGACCATGGTCAGCGCGACGATCGCCGCCCCGGCGAAGGCGAAGAGGCGCAGCCTCAAGGGCCGGCCGGGACGGGAGTTGGGCCGCTCGTCGCAGTGCTGCGCCGGTCGCGCCACCAGGCCCACAGCGCGACCAGGCCGGCCAGGAACATCCCGCCACCGACCGTGACGCCGGCATCGAGCGGGCTATCGATGGACAGCAGGCCGGGGAAGCCCTGCGACAGCCAGTCGGGCAGCGCGACCGAGTTGAAGACGAGCACCGGCGTCACGACGAAGATGGCACCGACGATCACGTAGACGATGCCAAGCAGGAGCGAGCGCGACCGCCAAGCCAGGGCACCCATCAGCAGCACACTCCCGGACATGGCCAGCGCTCCCAGCGCCCACAGCAGCGAATAGCCCGCGCTGTCGATGTGGGCGGTCGCCTGGCGCTGCGCATACCACAAAGGGTCGGCGTCGAACCACGTCAGGCCCAGAAGCAGGACCAATCCGACCGCGATGGCCGCCACCGCGCGGGACATACTCGACATGCCTACCTCCCTATCCCGTCGTCAGCGCCCGGCCAGTTCCTGCGCGATGGCGCGCAGCCGGTCGATACGCTGGTCACGCTCGCGCGCGAAACGTTCGATGCCTTCGAGGATGTGGGCCGGATCGAGGTGCGCCTCCTCGATCACCTCATCGACCGAGCCGCCGGTGCGCCAGCGATTGTCCCAGTCCGAAGAAAGTGAGTAGTCGGCGGCGGTGGGCCCGGTTACCCAGTGGTGCATGGTCTTGTAGGCGCGGTTGGTGATCGCCATGCCATCCCATCGGTCGGCGTCGGAAACGGTGGCCGACTGGTAGGTGGCCGACTGCCGCGCGAAGAGCTGCGGGCTGATGCACGCGACGACCTTGACATTCAGGCCACGCTCGTCGAGCTTCGGCAGGACCTTGACCAGGTTGGCGGTCGACATCGTGCCCTGCACGAACACGGTGCCGCCGCGCGGCTGGCCCGGCTTGAAGTCGCGCATCACGTAGGCGCCGCGCGCCGCCTCGAAGTGCGACGGCATGCCCAGCGCCGCGCGGTCGGGCAGCTCGATCGACGGCCGCGTCAGGTGCAGCGCGACGAGTGGCACGTCCGTGGCCAGCGCCGCGGCCAGGACGACCGGCACCTCGTTGTACTCCCACGGGTGCAGGTCGATGACCTGGCCCTCGGGGAAGAGCTGCGTCACGTAACTGGCGAAGATGCTGAAGTGGGTGCGCGAGTCCTCGGCCGTCTCGGGACCGGCGTGACCGGCGATCCAGAGCACCTTGCCCAGCTTCAGTTCGCAATCCTGGGCCAGCTGGCTGAAGAGACGCATGGGCCCGTACTTGAGATAGGAGAAGGAGCCGTAGGTCGAGCAAGTGCCCCAGAAGCCGTTGAAGTCCTTGAACGGGTCCGCGGCGAAGTTGACCGTGGCCAGGCCGGCCATCATGCCGGCGTTGGTGAACTCGGTGATCTCGGTCGGCAGGATGGTGCCGCGCGGGTTGGAGTCGCGCTCGTACCAGCCCCAGCCCTCGGTATCACCGAAGCCCTTGCCGAAGCCCGACAGGTTGGTCGAGTCGGCCAGGTCCGCCGATGCGCCGATGAACAGCGGCCGTCCGTAGTTCTCCCTGGCCAACGAGTTGGCCCACGCGCCCCACGTCGCCAGCGCGGCGCGGTTGGGGGCCTTGTCGCCCGGTTTCTTCCACATCTCGGCCGGGTACGAGCGTGCGTCGAATAGCCGCTTGTCCTCGAACAGGGCTGCGCCGCGGCCGCCCAGGTTGAAGCCGGGCACCTCATCGGGCACCGTCGCGCCGATCTCGAGCAGCCGATCACTCAGCCAGTCGACCAGGCCCTCGTCGCGGCGCAGCACGTCAAAGGCGATCTCGAAGTTGGCGCGCGCCTGTGCCTCGCGTGCCGCGCCGTCTGCCGGAGCCGGCTCGTCCACGCCCTGGTAGGTGACGCCGTACCTGGCCATGAACTCCTTGCGCACCGTCCAGAACTCGGGCGCGTTCATTGGATGGGGAGTGCCGTGACTCTTGTTGTCGTACTTGCCGTAGCCGCGGCCCTTGCGTGTCTTGAACCACGCGACGGATGGGACGTGCCCGGGATTATCGCCACGAGCGGCCTCGAGCACGGCCTGCGTAACGGGCGCCCACTGCGAACCCTGGGGCGTGCCCGTCACGCGCCAGCCGTAGGCCTCGAACCACGTGGCAGGCGTGCCGTACATGACCGATGACAACGGCCGATCGTCGATGCCGAAGTCGTTCCAGTCGACCAGGAAGACGAGGTTGGACAGGCCCAGGCCCCATGCGGTGTGGCGCGTCTCGTGGCTCGCACCGGGCGTCAGCCCGCCCTCGCCTTCGAAGACGAAGACCTTCACCTCCTCAGCGCCGGCGAGCTTAAGCGCCAGTGCCTCGCCGGCGGCCGGCGGCATGCCATGGCCCGACGGCCCGGTGTTGAACTTCAGGAATAGCGTCCGGCCCTCCATCTCGGCGTGGCCGGCCAGCCCCTTGTTGCGGCGCAGCCTGAGCAGCCACTCCCAGGTGAGTGCCCAGCGGCCGTCGTCGGGGAACGCAAAGCGCGCGTCGCCGGTGCGCTCGTGGCGTGCACGGAGGCTCTCGTTGAGCACCGCCAGCGTGGCGTACACGAGCGGCACCGTGTGGCCGGCCGACAGTACGAATCGGTCGGCGAAGCGGCGCCACGGCCGCTGCACGTCCCAGCGCATGGCGCCCGAGAGCATCAGTGCGAGCAGCATGTGGACCTTGGAGCGCGAGCCGCCGGGATGGCCGCTCTGGCGGTAGTTGAGGGACAGGTCGATGGCCTCGTCGACCACATCCTTGAGCACTTCCCAGCGTTCGAAGTCTGCGCTGGCGCGCTCGTACAGCGCCGCAGCGGACGGGGCGGGCGTCTTTAGCACCATGTCGGCCCCGATGCTACACGGCGCGGCTGATGCTCAACTACCCAGCGCGCCCTCGAGCACAACCGGTCCGGCCGGCGCTGCCCCACCGGTGCCGGTCTCGAGCGTCACCGCGAAGCGGTACGCGTTCTGCAGGTCGACCGACGCCCAGCCATCCAGCGCACCGACCCAGAAAGCCTGGCCATCGACCAACTCCATCTGGCCGACCGGTGTCTCTCCACCGGCGGCAATCACCCAGCAGCGATAGACCTGCCCGTCAGCCGGCACTGCCAGGCCGGTGGCCAGCACCACCAGGTCGTGCTGGTTCCAGGCCACGGTGCCGTTGGCTGAGCCGTCAGCTGCGGTCAGCGCGATCGCCTGGTGCGCCGGGTCGGCGAGCACCTGGGTAGTCGTCTGGAGTGCGCCCGACAGCGCGCGCCGGCCCGCGTCCGACGCGTTCAGGCGGCCGGCTTGATCGGCTATCACGATGGCTCCGCCGGCGAGCAGCACGACAGCGAGTGCGACCGCCGCCAGGCGCGCGCCCAGGCGTGGTGGCAGGCCAAGCCACGGCCGCTTCGTACCGTGCTTCGAACGTGCGCCGGTCAGTACCGCGCGACGCAGATCGTCGGGCGCGGCGATGCGCTGCAGATCGCCGGGCGCGGCTTCGTCCAGCGCCCGGGCGACACCGCGCTGCAGCGCCTGCCAGCCAGCGAGCTCGGTCGCGCAACGCGGGCACCGTGTGGCATGTTCCCGGAGGGCGACATCGGGCGGTGCCGTCGACGCGGCGAAGCCGGTCAGCCGGTCCGGTTCGAGCGCCAGGTCGGCGATGTACTCGTGGGCCTCGGCATGGTCCATGCTCAACCCCGCGTTCCGTCGGCCAGGTTGATGCCCGTCTCGTCGAGCAGGCCCGGCCAATCGGTCAGGCGACTTCGCAGGTGGGCCACTGCCCGGCGCGTGCGCGATTTGACTGTGCCCAGTGGCAGGCCCGTCCGCGCGCTGATCTCCGACTGCGAGAGGCCGCTCGAGTACGCCAGCGTCAGGACGGCGCGCTCATCGTCGGGCAGCTCCGAGAGCGCCGTGCGGACCACTGCCTGCAGCCAGCGCTGCGCGGCGACGGCGTGTGGGTCGCCGGCGGCATCGGCCGGCTCGCCGGCCCTCCAGCGGCCTTCATCGTCCGCTGGGCTCGCGAGGGGTGGCCGGCGGATCCGTGCGCGGTGCATGTCGACCGCGCGATGGCGGGCAATCCCCAGCAGCCAGCCGGCGAGCGTACCGGCACGCTCGTCGAACTGGCGCGCGCGGCGCCACAGGGCCAGGAACGTGTCCTGGACGATCTCGGCGGTCACCTCGCGATCCCCGGTGAAGCGCAGCAGCGCGCCGTAGAGCAGGTCTGCATAGCGATCGTAGGCAAGCGCGAAGGCGTCTTCATCACCGGCCGCGATGCGTTCGGCCACGAGCCGATCGCTGGCCGATCCATCTGCCTCCGGCTGCCACATGCGCCCTAGCCGCTCGGTCCGATCAGTACTTCGGGATGTAGATGCTCGCGGCGGGCGACGGCGAAGCGGCGGCCGAAGAAGTAGCCGCCGGAGGCGCGCTGCTGGCGGCACCCAGTGGCATACCGTCGGGCGTCGCCAGGAACCACACGCCACCCACACCCTGCCCGTTCGTCTGGCTCGCCGTGGTGTCACCGGCGAAGTAGTAGACGGGCATGCCGCCGACGGTGACCTGGGTACCGCCATCGGCCCGCGCGAACGTGCCCAGCGCGCCGGTCACGCCGGCGCCGGGCTCAGGACTCTGCCCGGCGCCGGCGAGGAGAGGAGGCCACGACTGCGCGCAACTGCCCGTGCACGTGCTGGTGTTCGCGGAGTCGTTCGTCAGTACGTAAAGCGCGTGGCCGTTGGGGCCGGTCAGGTATGCACCAAGACTGCCCTGCATCACGGTGATTGTCAGGCCGCCGGTCGCCGATGGTACGGATGTGCCGGTCGGCACCTGGCTGGGTATGGCAGTCGGAGCTTGAGTGGGAGCGGTGCTGGGCGCCTGGCTGGGTGGTTCGGTCGCGCCGGGAGCGCCCGAGCAGGCAACGGCAAGCAGTGCCAGGCAACTGAAGGTGATGGCGAGCGTCTTCACGGCGATCCTCCGGGGCGGGGAGCCTGCAGCAAGGCTCCTGATGGGGATAGATACGCCGTGTGCGGGGGAGCGGTTCGGCGCGCGCGGGCCGCGGCTGGAAACGCACGCGGCGGCGCGATGAGCCGGCCGCCTCCCGACGGATTGCCTCCCGCGGAACGCTAGCGCTGCAGGTTGACGTGCAGGAAAGCGAGCAGGTGGACGTGGATGCCGCGCACCGTGGTGACCTTCACGCCCCACGGGTTGATCAGCGCGCTGATGATGCGGCCATGGCCGATGTAGATGGCCGAGTGGGCGATCTTGCCCTTGTGCAGATAGATGACCAGGTCGCCGACCTTGGGGTTGCGGCGGTTGGCCTTGCCGTGGCGCTTGAAGTAGTGGTAGTAGCCCGCCGCGGTCATGCGTCCACCGCCGATGCGCGGGAGCAGGTGCGCCTGCTTGTAGACGCGGAAGATGAAGCCGGAGCAATCGAAGTAACGCGGGCCCGTCGCGCCCATCAGGAAGTGGGCGCCCAGGTGCGTCTTGGCGATGCGCACGATGCGCTGCGCCTGTGTTGCATGGGCCTCGGTCACGGCGGGAGCGGCGACGGCCGCGAAACTGAGGGCCATAACGCTGGCCAGCAACACCAGCCGGAGCCGGTATGCCACGCCAGCCCGTGGAGCGCGCGCGGTGGTTAGCGCAAAAGGCACGGCCTGCATTGGGTAAGCCAATGGACTTGTCTCCCTGTCGATGCCACGCTGGGGCGGGTCACCGAAATCTTGTGGCTGACTAGTCGGCGGCCTCGTTGATGGCGTCTCGCGACGGCATCTAGGAGTGCTGGGGCACTCGTCCCATTGCGGCCCGGACCCTGGGGGATCAGCGGACCATGCGCCGCCGCCTCACGGCAGCCCTGTCTCTCCTCTGTTCCTTCTGGAGGAACTTCCGAAGTGTTGCATACGCGCGCCGATTTGCCAACCCAGAGGAAAGCGCTGCGTGGTGCGCTGGTGCAATGCTGCCGCGATGCCCAGCGGCGCGCTGACACGAATTCGTCAGGGTGATGGACGAGACTTGATGCAGCGCCGTATCGGGGTCCGCTGCGGCGCTCGGTCGCCAGCAGCGTCAGAAGCAGATGCCGACGCTGTGTCGAGCGTGAGGGCCGTCGATCCTGACCCCCTTCGACGGCCCTCTTCTATGCGACGTTCCAGTTCCATGAGCGGGAGCGGCTCCGACTGTGTCGCCGTGCAAGAATCGCGCTGCTTGATGTCACGCCAATCGGTCGTCGATCAATCCGGACTCGCCATGGCGGCTCGCGAGATTCCCGCCAGCGCCCTCCTCGCCGTGCTCGACGATCTGGGGCAGGGAGTGCTGCTCCTCGACGAAGACCGGGTGGTGGAGGCCAACGCCGCGTTCTGTGCCATGGTCGGGCGCAGCCTGGACGAGCTGCGCCGGCTGCCGTCCGTGGTCAGGCTCGTGCCGGCAGCCAACCGACCGCGCCTGCGCCGGCTGTTCCGCCGTTACCGGTCCGGAGAGCGCGTGGCGCGCCGCCTGGTGGTGCCGGTCACCGCCGAGGCTGGGCGGGTGATCTCGCTTGAACTGGCGGCCAGGCCGATCGCCGGTACGGGCGACGTGCCGCGCCTCGTCGTTCTCGCCACCGACGTGACCCAGCATCGCTCGCGAGGTGGCGAGCTCCAATTCCAGAGGCGGCTGCTCCAGGCGATCAGCGAGAGTGCCATCGACGCCATCCTGGTGGTCGATAGCGACGGCCAGATCCTCTATTACAACCAGCACTTCGTCGATCTGTGGCAGATGCCCAGGGAAGCCGTCGACCGTCGCCGCGATGACGCGGCGCTTGCCGCAGCGATGGAGAAGGTCGCCGACCCCGACGCATTCCTGAGCCGCGTCCAGTATCTGTACGCGCACCCGCGCGAGGAGAGCCACGACGAGCTGTCCATGCGCGACGGGCGGACGATCGAGCGCTATACGGCCGCGGTGCTCGATGAGCGTGGCGAGGCCCGCGCCCGCGTCTGGTTCTTCCGCGACGTGACCGCCGAGAAGCGCGACCGGCAGGTCAACGAGCTGCTCGCCCTGGCAGGAGAGCTGTTCGGCGCCATGCTCGACGTTGAGTCGACACTCAGCCAACTGGCCCAGCTGGTTGTTCCCAGGCTGGCCGACTGGGCGGCCGTCGAAGTGGTCGACGAGACTGAGAGCTTCCAGCGCATGGGAGTCGCGCACGTCGAACCGGATGGCGCCGACCTGCTGCGCGAGCTGCATGAGCGCTACCCGCTCAAGCCGAGCAAGGGCCACCTGCGCGGGAGAGTGGTAGCCACCCGTGAGCCCATCGCGCTGTACGAGACGGAAGAGAAAGGGCTGCGCAGCCTGGCGCGTGACGAAGAGCACTTCGACCTGCTGCGGCGGCTGCATATCCGCTCGGCATTGTGGGTGCCCCTTGTGGTCCGCGACCGGGTCGTCGGCGTGCTTGCGGTGGGCTACAGCCGCTCGTCAAGAAAGTACGGGCCAGCCGACCTCGACCTCCTGCGCGAGCTTGCCCGGCGCGCCGCGCTGGCCATCGACAACGCGTTGCTCTATCGCGCGGTCAGGCGCGGCGAGACCCGCCAGACGGCGGTCGCCGAACTGGGCCAGATGGCACTCACCGGCGTGCCCTTCGACGAGCTGTCGCGCGCCGCCGCGCACATGCTGGCGACGATCATGGACGTGCCGTTGGTGGAGGTGCTGCGCCTGATGCCGGATCGGCGCCGGCTGCTGCTCGTCGGCGGCACGGGGTGGAAGACGGGTCTCGTGGGCAGCGCGACGGTGCGTGCCGGATTGGGCTCGCAGGGCGGCTACACGCTGGCCACTGTCGGACCGGTGATCGTCGACAGCCTGGAGGCGGAAACACGCTTCCGGCCGCCGGCGCTGCTGACCGGCCATGGCGTGGTCAGCGGGCTGACGGTGGTCATCGGCGGTTCCCCGAATCCCTTCGGCGTGCTCGGCACGCACACCACACGGCACCGCGTCTTTGCCGAGGACGACATCAGCTTCGTCCAGGGCATGGCCAATGTTCTGGCCGCCGCCATCGAGCGCCAGGAGAACGAGGACCGGCTGGATGGGATGGCCAGTGCCGAGCAGGCGCGCGCGGCGCAACTGAAGGTGGTAATCGAGAGCATCGGCGACGCGGTCGTGGTGTTTGGGCCGCACGGCCGCGTGTTGCTGTCCAATCCGGCCGCGCACGAATTACTGGGCGAACGGCTCGAGAACGGGCTGGACGGCGTGTTGAGCGCGTTCGAGTGGCCGTCCGAGCTTCAGATGGCCGAACTGACCAAGGGTGAGGCGATTGAGCTGCTCATGCCAGCCGAACCCGGGGCCGGCCAGCCCGATGAGGAGGAGCAGTGGCTCGAGCTGTCGGCGTTTCCGGTATTGCCCAGCAGCGAGTCGCAGGGCGCCAGTGGTGGAACCGTGCTGGTGCTGCGCGATGTGACCGCCGCGCGCAACGCGCGCACGGTGCGAGAAGCCTTCCTGGGCATGCTCTCGCACGAACTGCGCACGCCGGTGACCACGATCTACGGCGGCAGCGAGATGCTCGCGCGGCGTGCCAGTTCGATCGACGAAGAGGAGCGCCGCTCGCTCTACGAGGACATCCGTGCCGAGTCCGATCGGCTGTTGCGCCTGGTCGAGAACCTGCTCGTGCTCAGCCGCGTGGAGCGCCAGGGGCTGCTCATCGACACCGAACCGGTGCTCATCCAGCGGCTGATCCCGCGCGTCGTGGAGGCTGAGGCGGAACGCTGGCCCGACGCCCGTTTCAAGCTGGACGTGCGGCCCAGGCTGCCGCCCGTCGCGGCCGAGAGGACGTATCTCGAGCAGATCCTGCGCAACCTGCTGAGCAACGCCGCCAAGTACGGCGGCAACGGCGAGGTCGTGGTGTGTGCCGAGGGCGGAGCGGGCATGGTGCGGGTGAGCGTGCGCGACCGCGGGCCGGGCTTTCCGTCGGACGAATCGAGGCGCTTGTTCGATCTCTTCTACCGCACTTCGAGCGCGGTCAAGCAGGCCAGCGGAGCGGGCGTCGGCCTGTTCGTCAGCCGTCAGCTGATCCTTGCCATGGGCGGTCGCATCTGGGCGGCCAACCGCGCGGGCGGTGGTTCCGAGTTCGGTTTCGAGCTGCCGGTCTTCGTCGATCAGCCCTAGCGGGTATGGCCTAGAACGGCTTGAAGATCATCAGCCAGGCGAGCACCGCGATGGCGCCCAGCCCGAGCGTGGCCAGCAGTATTGGCCGGCCCGAGGTGAGGGCCGCGTCGAGCGCCGTGGCGTCGACCGTGGCGTTCGGATCAACGGCACCGGTCTTGCTGTCGATGCCGGCCGTCGCGCGCACGCGATTGAAATAGAACGAGCCGAGCGGTGTCATTACCAGCACGGTGGCGACGGCAACGAACAGCGACGCCCAGATCCAGTAGCGGCCGGTGGTCCAGTAGTTGCCGCTGAAGCCGGCCAGGATGCCGCCGAAGAACCACAGCGCCGCGCCGATCATCATCACCGACCAGGTGCGCCGCGAGAGGTCGAGCAGCGTGCGGACTGCGGCCACGTCGCGCTCGCCGCGCAAGCGCAGCAGCACCGCGGCCGACACGCCGTGGGCGAGCAGAAACAGAAATACGCCCACGATGTGGATGAACACGATCGTCGTGTGCAGGCCAGAAATGTCCGGCATGGCTCTCCCTCGCACTCCCCATCCGCAGCCCCAGGGCCGCAACTCCCAGGGGCGAGATGTTAACCGGGAGGCGCGCTGCGACGGAAGCCTGTTTGGAGGCTGTCAGCCGGGGATGTAATCGAGGTAGTCGGGACGCCACATCGCGCGATCGACGGTCGCCGCGACCTGCTCGTTGCGGTACTGGCGGCCGTAGCCGGTGTCGCGCAGATGGACGACCAGCGCCTCGGCGATGGTGCGCGCCGCATCGCGTAGCTCGCTGACCGGCGGGTAGATGGCCCCCATCGCCAGTCGGTCGGCGGTGACCATGCCCGCCAGCGTGCGCGCGGCAACCAGGAATGCGTCGTCACTGAGACTGCGTGCCTCGGTCACGATCGCGCCCAGGCCCACGCCGGGGAAGATGAACACGTTGTTGGCCTGGCCGATCGTGCGCCGCGTACCACCGATTTCCACGTCGCGGCTGGGACTGCCGGTGGCCACGATGGCGCGCCCGCCGCTCCACTCGAGGATGTCCGAGGCGCGTGCCTCGGCCCGGTCGTCGGGATTCGAGAGTGGCAGCACGATGGGCCGCGCATGGAATTCGGTGACGGCGCGGATCAGCTCCTCGCCGAAGGCGCTCTTGCAGCCGGTGGTGCCGATCAGCACGGTCGGGCGCAGGGCACGCGCGATGGCCAGCGGCTCGGTGAAGTCTTCGCCCGCCAGGCCGGCGGCCAGATAGGGCGCCGGATCGACGACATGCGGCAGCTGATCGTCGGCGATGTGCTCGCGTCCGTGATAGATCAGGCCACGGCTGTCCATCATGGCCATCGATTCGCGTGCTTCGTCGGCGGTCATGCCCTCCGAGATGAGCTGGCGGGTGAGCATGCGCGCGATGCCGATGCCGGCCGCTCCGGCGCCGACCAGCAGGAAGCGCTCGCCGCGCAGGCCACCGACGTCGCGCCGGGCAGCGAGCAAGCCGGCGAGCACGACCGCGCCGGTGCCCTGCACATCGTCATTGAAGCTGGCCAGCCGGTGGCGGTAGCGATCGAGGATGCGCAGCGCGTTGTGTTGCTTGAAGTCCTCCCACTGCAGCACGGCCGCCGGGAACACGCGCTTGACCGCCTCGACAAATGCCTCGACGAAGTCGTCATACGCCTCGCCACGCAGCCGCGGCGAATGGAAGCCCAGGTACAGCGGATCGTCGAGCAGCTCCTGGCGATCGGTGCCCACGTCGAGCGAGATAGGCATCGTCCAGGCGGGGTAGATGCCGGCCGCGGCCGTGTACAGGGCGAGCTTGCCGACCGGAATGGGCATGCCCCCGGCGCCCTGGTCGCCCAGACCCAGGATGCGCTCGTTGTCGGTGACGACGATCAGCCGGACCTCCTCTTCGGCCGCGCTGGCCAGCAGCGCGTCCATCCGGCCGATGTCGTCGGGGGTGATCCACACGCCGCGCGGGCGGCGAAAGATGTGACTGAACTCCTGGCACGCCCGGCCCACCGTGGGCGTGTAGACGATGGGCACGAACTCCTCGAGGTTGTCGGTCAGGAGCCGGTAGAAGAGCGTCTCGTTGCGATCCTGCAGGGCGGCCAAGCCGATGTACTCCTCGAGCTCGTCGCCCTTGCGCCGAACGTGCTCGAGCTCGAGCGCTACCTGCTCGTCGATGGTCATGGTGCTTGGCGGCAGCAGCCCGCGCAGGCCGAATGCGTCGCGTTCCGTCTCCGTGAACGCGGTGTCCTTGTTGCGCAGCGGGTGGTTAATCAGGTCGCGGCCGCGCCGCGAAACCAGCATCTGCTCACGTGGCGCGGCCGGCGCGGCCGGCGCGACCACCGGCGCGGTAGGCGTGGTAGGCGTGGTAGGCGCGGTAGGCGAGACAAGGGTATCGACCATTGGTCCGAATCTCGGCGTGCGGCGTGGGCCGTGGTAGTGCCGTTTGGCACCCTAGCCGGCGTAAAACGGCCGATGCGGGCACGGGACCTCGCGCGCCAGTCTTGACTCCCCACAACGGAGAGGAGAGACGATGACCGTCGCGACTCACCAACACCACCATCACGCGGCACCACTGCGCCACGTGACGCTCGTGTGGATCGACTCGCGCCAGGCGCTGATCGTTCGCTGGCAGGACGAGCGCGGGCTCGTCGAGCGCCTGGCGTCGGACGTCCCGGCTCATCGGCGCTCGACCGGCGAGATGGGGCCCGACCCGAGCCTCGAGACGCAGCGCCTCGACCACCTGGAGCGCTTCGTGGCCGACGTAGCCCAGCGGCTACCGGCCGGCGACGACCTGTTGCTGCTGGGGCCGGGCACGGTGCGTGGCCACCTCGAGCGCTACCTGCGCGCGGCCGACCACGGCCGTGATCGCCCGCGCGCGCTCGCCAGCGAGGCGGCCGCGCCGATGAGCGAACGCCAGCTGGTCGCTCGCCTGCGCGACGAGATCGGCGTGCCCCCGCGTCGCCGCCGCGCGCTCCGCCCGCCGCACACTCGCAGCGTCGCCCAGCCGCCCCGGCAGAAGCATGTCCCGATCGCTGAACTGGACATCCAGGAGGAAATTCAATGAGCCGCAAACGCGTGGTCATCATGGGCGCCGCAGGGCGCGATTTCCACGACTTCAACGTCCTCTATCGCGATGATCCCGCGTACGAGATCGTGGCTTTTACCGCGACCCAGATCCCGGGTATCGCCGGGCGGCGGTATCCGCCCGAGCTGTCGGGTGAGCTGTATCCGAAGGGCATACCCATCGTGCCCGAGTCGGAGCTGGAGCACATCGTCCGCGTCGAGTCGGTTGACCTTGTCGTCTTTGCCTACAGCGACGTCAGCCACGAGACGGTGATGCATGCCGCTTCCCGCGCGCTGGCCGCAGGCGCCGACTTCGAGCTGCTCGGCCCGCGCCGCACGATGCTGTCCTCTACCCGCCCGGTCCTCGCCGTCGGCGCGACGCGCACCGGCGCCGGCAAGAGCCAGACCACCCGCTATCTCGCGGGCCTGATCGCCGAGCATGGCCTCGAGCCGGTCGTCATCCGCCACCCCATGCCCTACGGCGACCTGGCCGCACAGGCCGTCCAGCGCTACGCCACGCACGCCGACCTGGCGCGCTATGAGACCACCATTGAGGAGCGCGAGGAGTACGAGCCGCACCTCGACGCCGGACGCATCGTGTACGCGGGTGTCGACTACGGCGCGATCCTGGCCGCCGCCCAGGAGGAGGCCGGCGTCATCCTTTGGGATGGCGGCAACAACGACTTCCCGTTCTACCGGCCTGACCTGTTCGTCGTCGTCGCCGATCCGCTCCGCCCCGGTACCGAGCGCGGCTACCACCCGGGCGAGACGAACGTGCGCCTGGCCGACGTGCTGATCATCAACAAGGTCGACACCGCAGCGCCGGCGGCGGTCGAGCTGTTGCGCGACAGCCTGGCCGAGCTCAATCCACGCGCCGAGATCGTCCTCGCCGAGTCACGCGTCGAGCTGGTGGGCGAGCCGATCGAGGGCAAGCGCGTGGTCGTCGTCGAGGACGGCCCCACGCTCACTCACGGTGAGATGACGTTTGGAGCCGGCATCGTCGCGGCGCGACGCTTCGGCGCGGAGACGGTCGACCCGCGGCCGGCCGCGGTGGGCTCGATCAAGGCCGTGCTCGAGCGCTATCCGGCGCTCGACAGGCTGGTCCCGGCGATGGGCTACGGCGCCGAGCAGATGCACGAGCTGGAGCAGACGCTCAACGCCGTCGACGCCGACCTGGTCCTGTCTGCGACGCCGATCGACCTGACCCGCGTGCTCAAGCTGGACAAGCCGATCACGCGCGTGCGCTATGAGCTGGTGCAGGTGGGTGGCAAGCCATTGGAGGAGCTGGTCGCGCCGCTGATCGAGCGGGCACACCAGCCGCAGGGAGTCGCCTAGCGTGCGACCACCGGCCGGGTGACTTGACTCGGGCCGGGGCATGGAACCATGGGTCACGCGGCTCGGTACTAGTGGCCCGGGCGACGGCGGGTGACTGGCGCGACGAGCGCCAGGTTTGGTGACGGTCGCGTGAGGACTAATCGGTTGAAGTGAGGTCTGGCGCAGCAGTCGGCCGGCCGTGAGCTGGCACGCGGCCGAGCAGGCGCGCCCTGACCTTTTCGCTAATTGCCTCCGCACCGTGCCCCTGCGTACGGTTGCCCCGTTCGCTTTAGCCGTGAGGAGAACGTATGAGGAGACTGCGGGCGCTGTCTGTAGCGCTGGTAATACCCGTAATCGTGTTGTCCGTGTTCCTGGTCAGCAACGTGCTGGCCGCCCCGGCGGGCAAGGTCACCGTGTGCCACTTCGCCAGCCACAAGTATGTCGAGATCACCATCTCGCAGAACGCGCTGCCGGCGCACCTCGCCCATGGCGACGTGATGCCCGATCAGTACGGCAACTGCCCGTAGCCCTCGCCCACTCAGGGTTCAGGCAAGTCGCGTGATGGCGCCCAACCGGGCGCCATCACTGTTCCCAGCTGCGGAGCACAACTGTGACTGTGACATCGGTCGCCGCGCGCCACGTGCCCGAGGTGACTACCGCTCAACCATTCATTTCCATCGTCATGCCGTGCCTCAACGAGGAGACGACGGTCGGCGTATGCGTGGCCAAGGCACATAACTGGCTGGCGAGGAGCGGCTACCAGGGCGAGATCCTCGTCGTCGACAACGGTTCGACTGATCGCTCGGTCGAACTGGCCACGGCAGCCGGTGCGCGAGTCATCCACGAACGCCGGCGCGGCTACGGCCAGGCCTACCTGCGCGGTTTCGAGGAAGCGCGCGGCGACTACATCGTCATGGGCGACTCGGACGACACGTATGACTTCAGCGACCTGTCGCGACTGATCGCTCCCCTGCGGCGTGGCGCCGACATGGTGCTCGGCAACCGCTTCGCCGGCGGCATACAGGCCGGCGCGATGCCCTGGGCTCACCAGCACATCGGCAGCCCGATCATCAACTTCCTGATCCGGCTCTTCTTCGGAACGCGGATCGGCGACAGCCAGAGCGGCCTGCGCGCGTTCAGCCGGCCGGCGCTGCAGCGGCTGGGGCTCAGGTCGAGCGGCATGGAGCTCGCCTCGGAGATGATCGTCAGTGCCTCGCGCGCCGGCCTGACGATTGCCGAGGTCCCCGCCGCGTACAACGTCCGGCGCGGCGAGAGCAAGCTCAACACGGTGCGCGACGGCTGGCGGCACATCCGCTACCTGCTGCTCGCGGCGCCCGACTTCCTGTTCACGCTGCCGGGCCTGGTGCTGGTTGCGGCGGGCATCGTCACCACGATCCTGTCGTTCGTTGCGCCGGCCGGCATCGCGACCGGATCGCTCACCTGGCAGCCGGTCTTCGCGGCCACCATCTTCGTGGCCATCGGCGTCGACGCGTTCATGCTCGGCGTCGTCGCCAAGCTGTACGGCGTCTCGCGCGGCGAGTTGCCGGAGGACGGCTGGAGCCGCCTGTACCGGCGCTGGATCAGATTGGAGGCGGTCCTGGGCATCGGGGCCGTGCTCTTCATCGCCGGCCTGGTCATCGACCTCGCTCTCTTCGCGGTGTGGGCCACCGGCGGCCGGATCGACGCCGGCCTGCAGCTGGCCGCCGCGGCCCAGAGCCTGCTGATCGCCGGCGCCGAACTCGGCTTCGGGGCCTTCCTGGTCGTTGCCGTCACTGCGACCCAGCGGGCCGCGGATGCCGGCGCCGTCGAGCCGGACGAGGTTTGAGCCGGATGCGTATGTGCCTCGTCTACGACGCGCTATTCCCGTACGTCTCGGGTGGCGCGGAACGCCGCAACTACGAGTTCGCCCGGCGTCTCGCGGAGCGCCACGACGTCCACATCGTCAGCTGGCAGTACTGGCCCGGGCCGGCCACGATCAAGCAGGACGGCGTCACGTTGCACGGCGTCGGCCGGCCCGTGCCCCTGTACGGGGCCGACGGAAAGCGGACGTTGCGTGAGGCGGTCGCCTTCGCCCTGCGGGTGCTGCCTATGCTCATTCGGCAGCGCTTCGACGTGATCGATTGCGCGGCTAACCCGTTCGTGCCGCTACTCACCGTGTGGCTCGCCGCGCGCGTGACGCGGACGCGGCTCGTCGTCACCTGGCACGAATTGTGGGGCGCGCACTGGCTCGAATACCTGCCCCACCGCCGGGTGGTCGCTCGGCTGGCGCGCACGCTCGAGAAGGCCACTACGCGTGTGGGATCGCGGCTCATCGCGGTCTCGCCGTTCACTGCGCAGCGACTGGTCGAGGCCGGCGTGGCGCCAGGACGCATCGTCGTGCTGCCCAACGGGGTGGATGTGCGCAGGTTCGCGGCGGGCCAGCCGCGGCGGCGGACGTGGGACGTCGTGTTCGTCGGCCGCCTGATTGATGAGAAGCGGGTCGACCTGCTGCTGCAGGCAGTGGCCCTGGTCAAGCGTGCCCGGCCACGCGTCAGGTGCGTGATCGTCGGCGACGGGCCGGAGCGTGACCGCCTGCAGTCGCTCGCCGCGGACCTGGGCGTGGCCGGCAACGTGCGCTTTGCCGGCCACGTCGACGACGCTGAGGTCACCGACTACCTGCGCTCGGCGAAGGTGTTCGCGCTGCCGTCGGAACGCGAGGGATTTGGCATCGTCGCCATCGAGGCGCAGGCTGCCGGCTGTGTGCCGGTGGTCGTGCGCGGACTGCACAGCGCCGCTGCCACGCTGATCGATGACGGCGTCGACGGAGTCGCTTGCGGGCCCACAGCCGGGGCGCTGGGTACGGCCCTGGCGTCGTTGCTGACCGATCCAAAGCGGCGCGCGCGCCTCCAGGCGAACGGTCTCGTCGCTGCCCGCGAGTTCGATTGGGATCGTCTTGCCGAACGCGCGGTGGACGTCTACAACACGCTGCTGGCTGGTCGGGCGCCGCAGGTTGCGGAGGGCGCGGTCTGATGGCGCTGATGTCGCGCGTCAGTCCGCTGGCAAGGTCCGTGAACTGGCCAAAGTGGCCGCAGCGTATGCCCAGCCTGCCGGTCGGGCTGGGGCTCGCGGTCATCGCCGGCCTGACCATGCTGAACGCGACGACGCCGATCCTGCGCGGTGGCGATCTGGGCCAGTGGCTGATGACGTCGCGCTACTACCTGGGCCAGAGTGTGCCCGGCTACCGCGACGTCGGGCAACTGCCGCCGCTTGTCCCGTTCGCGCTGGCGGTGGTCCAGGTCGTCGTCCCCGATCCGCTCTTCGCGCTGAACATCATTACTTCGGCATTGACCGCCGGCCTGGCTGCTGCCTTCTTCGTGCTCGGGCGGACGATCCTGGGGAGCAACCTGGGCGGCGTGCTGTCGCTGGCCGTCCTGATGCTCATCACCGATCCTGTCCTGGAGCTGCTCTCCTTCGGCGGCCTGCTGCAGGCGGCCGCGCTGATGTTCATGTGCCTGTCGCTGAGCGCGTTGGTCATGGCCGGCCGCCGCAGGACCGGCCGTCCGATCTGGTGGTTCGCGGCCGGCGTGGCCGCGACGCTGATGGTCCTGACGCATGTCGGCACCGCGCTGACGGCGCTGCCGGTGCTGGTCGTCGTGGCCGCACTTTCGGCTTTCCGCCCGGCACGTCCGCTGCGTGATCGGCTGCGTGCCGTCATCCGCCCGGTCGTCATCCTCACCGCCGTGCTCGGCATCTACGCCCTGTTCATCCTGCTGCCGGCCAGCCAGGCGTATGTCGCCAACCCGGCCAGCCTCGCCTACCGCGGTCCGGACAGCTTCCTGTCGGGGCTGCTCGGCTACTGGCCGAACGCCGTGGTCATCTTCTTTGGGGCCGCCTGTCTGCTGGTCGGTACGGCGAACGAGCTCTACCGACGCAAGGTTGGCCCGTACGTCCTGCTGTCCGGCTGGGCGGCCACGGTCTGGGGCCTGCTCGGCTACTCCATCCTGACCAGCGTCGCCACCGACTACCCCAGGTTCTCGACGGTCATCCTGCCGCCGCTCGCGCTGGGCGCCACGGGCGGGATCCTGTGGCTCGTTCGCGCCGTGGCCATCAGCTTCACACGCGCCCGCCAGAACCTGCGCCTGCAGCCCTGGCTGCTGGCCACGGGCGCTCTCGTCGTCCTGGTGTCGACGCCGGTCGCGGTCAGCCGCTACGGCAGGCTCGCGTCCTACTACCAGCCGCTCGACCCGACCGGCCTGACATCCGCCGTGGCGTGGCTTGGCTCACGTTTCGGCCCGCACGGCGGAACCATCCTGGCGCCAGTCCGCGAGGGTAAGTGGCTCGAGGGCATGACCGGCCTGCCGGCGCTCTTCTCGCAGCCGGTGCGCTATTCATTCCGCGCGGACGAGTGGCAACGCAGCCTCGACGCGGACACGCTGTACCGCTCGACGTTGGCGATGACCAACGGCTACTTCTTCGTGAAGTACACGGGCTCAATGGGCAGCGGCACGACGGCGAGTCCGGCCGGCCTGCTCGTGTCGATCAACCACGGCGGCGAGTACGTGGACCTGCTCAGCGTGAGTCCCGCGGACACGTGGGTCTCTTCCGGCGCCCAGCGCATCACCATGGCGTCGATGTCGGCCGCCGGATCGCAGCGCACGATCACGCCCACCGATGCGCTGGTGCGCTCGAGATTCACGACCAGCGGCTCGTACGGCTCGGCCTCTCTGGCGCAGTCGGTCGAGCTGCTGCAGTCGGGATCGGCGCTGCACCTTGTCGACCAGTCAAGTGCTGACGGTGTCGGTACCCTGCTGAGCGCCCCCGGGAACCTGAGCTTCACCAGCAAGCAGTTGAGTGCGCAGGAAGCGGACGTCTGTTTCACGCAGGTGGGCGACCAGGAGCCATGCGTGCGCATCTGGGCCGCGCAGCCCGACGCCAGCGTCAGCCTCGACGGCAACGCCATACGCGTTCAGACGACCTCCTCGAAACAACTGGATCTCTTCGTCACCGTTCTGTCCCACGCCTCGCCGTGGGCGTCGTTGGCGATCCTCGATCCGGCCACGCTCGTCGCCCGGGACAACGTCGTGGGCGCGATGCTGGTCAACGCCAGCCCGGCGTTCCCCGCCCGGCTCCGGCGCCTGGAGGCACTCGGCTTTGTGACCGGCGGGGTTTTCGGCCAATACACCGTGCTGGTGCGCCCGTGACCGGCCTCAGCCTGGAGCGCCACGTCGACTATCCCGTGCTGATCGTGGGCGGCTACGGCTATCGCAATGTGGGTGACGAGGCGATGCTCGCCGGCCTCCTGCGACAGCTCGACCGTCGCCGGGTGACCGTTCTCTCGCGCATGCCGGCGGAGACCGCTGCCATGCACGGGGTCCGCAGCGTCTCTGTCGGCCGTGCGATCAGCGAGCTGCGCAGCCACCGCACAGTGCTCATCGGCGGCGGCGCGCTGTTCAGCGGCGACATGGGCGCGCTGGGCCGGATGCTGCCGCTGTACGGCCTGTTCGCGCGTTCGGCCGGCCGCCGGCTGCTGCTCGAAGGCATAAGCCTCGATGAACCGGGTCGCCCAACGAGCATGGCTACCCGGCGCCTGGCATCCACGGCGCACCACATTCGCGTGCGTGACCAGCGCTCGGTCGAGCTTCTGTCCGGCTGGGGCATCGACGCCGAGCTGGGCGTCGACTTGTCGGCGCTGCTGCAACCGTCACCGCCGCGCAGGGGCATGGACCTGCTGCGACGTGCCGGCATACCGGCCGGGCGGCAGGTGGTGGGCCTGAGCCTGACCAACGTCAACGCGGAAATCGGATCTCAGATGGCGAACGCCATCGTCGAGGTCATGCGTGCCCTGCCGGAGGTCGACTTCTGCTTCATCCCCATGAGCCAGCACCCGTTCGTACACGCTCACAACGACCTGCTCATGGCCAGGCACCTGGCGGATATCGAACCCCGTCTGCGCATCCTCGATGGCGTTCAAGACCCGGCCGACGTCCTCGCCGTATACGGCATCGTGTCGGCGGTCGTGGGCATGCGCTACCACAGCCTCGTCTTCGCCGAGCGTTGCGCCACGCCATTGGTACCCGTCGGCTACGCGCCCAAGTGCGCGGCATGGCTCGGCGAGCGTGGCCTGGCCGCCACGCCACCGACGAGCGAGGCCATCGTGGCCGTGCTGCGTGACCTCGTCCCGGAAACGAAGGTGGCCTGATGTCCCCGCGAGTGCGCCAGGTGGCCAGGCTGCTCATCGGCATCGCCGTCCTGGGCGTGCTGCTGGCCGATCTGGACGCGGGCGTTGTCGTCGATCGCCTGGCGCATGCCAACCTGCTGCTGGCGGCGGGCGGGATCCTTGGCCTGGTGGCCGTTCACCTGCTGGGCGCAGCCACGTGGCGCATCCTGATCGGGCGGCTGGCGGGCAGCGAGCTTCCGTGGCGAGAGACGTTCCGGCTCTACTACATCGGGCAGGCGCTGGGCGGTGTGACGCCCGCGAACCTGGGCGGCGACGCGTTTCGCATCCACGCTCTGGGGCTGGGCGATCCGCGCGCCTCGATCTGGCCGGTTCTCGTGCAGCGTGCCGGCAGCTACATCTCGCTGGCCCTGATCGCCGCTATCGCGCTCGTGCCGCTCTCAGCGGCAGCTGCCTGGGCGGGTCAGCTCGTGGTGGGTGCCCTGCTGGTCGGGGTCGCCGTGGCGTTTCTGCCGGTGCTCCTGCTGCGCGCCATCCGCGTGCGCACATCGCTTGCCCAGCTACCGCGCCGGGCGCTGCCCGGTGCCGTCCTGGTCGGCCTTGGGCTGGGCGCCCTGTTTCACCTGGTCAGCATCGCGTTGACCTATCTGCTGCTCTCCGCAGTGGCCAACGGTCCGTTGCCGCTCAGCGCGGTCTTTGCCATCGCCGTCGCCCGACTGGCGATCGCCTTCCCGCTGACGCCCAGCGGGTTGGGGGTGCAGGAGGGCGCGTTGTCGGTGGCCTTCGCCGCCCTCGGCCTGGATCCGGCGATCGCGCTGGCCGGCCTGCTGCTGGGACGCTGCGCACTGCTCGCGACCGGCGCGCTGGGCATGACCCTGTTCATGGCCAGAGCAGCGGACAAGCCGCGCCCGCGCGCCCTGGCAGTCGACGGGAGCTAGGCCCGAGCGACGAGTTCCTCGCCGGGCGATCAGCTCGTAGTCGGCATCACGAGCGGCCAGCGCAGCGCGCCAGCGGGGGAGAGCGCCGGTTCGGTCGGTGCAGGCTCGCTCGACGCGCCTGTCTGCACGATGTCATGGCAAAGCAGGCACGTGCGGTCGGAGCGCAGCGCATGGTCGATCGGCAGGTCGCCGACCTGCGGTGACTGGTGGCAGGTCCGGCAGCCCAGCGCGGCGTCGGCCGCGTGCGGGTAGCTGGGCGGTGGCAGGGTGGCCGGCTTGTGGCACAGCACGCAGTCGCTCTCGTTGCTGCTGGCCATGCTCGAGGGCAGGTGCGCCACACTGCCGTGACAGTCGAGGCAATGCTGATCGTGCAGCACCGCGTGCGGCTGGGTGATGGCTGGTCCGGCCTGGCCAGTCTTGTGGCAGTTCAGGCACTCTTCCTCGACGATGCCCTGGTGACCCGGTGCGGTGCGTCCCAGCTCCGTGTTGGTATGGCAGGTCAGGCACCGCCGCCAGCCCTCGATCGGATGCAGGATGGCCGGCACCACCTTGATGTTGCCCGACCCGCCGCCCTCGTGACACAGGCTGCAGTCGTTGTTGGTGGGGATGTGCGCCAGGCCCATGTCCATCGTCTCCGGCGAGGCCGAGGGTGACGGCAGGGGAGCCTGCTCGGGGTGTCCGAACATCGCGCCGGAGAGGCCCAGATAGAGCACCAGCACCAACCCGGCGACCAGCACGACGTTGCCGGCCAGGAGCAGGGGAATCCAGCGATCGAGCGCAAGGTTGGGCCGGCGAATGCGCCGCACGTCCTCAGTCCCCTTCCTCGAGCAGCTCCGGGCCGCCGTCGCGCGCCTCGACGACCTCTTCGCGGGTCGGGAACTTGTAGCCGGAGAAGATGCTTGCCATCAGGCCGTTCTTCTCGAGCTGGTCGACCAGCACGCAGCTGTACACATGGAACAGGGCGATGGCCAGGATGGCCCACATGCACAGGTGATGGATCAGGCGCACCAGCTGCGGGCCGAGCATGTCGCTGAGCCACCCGAACAGGCTCGCGGCAGGCTGCGCGCCAGCTATGCCATCGAGCGCAAATCCGGTCAGCGTCTCGATCAGTAGCAGCCCGAAGAGGAGTACGTAGGCGGCCGCGGCGAGCTGGTTGTGGCCGAGCACCTTGGGAATCTCACGGCGCAGGAATCCGTAGTAGCCGGCCTGGCGAAACAGCTCGGTGAACTGCTTGCGGGAGGTCGGGATGAACGCCGACCAGCGCGCGAAGCGGTTGCCCACCAGCAGCCAGATCGTGCGCACCAGGCCGGAAGCCAGGAATACGAAGGCGGT
The DNA here is from genome assembly GCA_964610835.1 of uncultured Anaerolineaceae bacterium. Taxonomy (GTDB): domain Bacteria; phylum Chloroflexota; class Limnocylindria; order Limnocylindrales; family CSP1-4; genus JALYGJ01. The sequence goes on along the minus strand of CAZSWK010000016.1, from coordinate 10,676 downwards.
GCCGATGTGGATCAGGCGAACCGTGGTCATGACCGAGCCGCCAGGAGGCACCAGGAAGGGGTCGGCGATGTAGCCACCGGTCACGCTCAGAACGACGATGCAGGCCACCGTGACCCAGTGCGTGATGCGCACGGGGGCCTGCCAGATATACAGGCGGACACGCTCAGCGGATTCGGGCGCAGGCGAGGTGGTGGCCAGCGATGTCATGTCAGTGCACCGCGCACGTTGCACACGGGTCGAACGAGTGGATGGTGCGCAGGATCTCGAGCGGCCGTTCCGGGTCGGCCACGGGCGTGCCGACGAGAGCCTGCTCGAGCGTCCCGCGCCGCCCGCGATTGCGGCGCGGAGAGGCGTTCCAGGTACTGGCGTCGACGATCTGGTAGTCGGCGATCCGGCCCCTGCGCACGGTCAGCCAGTGGCCGACCGCCCCGCCGGGTGCCTCGACCACCCCGCAGCCCTTCGCTTCGTCCGGCCAGTGAGCGCTGTCCCAGGGGCCCAGGTCAACCACGGCAAGGTCGCCACTGGCCAGGTTGGCCACCAGCTCGCGCAGCCACTGGTCGAGTTGCCCCACCATCAGTCGCGCCTCGATTGCCCGGGCATACGTGCGCCCCACGCTCCCGAACAATCCGTTGCTGCCGCTCTTGAGCCGGGCGATGATTTCGTCCACCGCGGCCGTGGCGTCGGTTGCCCCGGCGCCGCGCGCGACCGCCAGCCGCGCCAGCGGACCGACCTCCATCGGGTCGTCGTCATACCGGGGCGCCTTGACCCAGCTGTAGGTGGCTGATCCTTCGAGCGTGCTGTAGGGCGGTTGCGGGCCGGCATAGCGCGGCTCCGTCACGCCGTCGAAAGGCGGCAACAGGTCGGCGGTCCCGATCGGGTAGGCATACCAGGATGCGCTCACGGTTTCCGCCACGCCCACCGGGTCGACCTCGCGGCTCGTCGACAGGTCGCGGTCCATCACGCGGCCGCGCGGCATGTACAGGCGCGCCGGCTGCGCCTCGTCGAGCGGGAAGTCGCCATACGAGAGGAAGTGGCCGTGGCCCAGGCCCATCGTCTCCCAGTCCTGGTAGTGGGCCAGCACCGCGCAGACGTCGGGTACCAGCACGTTGGTGACGAACGCGCCGGCGTCGGCCACCAGTCCCGAGATGTCCATCAGTCCGTCGGCGCTGAGCGGTGGCGGTGAGTGGCGGGCTGCGCGCCAGGGATGCTCGCCCTCCGACGGTGAGATCGGGCCGCCCCACTCCGGCGTCACCGCCATGCCACCGACGAGGTAGGTCTGGGGATGCGGGCTCTTGCCACCCAGGATGGTGCGCAGGCGGACCAGGCCGCGCTGCCAATCGAGCGCCTCGAGGTAGTGGGTGAGCACGAGCAGGCTCAACTCGGGCGGTACATCGTAGGCAGGGTGCCCGGCAAATCGGGTTGCCAAGGGTCCTGCGCCAACAAGGGCGGCAAGTTTGTCGCGCGCGTTGGAGAAGTAGCTGGCGCTCGAGTTGGGCCAGTCGCTCAAGGACCGGGCCAGGCTCGCAGTGGCGGTCAGGTCGGCATTCAGCGCCGCCTGCGCGTCGACCCAGTCGGGTGCTGCACGCAAGTAGAAATGCGCCGCCGCGTCCTGGACGATCTGCGCGCCGGCCAGCAGGTTGCGGACCAGGCGGGCATTTCGCGGCACGCGCGCGCCCAGCGCGTCCTCGACCGCGCGGGCCGACGCGAGCCCGTGGACGCCGCTGCACACGCCGCATGCCCGCTCGGCCAGCAGCCAGGCATCGCGTATGTCCCGGCCGCGCAGGACGTTTTCCAGGCCCCGATACATGGTTCCTGACACCCAGGCGTCGTCGACCACGCCATAGGCCAGCTCAACCTCGACGCGCAGGTGGCCACCCACCCGCGGCACCGGGTCGATAACGAGCCGAGTCATGCGGGCTCTCCCTCCGGCGGATCGTCAGCCGGCGCGGCTGCTTCTTCGGCCGACACGCCTGCTTCTTCGGCCGGGTCAACTGCTTCATCGTCGGCTTCTTTGGCCTCGGCGGTCTCGACGGCTTCCGCCTGATGGGGGGCCTGCGCATCGTCGGTCGGCAGCGGCTCTTCGGTCGGCAGGGGTTCGTCTTCACTGGCTTCGGCAGGCGCAGGGTGACGCTTGGGGAGATGCTGGCGGACGTACATGGCGCCACCGTGGGCCACCGTCAACGCGCCGACGCCACCGACCAGTGCCAGGCCGGCCTGATCGGCGCTGATCTCGGGCACGAACGGCAGGGGCGCCGGGAGGCGCTGGTAGGCCACCCCCATCGAGTCCCAGAAGCCGGGCATCGTGCAGCCGATGCAGCCGTGTCCGGCCAGCACCGCCCAGCTGGTGCCGTCCGCGTACTTGGCCGTCGGGCAGTTGGCAAACGTCTCCGGACCCTTGCAGCCCAGCCGGTACAGGCACCATCCCTTCTGGGCCGCCTCGTCGCCCCACGACTGGACGAACTCGCCGAACTCGAAGTGCGCACGCCGCTCGCACTGGTTGTGGATCAGGCCGCCGTACGCGAACAGCGGGCGGCCGCGGCCGTCCGTTGCGGGGAACTCGTTGAAGGTCAGGAAGTGGACGATCGTGGCGGCCAGGTTGTCGCCGTTCGCCGGGCAGCCGGGTAGCTGCACGAGGTGGGGCGCAGTGACGACCGACCCGACACCGGTCGCCCGTGTCGTGCCGCCCGCGGCGGCCGACACACCCCCGTCGAAGGCGCAGCTGCCGATGGCGATCGTGCCCAATGCACCTGCACAGACCTCGTTGACGATGTCCTTGAAGGCACGGCCGCCGACGGTGCAATAGACGCCTGCCTCGCCGTTGGGCACTGCGCCGTCGATGACGGCCAGGTAGCCGTTGGGATAGGCGGCCAGGGTGTCGCGCAGCGATCCCAAGGCACTGTCGCCCGACGTTGTCATCAGCGCTTCGTCGTAGGAGACGGCCAGCGAATCGATCAGCATCGCGCTGACGGTCGGGTTGGCCGCCTGCAGGAAGGCCTCGCCGTTGCCGCCGCAGCTCTGGCCATGTAGCCACACCAGCGGCACGCGCGGCGCCGCTGCCAGCGCCTTGGCGATACGTGGCGCGTAGTCGAGCGGCAGGGCGAGGGCAGCGGACATCGCCACGGTGAACTTGAGGAATGTTCGCCGCGAAATGCCGCGCCGAAGCAAAGCGACGTAGGGACCGTCAAGAGGTGCCGGCATTCTTTCCGGATCGACTCGGCGGCAGCCAGGTTGGACCTGCCCGCCGCGCTGCTCCCGCTTCTGTTCCTAGTCCCTTCCAGGCGGCACTATGTGTCAGCGGCTGATCTGTGCCCCAGAGCCGTACAGCCCTATTTCGCCTGCCAACGGTCCCGCGCCGATCTCAGGGACCTCTTGGAGTCGCGTCGTTTGCCCAGGGAATCGGGCGCAAGTGATGCCCTGCGTGCATCGGTAGCGGCTCAATTTCCGGTGCCGGATCGTGACCCAGCTCCTAGCCGCGTTCGATGAACTGGGGCAACTCACAAAACCCTACCGACCGCAGCCTCAGGAATCGAACGTGCGCCCCTCAGCCAGCCGGGTCAGCATGTGTCTCGTCCCTGGCGTGAGTCCCAACTCGAACGCCTCGGCAGGGATCACCCACCGCACCTCGCCCGTCTCGTCGTCGCCGGGCGCAGGGATACCGCTTGCTATGCGGGCCTCGAACACCGTCGCGACCCAGGCGACTTCGTCCCCGTTCGGATAGAACGCGTGGAAGTCCGGATAGCCGCCGAAGACGCCGGCAATGTTGAGGAGCTCGACCTCAACCGACGCTTCCTCACGTGTCTCGCGGCGAGCTGCTTCGGCTGGCGTTTCTCCTGGGTCGACGGCTCCGGCTGGGAAGCTCCACCAACCCTCTACATGGCGAACGAGAAGTATCTGACCGTCGTTGTCGCGGATTAGGCACGCAGCGGTCGGCTGGAGAATCAGATCGTGACCAATCCTGTCGCGCAGGCGGCGGATGTACTCGGACATCGTCACGGCTTGGAGGCTACATGAACCGGAGTGGCCTCAAACTGAGCCACTACCCGTGCATCGCACCTCTTGACATACTCTGCATGGCAGAGTACTCTGCGCCACACCCGTTGGGAGGAAACAGAGATGACGGCCCAGTCGACAGATCTCAAGGCACTCGAGAAGCAGGCTTTCAGCAGGTTCTACGAGGACGGCCTCTTCGACCTGCTGCTGGGCCTGATGATGGTCGCGCTGTCATTCGGTGTCGTCATCGCGGACTGGTTGGACAGTGAGCTGGCGAGCCTGCTGGCGATGCTGGCCGTGGCCGTCGTTCTCGCCGGTGCGTTCATGTTCATGCGTGCCCGCGTCGTACGGCCCCGGTTGGGCGACTTCACACCGCGCGCCGAGCGCCGCCGCAGGATCACCGCCACGCGCCTGGTCCTGCTTGGATCGTTCGTGCTCGGGATGGCCCTGTTCGGCATCGTCGGGGTCGCGGGCGTCATGGGCACTCCACCGACCGAGGTGGAGGTGCTGTTGCCGGTCATCTGGTTCGTCAACGCCACCGTGGTCCTCGGCCTGATGGCGTACCTCCTCGATGTCCCGCGCATGTTCCTGTACGGCGTGCTGTTCGGCCTGGCGGGGCCGTTGCTGATCTGGCCGGACGTCCTGTGGAATGTCCGCGTGCCACCGCCAATGATCTTCACCGTCCTCGCCGTACCGATCGTCGCCATCGGCGCGTGGAAGCTCGTGCGCTTCCTGCAGAACTACCCGGTCCAGGAAGCTCCCCGGTCAGGGGCCGACGATGGCGACCGATGAGGTCGGCGTCAGCGCGGGTGTGGATCGCCTGATCCACGAGCCGGCTCGGCTGTCGATCATGACCAATCTGTTCGTGGTCGAGAGCGCCAACGCAACATACCTGCTGCAGCAGACGGGCCTCACCTGGGGCAACCTTGGCTCCCACCTGGGCAAGCTCGAGGCGGCCGGCTACCTGAGCATCGCCAAGAGTTTCCGCGGCAAGCAGCCACAGACGACCATTGCCCTGACGCCCGCAGGGCGGGAAGCGCTGCTCGCCTACCGCAAACAGCTTCTCGCAGCCCTGGACGCTGTCGCCGAGTAGTCGCCGTTCGGGGTCAGATGAGACGACCCCTGGAACACCGCGCCTTGTGACATACGGCGATGTGGGGTACGGTGACTGCGTCGCCACATCAGTGGCAACCCTCCGCGTGGTCGACCCAGATCCTGAACGGGCCGTGCGCCTGTCCTTCTGTTCGGGACTCAAGCACCCACCGCGCCGTCGTTGCAGCGAGCGGGGCACCGCACCACGAGAGGACGTGAGGCCATCACGCAGACCGCGTTCGTTTCCACCTATCCACCGCAGCGATGCGGCATCGCCACGTTCACGGCCGACCTTGCCGCCACCTTCAACGACAGGTCGATCGTAGCCCTCCAGCCGCCCGAGAAGATCGGCTTCTACCCCGCCGACGTTGGTTTTCGGATCGCCCGGGACGTTCATGCGGACTACCTGAGTGCCGCGCGCTGGATCGACTCCCGTTCGTTCGACGTCGTTTCGCTACAGCACGAGTACGGCATTTGGGGTGGGTCGGACGGCGCCCACGTCCTCGACTTCGTCAAGGCTCTGCGCACCCCCGCGGTTACCACGCTGCACACCGTGCTTCAGCACCCGACCGCGTCACAACGGAGGATCCTGGGCGAGCTGGTGCATGCATCCGCGTCCACGGTCGTCATGTCCAACGCGGCAGCGGAGCTGTTGACTCGCTCGTATGGCACGGACCCGGCGCGCGTCGAGATCGTGCCGCATGGCGTCCCGTACGTGCCGATGGTCGCGTCTGACGGCGTCAAGCCGCAGATGGGCCTCAAGGCGCACATGGTGATCCTGAGCTTCGGACTGCTCAGCCCGGGCAAGGGCTACGAGTCCGCGATTGCCGCGATGCCTGCCGTCGTTCGCGCCGATCCGACGGCCATATACGTGATCGTCGGCGCCACCCACCCTGAACTTATCCGGCGCGAAGGCGAGTCATACCGCGACACGTTGACCGAGCTCGCATCGTCGCTCGGTGTCGCCAATCACGTCCGCTTCGTCGGGCGCTTCGTCAACGCGACGGAGCTCGGCCTGTGGCTGGAGGCAGCGGACATCTTCGTGACGCCATACCAGAACATGGAACAGATCGTCTCCGGGACGCTGTCGTACGCGATGGGCGCAGGCAAGGCCATCGTCTCGACACCGTATGCGTACGCCAGCGAGCGGCTCGCCCAGGGGCGCGGCCGTCTCGTTGCAGCCGGCTCGACGGAGGCACTCGCCGACGGTCTCATCGAGCTCGCACTGAGCAGCTCGCTGCGCGCGGAGCACGGGCGCCGGGCGCACGACTACAGCCGGGGCATGCTCTGGCCCGAGGTCGGTGCGCAGTATCGACAGATCTTTGCCCGCGTTGCAGGGCTGAGCTCCCAGCCCGAACTCCTGGAGATGCCTGCCGCGACGGTCGCGTTGGCCGGTGCCTGACCGGCCGCTCTTCCGGGCGCAGCGACAACATCTCGAGGAGATGACCGGCCCGTTCGGCATCTGGCAGCATGCGCGCGGCGTCACGCCCGACGCGGCCCACGGTGTGTGCACGGACGATGTCGCGCGCGCCCTGACCGTGGATCTGCTGCAGCGACGCACACTTGGCTGGGAAGCGGTCAGCCCGACGGCGCGGCGGTCAATGGCCTTCCTCACCGCCGCGTTCAATCCATCGACGGGGACGTTCCGGAACTTTCGAAGTGCGGATGGCACCTGGCTCGACAACGAGGGGTCGCAGGACACCCAGGGCCGCGCGCTGCTGGCCATTGGCACTGCCGGCAGAGATGCCCCGGAGGTCGCCATGCGACTCGAGGCGCGAGCTCTGTTCCAGGCCGCCCTGCCCGCGGCAATGCGCCTGACCTCTCCGCGGGCAGTGGCATCGGCGATCCTTGGCTGCGATGCGGCACTGACCGCCGGCATCGCCGGCGAGACCAAGCGCGCCTTCGAACTCCTGGTGCGACGCCTGCGCGGAGCTTTTTCCGGGGCGGATCTGGATGGCGAGTGGCCGTGGCCCGAGGAGGTCCTGACCTACGAGAACGCCCTCCTGCCCCATGCCCTGATCGTCGCCGGTCGCCGGCTCTCCGACCTGCGACTGCGCAGCCTGGGACTCCATGTCCTCGATTGGCTGATCGAGGTCCAGATGCCCCGCCGCGGAACGTTCACACCGATCGGCAACGACGGCTGGTGGCCGCATGGGTCAATTCGCAGCCGCTTTGACCAGCAACCGATCGAGGCCACCGCGATGATCCTCGCCGCCGTCACAGCCTACGAGGTAACGCAGGACCCGGGTTACTGCCGCGTGGCGGAGGCTGCCTATGGTTGGTTTCTGGGTGACAACGATGCGGGCCTTGCCGTCGCCGACGAACTCACCGGCGGCTGCCACGACGGGCTGTCCGAGCATCAGGTCAACGCGAACCAGGGCGCCGAATCGACGCTCATGTGGCAGATGGCGCTCGAAACGATGCGCCTCCTGCGGACGCGTGCGATGGCCGTCCGGTCACAGCAGACGCGCGGCGGCGTGCCTGTCCTGACTGAGGTCCGGGCATGAGCGCGAAGACGATCAAGCCATGGGACATTCTTACCCGGCACCCGGACAACCCGATCATCACCGTCGAGCAGCTGCCTTACCGGGCGAACTCGGTCTTCAATCCAGGTGCCGGACTGGTCGACGGCCAGACACTTTTGCTCGTCAGGGTCGAGGACCTGCGCGGCATCTCCCATCTGCTGGTGGCGCGCAGCAGTGACGGTGCCACCAGCTGGCGATTCGACCAGGCGCCACTGATTCAGCCCGAACCTGACGTCCATCCAGAGGAAATCTGGGGCTGCGAGGACCCCCGGTTGACGTGGCTGCCGGAGCTCGATCAATGGGTGATCGCCTACACCGCCTTCAGCCGGCGCGGTCCGCTCGTCTCGCTCGCATTGAGCAGCGACTTTACGGAGGTTCAGAAACTGGGCCCAGTGACTCCGCCGGAGGACAAGGACGCGGCACTCTTCCCGCGCCGGATCGACGGGCGCTGGGCGATGGTCCACCGGCCATCGCCGCTGGGCGGTTACGCGCACATGTGGATCTCGTACTCACCCGACCTGCGCCATTGGGGCGACCACGAGCTGCTGCTCGAAGCGCGCGACGGAGCATGGTGGGACGCGGGGAAGATCGGCCTCGGACCACCGCCGCTCGAGACTGAGGACGGCTGGCTCATCTGCTACCACGGCGTGCACGGGACGGTCGCGGGGCCGATCTATCGCGTGGGCCTGGCCCTCCTCGACCTCGATGAGCCGCGCACCGTCCTGCGCCGGACCGATGAGTGGATTCTCGCGCCCACCGCGCCCTATGAGCGCAGCGGCGACGTCAACAAGGTGGTGTTTCCAACGGGCTGGGTGCTCGACCCGACGACCCAGCTGCTGTCCATCTACTACGGCGCGGGCGACTCGGCAATCGCGCTCGTCACCGCCAACCTGGGCGACGTCCTGGCCATGATGCGCACGGTCCCCGCCGGCTGACCGGGGGTCCGCGGCGTTCTGCCCAGGTTCACGCCCGTCACGATCACCAACGCAGTGTTCACCTCTCCGGAGGGCTCGACATTCACGGTGAGGTTCAAGCACGCGCACTGACGCAAAGAGCCCACCACGCCGAGGGCGGATTCGTTCTTCGCGGTCTTCGACGGCCCAACGGCCGCGGTCGCGGCGGCCGTCCAAGCCCAGCTCGAGCTCGCGAGTCACTCGTGGCCGCACGGCCTGGAGGTCCGCGTGCGGATGGGCATGCGCGTCGGTGAGGCCAGGCGCGCGAGCCTTGAGAGCGGCGTTGACTACGTAGGGCTTGACGTGCACCACGCAGCGCGGGTCGCATCGGCGGCGTACGGGGGACAGGTGCTGCAGTGGGTGCCGTTGCTCCGTGGGCACGCAAGCTTCATCATTAGCCGATCGCGATCTGGGTCCGCTGCCGGGTCGGACAAACGCCGCGGACGCCTGGATCGGCGACGATTGAACGGGGGTGAATTTGGCTCGCCGACGCGTCACGCAGTTCGTCTTCGCGCTTGCGGGCACCGTCATGGTGTTGGCCGCCAGCGCACCGTCGCCGGCGCACGCGATCATCGGTGGCAACACGACGGCCAACCCGGGCTATGTCGTGGCGCTGGTGTACCGCGCGGCGAATCACCGCGGCAACACCGCCGACCGTGAGTTCTGCTCGGGCACCCTGATTGCCCCAGACTGGGTTCTGACTGCGGCGCATTGCCTGACCCGCACCCGGCTGCACTCCTACAGGATCGTGCTCGGCCGCACCACACTCTCTGCCGGCGGCGGCGAGGTCATCCCGCCAGCCGCGCAATTCATCCAGCCCCGTTTCCGGCGTTTCGGGATCACGGGTCACGACGTTGCCCTCGTTCACCTGGCCTGGCCAGCCCGCGAGGCGCCCGCGCCAATAGCAGGCGGCTGGAGGTCGGCGAAGTGGGCTCCGGGAAAGAAGCTGCTCGTCATGGGTTGGGGATACACGTGCCCCGCGGAGAAGGCGTCATGCCAAGGGGATCACCTGAAATCGGCCCGTGCGCGGGTCAGGAAGGACGCCGCGTGCAGCCGGGCTGTGGGCCGCATCAATCGGGCGACCGAGATCTGCACCAGGACGAGGGGCATCTCGCTGGGCGGCGGCGATAGCGGCGGGCCGGCCGTGATCAATACGTCGAGGGGTCCGCGCCTGGTGGCCGTGAACAGCTGGGGTGAGATGGATCGCCGGAACCGGGATGTGGTCGGCGGCTGGAACGGCTATGCCGAGGTCGCCGGCACGAGGCTTGCAACCTGGGTTCGCCACAAGATGGCGACCGCGAGCTAGGCCAACTGAGCGAGAATTAGCGGACCACACGGGCCGGTAGCTCAGCGGCAGAGCAGGGGACTTTTAATCCTCGTGTCCTGGGTTCGAATCCCAGTCGGCCCTCCACCGATTCACGCGTGAAATCGCGCTCGTCGCGCTCGGATCCGCGTCATCCCAGGGCGCTTGACAGCCCTACTGCCAGCCACGGCGGAAGTACCTGGTGGACGCGGACACTCCCGGTGGACCCGCCCGTCCGAGCTGCCGGTCGCGCAACCACCCTGAACGCGCTCGGGACCCGCGGCCAGCGACGGTCAGGCCGGTTGCGATACGCAGCGCACCAGAGGCAGGAAGACGTCGTCGACGATCTCGACCAGAACACTGTCCGGCACCGGGGCGCGGCGGAACAGGAGCTCGTGGCGGGCGAGATCGGTGGGCAACGACGCGATCCGCGGCGTGATCCGCTCGAGGCTTACCTCGCCCCGCGCAGCGGCGCCTCGCAAGATGGCCTCGATCGCGTCGGCTCCGGCCCGCTGGGCATACAGGTAGGCCAAGCCGTCCGGATCACCTGCCAGCTCGTCGAGGAGGCCGAACATCGTCTCCTGCCCGAGCTCGGCAATGCCTGCATACGCGCGCCGCAGAAGCGTGAGCACATCGTCACGCAGGTTGCTGGTGTCCGGGACCGGTCCCGACAGCATCGGTCTCCGCCGTCGCAGCGCGGCAAGGACGAGTTCGGCACGGTTCCGCCAGCGACGGTAGAGGACGGCTTTGCTGGTGCCGGCCCTGATCGCGACGGCCTCCATTGAGAGCGCCTGATAGCCGGCGATCTGCAGC
>CAZSWK010000015.1:3745-37083 GCA_964610835.1 uncultured Anaerolineaceae bacterium | reverse complement strand
CCAACGCGACGAGGATGGCCCCGGATCAGGCCCGACTTTTCACCACGCGACCCAAAGCGACGGCTTGACGCCGCGTTCGTTCGTGTCCTGCATGAATCAGCCCGCCGAAGGCGCGCCGTGGGCCGGAACTGTCCTCGTTCGTTCGTGGCACGAAAGGTCGGCTTGCGACGACCCTGATAAGCGCCCGGCAAGCGGCGGGTAACCGCGCGGATAGTGCCCAGGCCGACGATGTCGGCATGGGAACCGCAGAGCGAGCATTCGACCGCGGCCTTCGACGCGGCAATCGGCTCCGCGCCGCAATAGGTGATGAGCTACGCGACGCGAGACTGAGCCACGGGCTGAGCCAGCGGGTCGTGGCGGCCGCGGCGCGCATGTCCGGCCCCAAGTTGAGCCGGATCGAGCGCGGCAGGTGCGAAAAGCTCGCTATCAGCGACGTCGCTCTGGTCGCCGCCGTCGTCGGTCTCGACCTGAACGTTCGCACGTTCCCCGGCGGCGTGCCGATTCGCGACGCACCGCAGGCTTCGCGGCTCAGCGCCCTGCTTCGCGGTGCTCGCCCGCCGCTCGTGTCACGGGTGGAGGTGCCGTTGCCGGCGCGGGATGGGATCTCAGAGAAGAGAGCCTGGGATGCGACGCTTGATGACGGCGTACAGGTAATGGGTATCGAGTACGAAGTGAAGCTGTATGACGTTCAGGCCCAGGCGCGCAGGTTCGAGCTGAAGGTTCGGGATGGTGGTCTGGATCGCGCGCTGCTCGTCATCGCGGATACGCGGGCCAACCGCCGAGTGCTGCGTGAGTACCCGGAATACTTTGCCAACCAGCCGCGAGTGCCCGCGCGGCTGGTCTCACAGAGCCTTGCAGCAGGTCAGCTGCCGCCCGGTGGCGTCACCTTGCTGTGAAGGGTGCGGCCTCAGCGAACTCGGAAGGGTGCGGCACCGGACGGCTGTGAAGGTGGTGGCGAAACCGTGCCGTGAATGGCGGCCTCACAGTGCCGTGATGTGGAAGATGTCGCCCTCCAGGTCGACCAGGTAGAGCTCGCCGGACTCGTCGACGCCGAACGCGCTGGGGTGCACGCCCGTCCGGTCGACCTGCTGGTACTCGGCCGCCCCGGTGGCCAGCGCCGACGCCGCGTCGAGCGCCCAGATGGTGCCGGCGCAGTTGTCGGAGAACAGGTAGCGGCCGTCGAGCGCGGGGAACTGCGCGCCGCGATAGACGTAGCCGCCGACGATCGCGCAGACGCCTTGCGAGTGATCATGGACCGCCACCGGTGGGGTCAGCCCCGACTTGTCACACGTCTGGGCCCCATAGCACTCGTTGCCCTCGACCACGTTCCAGCCATAGTTGCGGCCGCCCGTGCCGGCCGGCTCGGCGTCGATCTCCTCCCACGTGCCCTGGCCCACGTCGGCGATCCACAGGTCGCCGGTCTGGCTGTCGAAGCTGAAGCGCCACGGGTTGCGCAGGCCCCAGTCCCAGATCTCGGGCGCACCGCCGCCCTGCGCGAACGGGTTGCCCGGCGGAATCGCGTACGGATCGCCGCTGTCGACGTCGATGCGCAGGATCTTGCCCAGCAGCACGTTGGTGTTCTGGCCGTTACCCAGCGGGTCACCGCCGCTGCCGCCATCGCCCGTTCCGAAGTAGAGGTAGCCGTCCGGGCCAAAGGCGAGCATGCCACCGTTGTGGTTGGCAAAGGGCTCGTCGATCTTGAGTACTACGCGCTGCGACGCGGGGTCCGCCGCACTCCCGTCGGCAGTGGCCGTGAACTCCGCGACCGTGTCCGCGCCCGACGTATCCGTGTAGGCGACGAAGAACCGCCGATTCGACCGATAGTCCGGATGGAAGGCCAACCCCAGCAGGCCCCGCTCGCCGCCACTGGTGATCTGGCCCGACACATCCAGGAAGGGCTGGGCCGCGACGCTACCGTCAGCGCCAATACGCCAGATCTGGCCCGCCTGCTCGACCGCGTACAGGTCGCCCGTGCCGTCGCCCGCGTTGGCCACGAAGGTCAGCGCCGAGAAGCCTTGAGCGAAGGGCTCGAGGCTGAGCGTCAGCGGCCCGGCGGAGGCGCTCGAAGAAGGTGCCGGCGTGGATGACGGTGGTGCGTTGACCGTGGCCGGCGGCGACCCACTGGCGGGAGGACTGGCGCCGGCGCTCTGGCCGGAACTGCCGCTCGGGCTGGCGCTTGGGGTAGGTGCGTCCTCGTAGCGAAGGGCAACGTACTGGCCATTGTCGACCTTGTACTGGACGGTGATCGGCGCGCCGCTGACAAGATGCACGCGCAGATGCGGCGCATTCAGGCCGCCGTTCGTGATGTCGAGGCGGCCCACGCTGAACACGATGACCTGGCCATCCGGCGTGCGCAACGTGAAGGAGTCGACCTGGGTGGCGCTAGACCCGGTGACGTTGGTGACGATCCCGGTGGCTTCGCCGCATTCGGTGATCGAGCCGCCGACGGTACACAGGGCATTGCTGCTGGACGTGCAGCCCGCGAATGCGATGGCGAGCGCGGCGAAAAGGGCCAGGCTCAGTCCAGGGAGCCGAAGCCCGGGCGAGACGGCGCCGGTGTCAGGCGCGGACGGAGAAGACGTGATCGGGATCCAGGCCCAGCTCGCTGATCTGCCGCCGGGCTTCGGCGCCATCGAGCCGGCCGCAGCGCGCGAGCTCGGCCAGTGTCGTCGCGGCGATGCTCTCGGCGTCGATCTCGAAGAAGCGGCGCAGCGCCTCGCGCGTGTCGCTGCGGCCGAAACCGTCCGTCCCCAGCGAGTGCCACCAGCCACCCGGCACCCAGCGGCTGATCATGTCCGGCCACGCGCGGATGAAGTCGCTCACGGCCACGACGGGGCCCTGCTCCGCCGGCTCGCGGAGCAACTCGGTGACGCGCGGCACGCGCGGGGGCTCGTCGGGATGCAGCCGGTTCCAGTGCTCTGCCGCGAGCGCATCGTTGCGCAGCAGCTGGTAGGCGAGCCCGCTCCACACGTCCGCCGCGACGCCACGTTCGGCCAGCAACTCCTGGGCGCGCAGGGCCTGGAGCATGATCGCGCCGCCGGCCAGGATGGTGGCCCGCAGTGGTGCCTCACCACGCCGGCCACGGCGACCGCCCAGCTCGGGCGCGGCGCGGTAGCGGTACAGCCCGCCGACGATGTCTTCGTCGCTCACGCCGTCGGGTCGCGCTGGCATCAGGTAGTTCTCGTTGTACAGCGTGAGGTAGTAGAAGACGTCCTCGGGCCGATCGCCGTACATCCGCTCGATGCCCTCGCGCACGATGACGGCCGTTTCGTAGGCGAAGGCCGGGTCGTAGATGCGCACGTTGGGGATGACCGAGGCTGTGACCAGCGAATGGCCATCCTCGTGCTGGAGACCCTCGCCGTTGAGCGTCGTCCGGCCGGCCGTCGCACCCATCAGGAAACCACGGCCGCGAGCGTCGGCAAACGCCCACAGCTCATCGCCGGTGCGCTGGAAGCCGAACATCGAGTAGAAGATGTAGAAGGGGATCATCGGTTCGGCGTGCGTGGCGTAGCTGGTGGCCGCAGCCTGCAGCGAGGCCGTCGAGCCGGCCTCGGTGATGCCCTCTTCGAGCACCTGGCCGTCCTTCGCCTCGCGGTAGCTGAGCACCAGGTTCGAGTCGACCGGGTCGTAGAGCTGGCCGAGCGCCGAGTAGATGCCCACCTCCTTGAACAGCGGATCCATGCCGAAGGTGCGCGCCTCGTCGGGGATGATGGGCACCACGCGTTGGCCGACGTGCGGGTCGCGCAGCAGGTTGCGCAGCATCTTGGTGAAGGCCATGGTGGTCGACACCTCGGCCTTGCCCGAGCCGACCATGAACTCGCCGTAGGTGTCGTCGCCCGGTAACTCGAGCGCCTTGGTGACTACCACGCGCCGCGGCAGCGGGCCGCCCAGCGCCGCCCGGCGCTCGCGCAGATACTGGATCTCGGGAGCCTTGGGGCCGGGGTGGTAGTAGGGCGCGTCCTTGAGCTTGGCGTCGGGGATGTCGAGCTCGAGGCGGTCGCGGAAGACCTTCAGCTCCTGCTCGGTGAGTTTCTTCGCCTGGTGGGTGATGTTGCGTGCCTCGACGCCGGTGCCCAGCGTCCAGCCCTTGACCGTCTTGGCCAGGATGGCGGTGGGGCGCCCCTGGAACTTGACCGCCGCGTCGTACGCCGCATACACCTTGCGGTAGTCGTGGCCGCCGCGCCGCAGGTGGGCGATGTCGTCGTCGGACAGGTGCGCGACCATCTCGCGCAGACGCGGATCGGGGCCGAAGAAGTGCTCGCGGATGTACGCCCCGCTCTCAACCGAGAACTTCTGGAACTCACCGTCGAGCGTCTCGTTCATCCTGTCGACCAGCACGCCATCGACATCGTGCGCCAGCAACTCGTCGAACTCGCGGCCCCAGATGACCTTGATGACATTCCAGCCGGCGCCACGAAATACCGCCTCGAGCTCCTGGATGATCTTGCCGTCGCCGCGCACCGGCCCATCGAGCCGCTGCAGGTTGCAGTTGACGACGAAGGTCAGGTTGTCGAGGCCCTCGCGGGCGGCAATGGAGATCGAGCCCATTGCCTCCGGCTCGTCAGTTTCGCCGTCGCCGAGGAATGCCCACACGCGGCTGTTCGAGGTGTCCTTGATGCCGCGGTGATGCAGGTAGCGATTGAAGCGCGCCTGGTAGACCGCGGCCAGCGGGCCGAGGCCCATGGAAACCGTGGGGAACTCCCAGAAGTCGGGCATCAGCCGCGGATGCGGGTACGAGGACAGGCCCCGTCCTCCGACCTCCTGGCGGAAATGGTCGAGGTGATCCTCGGTCAAGCGGCCGTCGAGAAAGGCGCGCGCGTAGATGCCCGGTGCTGCGTGGCCCTGGAAGAAGACCTGGTCGCCCATGCCCGGCGCGTCCTTGCCGCGGAAGAAGTGGTTGAAGCCGACTTCGTACAGCGATGCGGCACTGGCGTAGGTGGCCAGGTGGCCACCGATGCCCGGTGCGCGGTTGTTGGCGCGCAGGACCATCGCCACCGCGTTCCAGCGGATCATCCGCCGGATGCGCCGCTCCACCTGCTCGTCGCCGGGAAACTCGGGCTCCTGCTCCGGGGAGATGGTGTTGATGTAGCGCGTGGCGGTCAGCGGCGGCAGGCCCAGGTGCTGCTGGCGCGCGCGCTTGAGGATCTTGTACAGGATGAATTGCGCGCGCGCCCGGCCCTCGGTTTCGACTATCGAATCGAGGGCGCCGATCCAGTCGCCGGTCTCCTCGGGATCACGATCGGGTAGCTGGCGCTTGAAATCGCCGAAATGATCGAACACGAAGGCCATCTTAGCCGGGTGACGGCACAGAGCCGCCGACTGGCATTTCCGGCCGCGCCCCCAGGCGACGAGCACCGCGCGGCAAGTGGGGGGCGGACGTATCCTTGGCGCCGTGGAGGAGTTGTCTCTCGGCATCGACATCGGCGGCACCGGGATCAAGGCGGCACTCGTCGACACCGCCACGGGCGAACTTGTGACCAAGCGCATCCGCGCGAAGACGCCGCACCCCGCCACTCCCAAGGACGTGGCCGCACGCGTCCGCGAGGTGGTCGACACCGTGGCCCAGGAGCGTCAGCTGGCCGATGACCTGCCGGTTGGCTGTGGCCTGCCGAGCCCGGTCAAGGACGGCGTGGTGATGACCGCGGCGAATATCGACAAGAAGTGGATCGGAGTCTCGGCCAGCGAGCTGATCAGTGACGCGCTGGGGCGGCGCGTCCACGTCGTCAACGACGCCGATGCGGCGGCGATGGCCGAGGTGCGCATCGGCGCCGGGCGCAACTGCGCGGGCACCGTGCTGCTGCTGACGATCGGCACCGGCATCGGCAGCGGACTGGTGGTCGGCGGCCAGCTGGTCCCCAACACCGAGTTCGGGCACATCGAGATCAAGGGCCGCGACGCCGAGACGCGCCTGTCGGGCGCGGCGCGCGAGCGGCGCAAGTTGCGCTGGAAAGCGTGGGCCGAAGAGTTCGACGAGTATTTGGCGCGCCTCGACGCCTACCTCTGGCCAGACCTGATCATCCTCGGCGGCGGCGTTAGCAAGATGATCGAGCGCTTCGGCGAGAACCTGCACACGCGGGCGCCCCTGGTCCCGGCACAGTTCCTCAACACCGCGGGCATCATCGGAGCGGCGATGGCCGGCGTCGACGGCGCAGCTTTCCGGCCAGACATGAGGGACGCCAGCCCCGCATGGATGCCGGCCTCGCATGAGGCAACCGAGTCCGACATGAGAGACGCCAGCTGACCGACACGGCGAGCCGCGTGCAGGTCCACCTGCTCGACGCGACCTACGAGTTGTTCCGGGCGCACTTCGCGCCCCGGCCACAGCACCTCGATGCCGCCGGACGCGCGGCGAGCGGGACGGTCGGGCTGATGGAGAACGTGCTCTACCTGCTGCGCGAGGACGGCGTGACCCACCTGGGCTGCGCAGCGGACCACGTGATCGAGTCGTGGCGCAACGCGCGCTACGCGGGGTACAAGGGATCCGCCGGTGCGCCACCAGAGCTGCTGGCCCAATTCGACCAGGCGGAAGAGGCACTGCGCGCCCTGGGCGTGGTCGTCTGGCCGATGGTTGAGTGGGAGGCCGATGATGCGCTGGGTACCGCCGCCACACGCTGGGGCACGGACCCGGCCGTGGCGCGCGTGGTGATCATGACGCCGGACAAGGACATGGCCCAGTGCGTACGCGAGGACGGGCGGGTCGTCCAGTACGACCGCCGCAAGCAGCAGTTCTTCACCGCCGACGATGTGCGCGCCAAGTTCGGTGTCTCGCCCGCGAGCATCCCCGATTTCCTGGCTCTCGTCGGCGACGCCTCCGACGGCTATCCGGGCATTCCCGGCTGGGGCCGCGTGTCGGCGGCGGCGGTACTGACGCGCTACGAGCACCTCGAGGACATCCCCGAGCGAGCCGCGCACTGGGATCTCGCCGTGCGCGGCGCGGCGATGCTCGCCACGTCCCTGCGCGAGCACCGCGAGGACGCGTTCCTGTTTCGCGAGCTGGCCACGTTGGTTACCGACGTGCCACTACGCGAATCCCTCGATGATCTGCGCTGGCGCGGAGCGCACCGGACGGCGCTGACCGAGCTCGCGGAACGGCTGCGTGCACCACAGCTCATCAGCCGCGTGCCGCACTGGCTCGACTGAGGTCGACGGCGAAGAGGTCAGCGGCGCAAAGGTCAGCGGCGCAAAGGTCAGCCGGCTAGCAGAAACCTCAGCGCATCGGGCAGGCGGCGCGCCCAGGCGTCTTCATCGTGCGTGGCGTGGTCCTCCTCAACGTAGTGCAGGTTCTCCCCCGCGGCCCAGCCAAGCGCCAGCAGCGCGTCGCGCAGGCGGCGCGCGTCGGCCAGCATGCCTTGCCACTCCCGGCCGCCCATGTCGAGATGGATCCTCGCCGGCGGCACCCGGCCCTCCTCGACCAGCCGCAGCACGTGATAGTCATCCCACACGATCGATGGGCTCATCACCCCGG
Organism: uncultured Anaerolineaceae bacterium; assembly: GCA_964610835.1. Taxonomy (GTDB): domain Bacteria; phylum Chloroflexota; class Limnocylindria; order Limnocylindrales; family CSP1-4; genus JALYGJ01. The sequence continues at coordinate 29,618 of CAZSWK010000015.1, read as the reverse complement.
CCAGCCCGAACACCAGCGGATAGGCGATCAGCCCGTAGAGGCTGATCAGGCCGCCCATCGACGAGCCCACGAGGCCGGTCGCCTCGCGTTCACGGCTTGCCGGAAAGGAGCTGTCGACGAGCGGCTTGACGCCGTCGACCAGCCAGGCCAGGTACTCGTCGCCCCGACCACCCACGAGCCGGCGCGGAAAGCTGTGGCCACGCACCCGGGGCGGCCTCGAGCGCCACGGGTTGTATTCGTCCATGCGCGCCGTCCCGCCATTGGGGATGGCCACGGCGATCGCCTCGATCCCCTCCTCCGCGAGTTCCTGGAGCGTCTCGTCCGCGTGCCACTCGCCCGCGTTCGAGGTGCGCTCGTCGAAGACGTTCTGGCCGTCGTGGAAGTAGAGGACCGGGTAGCGGTGCTCGGCGCTCCAGCCGGAGTCGTCCGCAGCCGGCGACTCGCCCTTGCCCGGTGGCGACCAGGTCTCGGCGAGCGACGGCGGGAGGTAGACGAGGATGTTGCGCGGCCCGCCGGGCAGGCCGGAATCGAGAGCGGTCCGCACGACGACGCGTCCGCTGACCGTGTTGTCGGGCCCGTAGACCTCGTCGTACTCGCGCCAGCCGGTCACTGGCGCAGCAATTCCAGGATCGTCTTTTGGTGGGCCGGCGCGGCAGCGACCAGGCTGATCGACTGCGCCGACCGATGGATATCGAACCAGGCGCCACCGTCAAGGGTCGTAATCGTGGCACCGCCCTCGGCTGCTATCAGGCCGGCGGCGCAGATGTCCCACGCCGACAGGCCGCCGGCCTGGACAAAGGCATCGAAGCGGCCGTTCCCGACGTACGCCAGCGCCAGCGCGGCGCTGCCCATTGAACGCGCCACCCGGATCTGCCGCCGCAGCCGGCGCTCGCGCAATGCCCAGCGGGCGCGCGGCAGGGACAGCGACACGACGGCATCGGACAGTTTGTCCTTGTTGGGCTGGTGGATCCTTCGGCCGTCGAGCCGGGCGCCACGCCCGGCCACGGCGGTGAACATCTCGTCGCGGGCCGGGTCGTAGACCACGCCGACCACCGGCTGCCCCTGGTCGGCCAGCCCGATCGACACGCAGAAGATGGGAATGCCGTTGGCATAGTTGACCGTCCCATCGAGCGGATCGATCACCCACACCCGCCCGTTAGCCTGGGCGGCTTCGGACCGGCCCGACTCCTCGGCCAGGAAGGAGTCCTGCGGAAAGGCCTCATGCAGGCTGCCCATGATCAGCTGCTCGGACAGCTCATCGACCTCGGTGACCACGTCGTGGGCCGACTTGTGGACCACCCGCTCGAGGCGTTCGTAGCGCTCCATCTGGAGCCGGCCGGCGCGACGGGCTGCGTCGGTCGCCAGCGCGAGTTCGCGATCGAGGCTCACTCCACGCCGGCCGGCCGGCGCGACGCCTGGTCGACGAGCGCGCCGAACACGCCCAGCGCCGCCGGAGAGACCTCGGCGGTCCGCTCCGGATGCCACTGGACACCGACCACCCAGCCGTGCCCCGGCGCCTCAAACGCCTCGACCAGCTCGCCAACCATCGCTGTCACGCGCAGACCCGGTGCCAGGGTCGCGGGCGTGACGGCCTGATGGTGGCGCGAGTTGACTGTCAGCGGCCCCTGGCCGATGGCGGCGGCCAGGCGCGAACCCGCTGGGATGCGCACGTCACGGTGCTCGAGGACGCCTTCGTGCCCCACCGGATGATGGCCCTCGACGTGCTGTACCAGCCGCCCGCCGAGAGCCACGTTCAGCAGCTGGAAGCCACGGCAGATGCCGAGTACGGGCAGGTCGTCGCGCAGGGCGCGCGAGACAAGGGCGAGTTCCAGCCGGTCGCGTCGACCGTCAAAATCGCGCGCCGCCGTGTTCACCTCGCCGTAGGTGGCCGGGTCGACGTCGCTGCCGCCCGACAGCAGCACGCCGTCGATGTCACCCGGCAGCTCGTCGTCGGGAGGCACCTCCACGACCGTGGCCCCGGCGCGTTCGAGCGCGTCGCGATATCGGCGCCGAGTGGGCTCGTTGCGCTCGGTGGGCACGTCAACGGTGAGCGCGATGCGTGGGCGCGCACCGGAAGATCTGGCAACCACGGCCGGATTGTAGGATGGCCGCCGTGAGGGCCCCGCGCTGACCAGAAAGCAGACCTGGACGCTCGTCGCTGCCATCCTGGGCTCCGGCATCGTCTTCCTGGACTCGGCGGTGCTGCCCGTCGCGCTGACGACGATCGGCAAGGAGCCACGCCTGTTCCTGGGCGTGCTCGAGGCCCAGAACTTCATCCAGTACGGCTACCTGCTCACGCTCTCGGCGCTGCTCGTGCTGGCCGGCGCGCTGTCCGACTACTACGGCCGGCGGCTGCTGTTCACCATCGGCCTGATCGGCTTCAGCGTGACCTCCGCCATATGCGGCCTGGCACCGAATCTCGAGTTCCTGGTCGTCGCCCGCCTGGCCCAGGGCGCCGCGGGGGCCATCCTGGTGCCCGGCTCACTGGCCATCCTGACCGACGGCTTTTCCGGCGAGCGCCAGGGCTGGGCGTTCGGTGTGTGGGCGGGAGCGACCGGGCTGGCCGGCGTGCTCGGGCCGTTCATCGGTGGCGTGCTCGTCCAGCAGGTGACCTGGCGGGCCATCTTCTTCATCAACATTCCCTTCCTGCTGGTGGCCCTGTGGGCCACGCTGCGCCATGTCGAGGAGAGCCGCGACCCGCAGGCCAGCGGGCGCTTCGACTGGTTTGGCGCACTGCTGGTCGCGCTCGCCGTCGGCGGTCTGTCCTTCGGCGCCATCTACGGCCAGAGCCAGCAGTGGCAGTCGGCGCTTGCGTTCGGGGCACTGGCCGTGGGGGCGCTGACCACGCTGGCATTGCCGTTCTACTTCGCGCGATCACGCAACCCGCTGGTGCCGCTGTCCATGTTCCGCTCGCGCAACTTTTCCGTGACCAACGTCTCGACGCTGTTGATCTACGGCGCGATCTACGTGACCTTCCTGTTCCTGCCCGTGTTCCTGCAGGGTCCGCTGGGTTACAGCCCGTCGGCGGTAGGCCTGGGGTCGATCCCGGGCACGCTCTTCCTGATCTTCCTGTCGACGCGTTTCGGGACTCTCGCCAGTCGCTACGGCCCGCGCGTGTTCATGACCGTCGGGCCGTTGATCATGGCCGCCGGGCTGTTCTGGTTCGCGCGCATCCCGGCGGACAGCTCGCCCTGGATGCTCGACCTGGCCGACATGTCGACCTGGGCTCCCTCAGCCGGCTACCTGGTTGACGTCCTGCCCGGCTACCTGGTCTTCGGCTTCGGCATCTCGATCATGGTCGCCCCGCTGACGACGGCGTTGATGCGCTCCGTCCCGGGGCGCCAGGCGGGCCTCGCTTCGGCGATCAACAACGCCATCTCGCGCGTCGGTCCGCAACTCGCAGGGGGCCTGCTTTTCATCATCGTGTCCGCGTCGTTCTACGCCACCCTGGCGGCCCACGCACCTGGCCTCGACGTCAATTCAGCCGACGTCCGCCAAACCCTGCCGCCGCTCAACCCGCCCACCGCTCCGGTGTCGCCGGACGTTGCGCAGGCCAGCCGGGTCGCATCGACGGAGGCCTTCCACGAGGCATTGATCGTGGCCGGCGGGCTGCTGATCCTGGGGGCCGCGGCAAACGGCTTCTGGATCAGCAACGGTCAGGCGCTCTCGGCGGGCGAGGCCGGTCAGGCTGATCAGGGACAGCCGGAGGTGTCCACCAGCCCGGTCTGATCGCTCAGGTGCAGCGAACGGCGACGTTCGCCGCGGAGAAGGGCTGGTCGCCGGCGGGCAGCGGCACGGTCCGTGTGAACTGGCGTGTCTCGCCGGGCTGGAGGGGGTCGGTGAAGAACACGTAGTCGGTGTCGGCCGGCGCGCCGGTCGGCGACACGCGGCAACTCGCGCCGGCCGTCCGCGACCCGTTGTTGGTGACCGACACCACGACGTCGAGCCCGCCGTCGGGCCGCGTGACGACGCTGGGCAGCGTCGCGGCGAATGGCCCCAGGCCGGCGAAGGTGACGCGCAGCAGCAGCAGCAAGACCACGAAGCCGGCGAGCACCCCGATCACGATCGTGCCGTGCACCTGCGTCGGCGACGGCGACTTGATGCGGCCGGGGTTGTCGCGCTCGCACAGTGAAACGCCAAGCGGCGTGGGCCGGCCACAGCGGACGCAGTTGTCGTGCGGCTGGCTGAGGTCGACGACATCGGTGGCGGGGCCGCTGGCGGTGGCAGGCTGGTGGCGGCGGAACATGGCGCGGTCAGCCTAGCGCGGAACTCCCCGGGCTGCCGTGGCCGCGGCGAGCCCGGCTCTGGCGGCAGCCTCAAGCAACAAGGAGAGCTGGGACGGACGAACCCAGTTGACGATCAGCTCATCGGCGCCACGTGCCTGCCACTCGGCCGCGAAACCGGCCAGGTCGGCGACCAGCGGCTGCTCCTCGAGGGGCACATCGCGGGCAATGTCGACGGCCACCAGGTGAACCACCTCAGCGCGCGACCGACCGTGGGCGGACAGCTCCGCCAGGTAGGTCGGCAGCAGGCGCTCGTAGTCGGGCGCATTGGTCGTCCAGCCATCGCCGACCCGCGCGGCCAGCCGGGCGCCGGCCGGCTTCTCCCCGCCGACGATGATGCGCGGCGGTGGTTCTGGCACCGGGTAGGCCCAGGCGTCGCGCAACTGGAAGAACCGGCCCTGGAAGTCTGCCGGTCCGCCCGACCACAACAGGCGCAGGACGGCGACGGCCTCTTCCAATAGCGCCGCACGCTCCGGGACGCGTGGAAAGGGAATGCCGTACGCCTCTTCCTCGGCGGCATTGCCGCCAACGCCGAGGCCCAGCTCGACCCGCCCGCCCGACTGCTCATGGAGAGTGGCCAGCATGCGCGCGAGCACGGCCGGGTGGCGGTTCATGACATTGCTGACGAAGCTGCCGATCTTGATCCGTGACGTCGCTGCGGCGGCAGCCGTCAGCGTCGTCCAGCACTCGAGCACCGGCGTGGTCTTGTTGCGGCCCTGGCTGATGAAGTGGTCCCACGACCAGACGCCACTGAACCCAGCCTCTTCCGCCGCGCGCGCGGATTCCAGCCACCAGCGCGAGTCGACGCCGACCGTCGTCAGGTTCAGCCCGATCGGAATGCTGCCCACCGCCGCAGCCTACCCGACGTTCCGCCGACTTTTCGCGGGACGAACGAACTCGACCAGCCGCTGGACCGTCCGGCAGCGATCGACGCCGTTCCTTGCGCGTCGTGAAACGAATCGCCGCCAAATCGGCGGTCTGGTTCGCCCCGCGAAAGGAACGGACCGGCGGCCGGTCCCGCATGTCCCGTTCGTTCGCGTGGCGCAAACCGGGCCAGAATCAGGCCGTGATGACGCGCCGCGCGACGGCGAAGTCGGTCAGAGCTTCAAGGAAGTGCCGGCGTCGAGGGCGACCTTGACCATGTTGACCGTGGCCGCTTCGAGGTCGCTCAACTCCATGTAGGTCTGCTCGGAGGACTCGTCCTCGCCGAGCGTGTCGCTGACGGTCAGGATGCAGCCCGCGCGCACGTCATCACCGCCGGCCTGGGCACGCGAGGCAAGGTAGAAGAGTGCCGCCGCCTCCATCTCGAAAGCCAGCACGCCGCGCGCGCGCCAGCGGGTGACGTAGTCCTCGTCGGGGTTGTAGAAGACGTCGACCGACGCGACCTGGCCGACCTGCATGCGTGCGCCGCTCGCGCGCGCCGCGTCCACCAGCGCGCGCGTGACCTCGAAATCGGCCGCCGGCGCATAGGGCTCACCGTGCAGGTAGGTGCGCGTGGCGCCGTCGACCGGCGATGCCGCGGTGGCCACGACGATGTCGCCCGTGCGCAGCCCGCGGCCGATGCCGCCGCAGGTGCCGATGCGAACCAGCCGGCGCGCACCCAGCCGCAGCAATTCCTCGAGGACGATCGAGATCGAAGGCGTGCCCATTCCGCTCGTCTGGACACTCACCGGCACGCCGTTGTACGTGCCGGTGTAGCCGAGCAACTGACGGTGCTCGTTGACCAGCCGGGACTTGGCGAGGCCGCCGTCGAACATGCTCGCCACGAGCGTGGCGCGGTTGGGATCACCGGGCAGCAGCACGAGCGGGGCGTAGTCACCTGGCTCGGCGCGAAGGTGGATCTGTGGCATCGGCGCAGTCTACGCGGGGCCGGCGGCGCGGCGCGCCGGAGCCCCGAATGTGACTTTGCATCACGCGGCACATATCGCCGAGCTCCGCGTTGCCGACGGGTCACGAGACGACGACTCGCGGCTTGCCCGGCCCGGATAGCCGGCGGGTCACGCTCACATCTCAGGCGCAACCGGCGCCGGCTGCGGCGCCGGTTGCCCCAGCCCACCCCGGCGGTGCGGAAAACGGAGGCTTGTTGCATGTGGTGCAAGAGCCACGGCGGCTGCTTCAGCCGGCCGCGGCCGGCGGTGGCGGCTGCTTCCCTCGCCGGCCGGGGCGGTTACTGCGTGTCGGGACCCTACCCGGGCTCCGCCCCCGGATAGCTGAGTCTCGCCTCGCCCAGGGGGAGCCGCCACAGCGTGTTCCACGGCTGTTGCGGCGTGTGCCCGACGAGCCACGCCTCGCGCGCAACGTCGCGGATGGGCAGCATGGCCGGCAGTGCATGCTCGGCCGCCGCGTACCAGTCGTCGGGCACGTCCTGGGCGACGGTCAGGTGGGGCACCACCTCCTCGTGCGCGCCGGCATAGGGCGGGTAGTCGGGAAAGGCCGCCGTGAGTGCCCGGACCAGGCGGCGAAACGGTTCTTCGGGCTCGGGCGCCAGGTAGACGACGTTCGGCCAGCGCCCGACCGAGGTCAGCGCGAACGGGAAGACAGATTCCGCCGCGACGATCTGCTCGACCCGCCGCCGCACGTCTTCCTTGAGATCTTCCGGTGGCATGAACGGATAGAGCAGGGTCACGTGGGCGGGTACGCCCTGGGCCGCCGACGGGTCCATCCTGTCGCGCAGTCGATTCACCGCGACCGGGACCTGCACCGGCACGATCACCGCGCTCTCACCGGTCCCGCCGATCTTCAAGTCCACCGTCGAAGCGTATACGGTGCGCCCCAATGAGCGGCGTCGAACTCGAGTTCCGGCACGTAAGCAAGCGCTACGCCGGTGGGGGCGCAGCGGCGGTCGAAGACCTGAGCTTCACGGTGCCTCCGGGGCAGATCTGCGTGCTGGTCGGGCCATCAGGGTGCGGCAAGACGACCAGCCTCAAGATGGTCAACCGGCTGATCGAGCCGACCGGCGGCGAGATCCTGGTCGATGGCGAGAACGTGTTCGACAAGGACGTCATAGCGCTGCGGCGCGGGATCGGCTACGTGATCCAGCAGGTAGGCCTGCTGCCGCACCTGACCGTCGGCCAGAACGTGGCGGTCGTGCCGCGCCTGCTCGGCTGGAGCAAGGACCGCCAGCAGCAGCGTGCGACAGAGCTGCTCGGCCTGGTCGGCCTGAAGCCGGGGACCTACCGCGATCGGTATCCGGCGCAGCTCTCGGGCGGCGAGCGCCAGCGCGTCGGGGTGGCACGTGCGCTCGCCGCCGACCCACCGCTGATGCTCATGGACGAGCCCTTCGGCGCGGTCGACCCGATCGTGCGCGAGCGACTGCAGAACGAGTTCCTGCGCCTGCAGGAGCAACTGGCCAAGACGATCGTCTTCGTCACCCACGACATCGACGAGGCGATCAAGATGGGCGACCTCGTCGCGGTCATGCGCGTGGGCGGCAAGCTGGCCCAGTTCGCACCTCCGGCCGACATCCTGGCCAGCCCGGCATCGGACTTCGTCGCCCGCTTCGTCGGCGCCGACCGCGGGCTCAAGCGGCTGTCGCTGACGACCCTGCGTGACCTCGAGCTGCAGCCGGCCGTCACCGGCCGGCCGGGCGACTCGGCGGCCGAGGCCCGCGAGCGTATCCTCGCCGACCCCTTTCCCTACCTGCTGCTCGTCGACCAGGACGGCCGGCCGATCGGCTGGGTCGACCAGCGCGAGATCCCGCCCTCGGGCAACCTCAACGAGCAGATGGCCGAGGCCGAGTCGCCCGTGCTCGGCCTGCGTACGACGCTGAAGGATGCCCTCTCGCAGCTGCTCGCCGCGGACGTCATGGCCGGCGTCGTGGTCGACGAGAACGAGCGCGTCGCCGGGTTGGTGACGGTCGAGCAGATCGCCGCCGCGCTCCGCGACCAGCCGGCTGCCCGAGGCTGACGCCGTGGACTTTGCGTGGATGGCCGGCCATCTCGACGACCTTGTCGGGCGGACGCTGCAGCACATCTGGCTGACGGCCATCGCCGTGGGCATCGGCTTTCTGATCTCGTTCGCCCTGGCCGTACTGGCCATCCGGCGGCGCTCGACCTACGGTCCGATCCTGGCCACTTCCGACATCCTGTACACGATCCCCAGCCTGGCCCTTTTTGCGGCGCTCGTGTCGGTCACCGGGATCACCCTGCTGACGGTCGAGATCCCGCTGACCATGTACACGCTGGTCATCTTCGTGCGCAACATGACGGCGGGTTTTGACTCCGTGCCGCCGGACGTCCTGGAAGCCGCCAGCGGCCTGGGTTACACCGGCATGCAGCGGCTGTGGCGGGTCGAGGTGCCGCTGGCCGTGCCGTTGATAGTGGCTGGCCTGCGCCTCGCGACGGTGTCCACGATCGGGCTGGTGACCGTGTCGTCGATCCTGGGCGACAGCTTCGGTGGGCTCGGCTTCTTCATCCTGGAGGGCTACCGGCGCAGCTTCCCGACCGAGCTTTACTTCGGCGCCATCCCGTCCATCCTGCTTGCCGTCGCGGCCGACCTCCTGCTCGCCCGCCTGCAGCGCCGGATCACCCCATGGACCCATGACGCGGAGCCCGTACCCGCATGAACATCCTCTACGAGACCGTCGCGTGGCTGACCGATCCGGCTCAATGGTCGGGGCCGGACGGCATCCCGCTGCGCCTCGGCGAGCACGTCGCCATCTCGGCCGGCTCGCTCGCGGTGGCGCTCTTGATTGCCCTGCCGATCGGGCTGTGGATCGGCCATACCGGGCGCTACACGACGCTCGCGGTCAACCTGGCCAACCTGTGGCGGGCGCTGCCGTCGCTCGCGGTCATTGCCATGGTTCTGCCGCTCACCGCCCCGCTCGACCCGCAACTCGGCTTCAAGGTCTACCCGACGGTGGTGGCCATGGTCGTGCTGGGCGTACCGCCCATCCTGGTAAACGCCTATGCCGGCCTGTCCGAGATCGATCGCGACCTGCTCGAGGCCGCCCGTGGTCAGGGAATGAGCGAGTGGCAGGTCCTGTGGCGCGTGGAGCTACCCCTGGCCTTGCCGGTGATCGTGACCGGCATCCGATCGAGTGCCATCCAGATCGTCGCCACCGCCACCCTGGGCGCGATCTTCGGCTTCGGCGGCCTGGGCCACTACCTGGTCATCGGCTTCGCCACCCTCACCCGGGGCGGGCTCGGCGAAATGGTCGGCGGGGCGCTGCTGGTGGCCGGACTGGTCATCGTTACTGACATCGTCTTCGCCCTGCTGCAGCGGGCACTGACCCCACACGGGCTGGTCCTGGACCGCGCGCGTTCGACGGCTGCGGCCTAGTCGGGTATAGTCCGCGAAGGTCCGGACTAACCGGATGATCCAATGGAGGAGGTTACCCATGCGGAATTACCGCAGGCTTGCCCTCGGGGCGATGCTGCTGTCGCTGGTCACGCTGACCGGCGCGTGCAGCTCGGGTGGGGGCAGCGCGCCAACCATAAAGATCGGCTCGGTCGGCTTTGACGAAGCCAGAGTGATGGCCGAGATCTACGGACAGGCGCTCCAGGCAAAGGGTTACACCGTCGACATGACGGGTGTCGGCCTGGGCACGCGTGACGTCGTCGCACCGGCCATCGAGAGCGGACAGATCGACCTGCAGCCGGAATACATCGGCAGCCGCCTGGCATATGAGGGCGGTACGCCGACCGGCGACTCGCAGACCAATGAGCAGGATCTCCAGCAGAAGCTCAACGCCAAGAACCTGACCGTGCTGGACTACACGCCGGCGGAGGACACCAACGCATTCGTGGTCCGGCCGGACACGGCCAGCCAGTTCAACCTGACCAAGATGAGTGACACGACGGCGGTTCAGGACCAGCTCAAGTGGGGCCTGGCGACCGACTGTCCGACCAACGCATTGTGTGGCGCCCCGGGCGGGGCCCTGCAAGGTGCCTACGGCATCACCCAGCAGACGATTGACGGCGCAACGCTGCTGTCGGCGTGCGACACGCCCATGGCCGACGCGCTCAAGAACGGCACCATCGACGTGGGCGAGCTGTGCTCCACACAGCCCGACATCATCGTCAACGGCTGGATCATCCTCACCGACGACAAGCACACACAACCGGCCGACAACATCGCGCCGATAGTGCGCAATGACCTGCTCGACAAGCTGCCCGACAAGGCAGGCTTCGAAAAGACCCTCAACGACGTGTCGGCCAAGATCGACACCAGCACGCTGGCACAGCTGTACAAGCAGGTCGCCGTCGACCACCAGGACGCGAGCCAGGTGGCCAAGACGTGGCTGCAGCAGAACGGCTTCATTTCCCAGTAGACCGGCCCCGGTAGATCGGCACGCGACATGGCGGCGACGACCGACGAGCTCCAACTCGCCGATTGGCGCCGCCGCGTGGCGGAGATGTACGCCACGTGGCGGGCCACCGCGCCCGGTGACCCGGCCACGGCAACGCAACATCTGCGCGAGACTCGCGACGAGTTGTTCCGCGATCACCCGCAGTCACCATTACCCGTAGAGACTCGAGCCCGCTTCGGCGGGCTCGACTACTTCCGGTACGACCCGGCCTACCGATTCATGGCTGTCGTCGAGCCAGACGCACAGGCCGCCTCACTGCCCGGCATGCCCGCGCTGGCCATCCAGCTACCCTCGAGTGGCGCCGAACCGTTCTCTTTCCAGCGCATAGGACGCGTCCGCCTGGCCGGGCCGCTGGCCGGCGCCGTGTTGCCTGTGTTCTGGATGGGCGGTTATGCCGGCGGGCTGTTCCTGCCCTTCCGCGACGCCACCTCCGGCCACGAGACATACGGCGCCGGACGCTACCTGCTCGACACGGTCAAGGGTGCCGACCTGGGCGGCGACCCGCAGCGCGGAGAACTGCTGCTCGACTTCAACCTTGCCTACCATCCGTCGTGCGCCCACGACCCGCGCTGGAACTGCCCGCTGGCGCCGCCCGAAAGCCGCCTGGCGCAACCGGTGCGCGCCGGCGAGCGCCTGGCGTGAAAGCGCGGCCGCCCGGTCCTCCCGAGCCTCCTGTCCGGCAGTTTTCCAATCCTTTTTGATGACCTATCCACGACCGTCCCTCCGCCGCCGGTCTGACCCGGTTCTCCTGGTCTGCCGTGTGCAACTTTCGTAAGCGGATTGCGAATTCGGAGTGGATCGGCCCGCGTCGACGTCCTGGTTCCCGAGATTGGGTTCCTGTCCGTCAAATCAGATTGGAATCGGCGCATCGCAGGTTCACGGCGTGTCGGCTTGGTGGCCGCGCAAATGGGCCGCCTGGGGGTAACGCCGTGAGCGTCGCGGGCTGGCCTCGCTCGGCACGGTCTTAACATCTCGACATGCCTCCGGTCCCCGAACCAGTTCTGCCCGCGCGAGTGCGCAGCTTCCTGGGGTCCACTCCGCGCTACGCGACGCTGGCCACGCTCAACGCCGACGGCAGCCCCCACCAGGCGGTCGTCTGGTACCTCGTGCGCGACGACGTGATCGTCGTCAACTCCCGCGAGGGCCGGCGCTGGCCGGCCAACCTGCGCCGCGACGCGCGCGTTGGCTTCGCCGTCCAGGCCGCGGAAGACGCGGTAACCATCGACGCGCTGGCGGAGGCGCTCGACGATCCTGTCGGGGCCCAGGCCGACATCGCCGAGATGGCGCGACGCTATGACACACCCGAGATGGCCAGCCGCGAGATCGCTCGTTTCCAGACCGAGCGACGCATCACGTTCCTGCTGCATCCCCAACGCGTCCATATCCACGGCGAGCCTGGCTGACGATCTTGACCAACCCTGCTCGGGTTGTCGTGCTGGCGGGCGGCTTCGGCGGCGCGCGCATGGCGCACGGGTTTGCACTGCTTGGCGACCGAGTCGAGCTGGCCGTCATCGGCAACACGGCCGATGACCTCGAGTTGCACGGACTGTCCATTTCGCCCGATCTCGATACGGTCATGTACACCCTCGCCGGCCTGGCCAATGCTGACACCGGCTGGGGCGTGCGCGACGAGACCTGGTCGGCCGCGCAGATGCTCGCCCGCTACGGCGCGCCGACATGGTTCCGTCTCGGCGACCGCGATATCGCCACGCACATCGTGCGTACCCAGCGCCTGCGTGCGGGCGAGCGGCTGACGGACGTCACCGCCCGCATGGCCCGTGACCTGGGCGTTGCCGCGCGGCTGTTGCCCATGAGTGACGACCCCGTGCGCACGAAGGTCCGCACCGATCAGGGCTGGCTCGATTTCCAGGATTACTTCGTGCGCCGTGGCCAGGCCGACGACGTGCTCGAGGTTAGCTTCGACGGTATCGATCGGGCCCGCCCCACGGCCGAGGTGCTCCAGGCCATAGCGGCGGCAGAACTGATCGTCATCGCGCCGTCGAACCCGTTCGTAAGCGTCGCACCGATCCTGGCCGTGCCCGGCCTGCTCCCTGCGTTGCAGCAGGCCGGCGCGCGAACGGTCGCCGTCAGCCCCATCGTCGGTGGCGCGGCACTCCGCGGACCCGCGGCGGCAATGCTGCGCTCACTGGAGGGTCGAGAGCCAACCTCGCTGGCGATTGCTGCCCACTATCAGGGGCAATATCCCGGCCTCATCGACGCGCTGATGATCGATTCACTGGATCGAGCCCAGGCTGCGCAGATCGGCGCGCTGGGCATGGCAGCGGTCGTGGGCGACACGCTCATCGCGCGTGAGCCCGACCGTCAGCGACTTGCCGAAGAAATCCTCACATCCGCCCGATCATCGTGGTCGCCAGCTCGATGAACTTCTGGTGCATTTCGGCGGTGGTGTCCATGAGTATCCCCTGCAGGAGCAGCTGGAGATCGGGTTGGATCTGCACGTACAGCTCGGGACCCAGAAAGTCGCCGATGATGGCCGGGTGCCCGGCCACCGTCACCTGCTGCGGGTCTGACAGCAGGATCTGCGCCGCGGAGAAGTCGCTCGCCTGCTCGTAGCTCACTTCGAGATTGGCCAGCTGGTCGGAGCTCGTCCAGCCGCAGCTGTCCACTGCCGCATCGGTCTGAATCCAGCTGCCGCCGAAGATCGAACCCAGCTCGTCGGCGCTGGTCAGGGCGCACACGGCGGAGCTGGCCACGGGCGTCGCGGTCGCGCCGGGTGTCGCGCTGGGCACCGCTGGCGTCGCGCTGGGCGCGGACGCTGTTTCACCAGGCGCCTCGGTCGGTGCTGCGGTCGGCCCCGCAGTGGGTGCCTCCGTGGAACCCGGTGTCGACGTGGCGAAAGGCGTCGACGTGGCAGGCTGGCTGGCTTGAGCTGGGCTGGATGTCGGCTCGAGAGCCGGCACGCTGGCACAACCAAGCAGCAACACGGCAATCGAAACGAACACGGCCGCATTTCGAATCATCGGAATGCCTCCCCGAGACCACCGGCCATCTCCCCGGCCGGAGTCGAGGTTATAGCAGGTCGCCCCGGCCGGCCACGCGGCTACCATGCGCTCCGTGAGTGGCTCCGGCCGGCGCGAAGCATCAGCCCTGCAGCCAGATTTGTCGGCCGTGCACGTCGTCGTACCCATCCGCGGCGTGGGCGGCGGCAAGTCGCGCCTGGGGGCCGTGCTCGACCCCGAGGAACGCTCGGCGCTGGTCCTGGGCATGCTCGCGCATACGGTGACCGTGCTGAGCACGTGGCGCGCGGCGGCGGCGATCTGGGTGGTCACAGGCGACCCCGCCGCGGCGACCGCCGCGCGCCGCTTTGGCCGTGTGGCGATCGTCGAGGATCCGCTGCGCGACGGGCTGAATGGCGCCCTGCGCGCGGCGAGCGGTGCTGCGGCCGCGGCGGGAGCGACGGCGGTGCTGTTCCTGCCCGCCGACCTGCCGCTACTCGGTCAGGCCGCGCTCGATGCCCTGCTCGAAGCCGCCGACGCCACGCTGGCCGCGGGCAACGGCCGGCCCATCGTGGTCGTTGCCCCCGCCGACGCGCGCAACGGGACCAATGCCCTGCTCGTTTCGCCGCCGGGTGTCATCGAGCCGGCCTTCGGCCCGAACAGCCTGGAGGCTCACCTGCGCGCGGCGGCGACGATCGACTCGAGCATGCAGCTGGTTGTCGATCCGGCGCTGGGCTTCGACCTGGACACCCCTGACGATCTGCTCCGCCTCGAGGCCGAGCGCCTGCTCGAGCTCCAGCGCCTGGGTGATCTCGACGCTGCGCCCGTGGCGGCAGCGCCGGGCGGCGACTGACCGGGCACCGTGGGCACTGTTCTCGCCACGGCCCTGCCGGCACTCCCCGAAGTCCGGCCCGGCGACGATCTCGCGGCACTGATCGCCGATGCCTGGCGCGTTATGGCCGCCGCGCAACTCGACCTGGCGCCGCGCGCCGGCGATGTGCTGGTCGTGACCCAGAAGGTCGTCTCCAAGGCGGAAGGGCGCGTTCTCGACCTGGCGACGATCGAACCGCGACCGCAGGCGCTCGCGTTCGCCAGGCGCTGGGAGCGCGACGCACGCCAGGTGGAAGTCGTGCTACGCGAGTCGGCCGAGATCGTGCGCATGGAACGTGGCCTGATCATCAGCCGCACGCGCCACGGTTTCGTGTGTGCCAACGCCGGCGTGGATGCGTCGAACACCGGTGGGCATGACCTGGTCACCCTGCTGCCGGCCGATCCCGACGCGTCGGCCGCCCATCTGCGCGATCGGCTGCCCACCCTGCTCGGCATCTCACCCGCCGACGCCCCGGCTGTGGTGATCAGCGATTCGTTCGGCCGGCCGTGGCGCTTTGGGATTACCGACGTCGCCCTGGGCGTGGCCGGCATCGAACCGCTGATCGACCTGCGTGACACGCCCGACGTCGACGGCCGCACGATGCACTCGACCGTGGTCGCGGTGGCCGACGAGATCTGCTCGACAGCCGAACTGGCCAAGGGCAAGACCAGCGGACAGCCGGTCGTGCTGGTTCGCGGCGTGGATTTCGTCGCCGGTGCCGGCAGCGTAAGTCACGACGTGGTCATGCCCACCGAGATGGACCTCTTCCGCTGATCGACGCGAATACTCCACTGGGGTATACATTCCTGCTACGCTTTTGAGGACATGGAGCGAACCAACATCGGCTTTCCAAGCCTGACCATCGTCGACGACGGCGCGGCTGCCAACACCGCCGAGCAGGTGCCGGCGACCCAGAAGGGCGGCGGCAACGGCAACCGGCCGCCCGGCGACGACACGCACACCAAGGTGGCCATCGTCGGCTCTGGCCCGGCCGGTCTGACCGCGGCGATCTACGCCGCCCGCGCGAACCTGGAGCCGATCGTCGTCGGCGGCTACGCCCCCGGCGGCCAGTTGATGATCACCAGCGACGTCGAGAACTACCCCGGCTTTCCCGAGGGCATTCAGGGACCCGACTTGATGCAGAAGTTCCGCGAGCAGGCGGAGCGATTCGGCACCCGCATCCTGGACGTCGACGTCGAGCGTGTCGACCTCGCCAAACGCCCATTTCACCTGTGGGCGAACGGCCGCGAGTACACGGCCGATTCGCTGATCGTGGCCACCGGCGCCTCGGCGCTGTGGCTGGGGCTCGACAACGAGACGCGGCTGCGCGGCCGTGGCGTGAGTGCCTGCGCCACGTGCGACGGATTCTTCTTCCGCGGCAAGCGCGTGGCGGTCGTGGGTGGCGGCGACACGGCCCTCGAGGAAGCGACCTTCCTGACCCGTTTCGCCAGCGAGGTCGTTCTGCTACATCGGCGCGACAAGTTCCGCGCCAGCAAGATCATGCAGCAGCGCGCGCTCGATAATCCCAAGATCAAGGTCCTCTGGAACACCCAGGTCGCAGACGTCCTGGGCGACGAGAAGGTCGAGGGCCTGCGGCTGCGCGACACAGTTTCCGGCGACGAGGCCGACGAGCCCATGGAGGGCCTGTTCATCGCCATCGGCTACAAGCCCAACACCGACGCGTTCAAGGACTGGCTCGAGGTCGATGACAAGGGCTACCTGAAGGTCACCGACGAAACGCACAGCAAGATCGACGGCGTATTCATCGCCGGCGACGTGCACGACCACCGCTACCGGCAGGCAGTGACCGCGGCGGGGGATGGCTGCCGGGCAGCCATCGACGCCGAGCGCTGGCTGGAAGCACAGGGAATCGCCGAAGCGACCACCGCCACGGCCTGGTAGGGACTGTCGCGCGGGGGCCGCTACTGCACCCGGAATGCCGGGTTCGGGTCCGCACCGCGGGCCACACAGGTCGTGTCGATCCCCTGGGCCGTGCCGGTGTCCAGGAACTTGCCGATGATCGACGGCAGGCAGCCCAGATGGCCAACCGTATGGTTTGCGACGGGCATGACGACGATCGCCGCGTTGGGCTCCTGACCAGGCACCGCCGCAAGGTTGGCAGGCGGATCCTGGGGATCGCCGTCACCGGTTACCCATAGGACAGGTGTGTCGGTCATGACCGGTGCACCATCGTCCGCGGGAGCCGCTCCCGCCGGAATGTGGGCACACACCATCGTCCACGACCTGGCACTGGCGAGCTGTGCGTCGAGGTCATAGCTGCCCTCCCCCAGGACCTGGACCTGCGCCTCGTCGAATCGCGCCCAAGCTTCGGTGCACCGGATCTCTTCGCTCATCAGCAGGATGTCGTTGCCGCCCTGGGTCTGCATTCCCGCGGTGGCGGCCAGCACACTCTGCCAGTCGCCGGTCGAAGCGATGTGAATGAGCAGGGGCAGCATCGCCGCTGACGAGCGGTCGACCAGCGCGTTGTGAACCGCATTCTCGACGTCCACCCGGCTGAGCTGTGCCTGCTGGCCTGTGGCCGGGTCAACGATGTCGACCGGGGTAGCCAGCGACTCGAGGACGGACGTCCAGTCGGCACGCAGCGTCGGGAATGCACCGGCACACGCCAGATCAGCCGCGCAACGGTCGAAGAGCAGGTCGAGCGCGTGCTGGCTATTGGCCGCCATGCGCTCGAAGATGGGCACATCGAGTGGCGTGCCGCCATCCATTACCGCGACGTGAACATGGTCGCCGTGCTGGCGCAGGTAGTACTGCGCGAGCGTCGCGCCGTACGAGGGACCGTACAGGTCGATCTGGTCGTAGCCCAGTGCCGCCCGGACGTCGTCCAGATCGTCCGCCGCGACCGTGCTCGTGTACGGCGCCGGATCGGCGTCGAGCGAGCCGAAGTAGTCGGCTGCCCACGTTGCGAGCGCCGCGTCCGCCTGATCGTCAGCGAGCCCGTTCGTGTCGGGAGAGGGCGGCATTATCAGCTGATTCGAGTTGCCGGTGCCGCGCTGGTCGACGAGGACGATGTCGCGCGTGGCGTGGACGCTCGCGAACACGGTCGGCAGCCAGCCGAACTGGCGCGTGCTTGCGCCACCCGGGCCACCGGCCAAAGCGAACAGTGGCTGGGCAGCCGGGTCATTGGTCAGCGCGGGAATGACCGCCACCTGCAGGCGGATCTGCCGGCCCGCTGGGTGCGTGCGGTCCTCGGGCACCAGCAGCGTTCCACACAATCCGCTCGTCACCGATCCGCCCGAGTCCGCTCCGCCAATGGTGCACTGAGTGAGCACCCGCCCATCCAGTGAGCGACCGGCTGCGGCCGGGGTTGAGGCCTCGCTGCCAGCGCTGGCTGTCGCCGACGCGGAGGCCGTGGGCTGGGACGCGGGTGCTGCGCACCCGGCCAGCAGCGCGGCTACAGCCAACGCGAGCGAGGCACGAAACCGACTCATGCAGCTGACCCTCATGCCGCCGGCGGGGGCGGGCTTGGCCAAGTGGCTCAGCGCGTGTCCTGCCGACCACGACCAGGACCTCACGTCATCGCTCCCCGCGGATCGGGATGCTGGCACTGTGTCAAGGGGACCTGCGAGAGCCGAACGGCACTTTTTCAGTGACACTGAACCAGAACAAGCCAAGCGGGGTGGCGGCCGGCGGACACGGCGGGGAGCGTCACGTGGAAGAGCCCGTACGTGACGAGCAGACGCCACGTTCCGCGGCCACGGCGACCGGATCGTTCGCTTCGGCAAGTCGTGCACGCCGCCCGTGCTAACTTCGGCCGCGTGGTGAACAGGTGAGTTTCCGGCGTGCTGGGCGCGGCCACGGCTGGTCGCGCATGGGCATGAGCATCGACGAGGCTGACCGGGTGCCGCCCGAGCGACGCAGCCATACCGTGCGGCGCATTGCCGGGTTCTTCCGCCCGTATCGCGGCCGGATCTCGCTGGTGCTGCTGACGATCGTCGTCACCAGCCTGCTCGGGCTGATCAACCCCTACCTGCTGAAGTTGCTCATCGACGTCGCGCTGCCGCAGCGCGACTTCGGCCTGCTCAACCTGTTCGTGGGCCTGATGATCCTGGTGCCCATCGTCAGCGGGCTGATCGGCGTCGGCCAGACCTACCTCAACAACGTCGTCGGCCAGCGCGTCATGCAGGACCTGCGCAACGCCCTGTACGCGCACCTGCAGCAGCTGCCGCTGCGTTTCTTCACCGAGACACGCACCGGCGAGATCCAGAGCCGGCTGTCGAACGACGTGGGCGGCATCCAGAGCGTCGTCACCGACACCGCCAGCAGCGTTTTCGCCAACGTGGTCATCGTCATCAGCACGGTCGGCGCGATGCTGCTCATCGACTGGCGCCTGACGGCTCTTTCCCTGGGCATCCTGCCCTTCTTCATGTACCTCACCTTCAGGGTCGGCAAGGTGCGTCGGCGCCTGGCCGGCCTGACCCAGGAGAGCCTGGCCGACATAACCGCGATCAGCGAGGAGACGGTCAGCGTCAGCGGCGTGCTGCTGACCAAGACCTTCGGCCGCCAGGCGGCGGCAATCGGCAGGTTCCGCGACGCGAACGAGAAGCTGGCCGGACTGCAGATCCGCCAGAGCATGGTCGGACGCTGGTTCTTCATGATCGTGGGCACGGTCTTCTCGATCACGCCGGCGCTCGTCTACTGGCTGGCCGGCTGGCTGTCGATCAACGGCGCGCCGTCGGCGCCCACCATCGGCGACATCGTCGCCTTCACCACCCTCCAGTCGCGGCTGTTCTTCCCGCTCGGCCAGCTGCTCAACGTCCAGGTCGAGGTGCAGGGCGCGCTCGCCCTCTTCGATCGCATCTTCGAGTACCTCGACCTGGAGCCGGAGATCCGGGATCGGCCCGATGCCGTCGCGCTTGACCCGGCCGCGGTTCAGGGTCGCATCCGCTTCCGCCATGTCGCCTTTCGGTATCCGACGCGGCCCCCACAGCCGGCCACTGCCGCGACCGATGGCGACGGACTCGAGCCGGCACTGGAACCGGTGGCCGAGCGGCTGCCCTTCGGCCTCGTGGACATCGACTTCGAGGCACAGCCGGGGCAACTGGTCGCCCTCGTGGGGCCGTCGGGTTCGGGCAAGACGACCACCACCTACCTGCTGCCGCGGCTGTACGACACGGACGAAGGCAGGGTCGAGATCGACGGCGTCGACGTGCGCGCCCTGCGCCTGTCATCGCTCGGGCAGGTGATCGGCTTCGTGACCCAGGAAACGTTCCTGTTCCACGCCTCAGTCGGCGAGAACCTGCGCTATGCCAAGCCGGATGCGACCGACCACGAGCTCCAGGTGGCCGCGCGCATGGCCGCCATCCACGACCGCGTACACGAGCTGCCGCAGGGCTACGACACGATCGTCGGCGAGCGCGGCTACAAGCTCTCGGGCGGCGAGAAGCAGCGCATCGCGCTCGCCCGCGTGCTGCTCAAGGACCCGCGCATCCTGGTGCTCGACGAGGCGACCTCGGCGCTCGATAGCGTGTCCGAGCGGCTCATCCAGGCCGCCATCGAACGGGTCATGAAAGGCCGCACCACCATCGCCATTGCCCACCGGCTCTCGACCATCCTGCGCGCCGACCTGATCCTCGTCTACCAGGACGGCCGCATCATCGAGCGCGGCCGCCACACGGAGTTGCTCGAGCAGGAAGGCCTCTACGCGCGCCTTTATCAAGAGCAGTTCCTGGCGGCCGCGGGTGGCGAGCAGGTCGCGCTGCCCGCCTGATGGGCGAGGACCCGCGACGCCGCTGCACTTTCGTGACCTCAGCGGTGATGTCTCACTCGCGACGGGTCCCCCGTCCTGAATTGGCTGAGTTCCTCATCGACTCGCTGCGCGCATAGCGTGCCGATCCTCGCGGCCCGCACAAGCGCCTTCGTTTCATTTGTCGACGACGACGCCGCGACAGAGGCCGAAATCGGCCACGGTCCGGAGACGGATGCGGCGTCGCGCCGGAGGCAGGACCAAACTGGGCTAATTTCGGCGTCACCACCGCTATCCAGGAGCCGGCCCGGACCTTCCTGACTATCTCGCACCACGGCCCAAGTTAGCTGCCGGAGAGGCACTTTACGTTCTTGGGTAAGGTCGGTCAGTCCGCTAACGGTGGCTCAGGCAAAGTTAGCCAGGAAAGCAAGGCTCGACGAGCCGGCCCCGTGCAGTCGCCAAACGATCAGACCGTGCGCCAGACCCGCCAGAGGCTCGCCGGGTCGGAAGTCGGATCGCCATGAACGAGCAGGAAGTCTGCCGGGCCACCTTCGCGGATGCTGCCCGCATCGGGCTCGCCCAGGATCTCGCCACCACGCCAGGTTGCGGCGCCGAGTGCCTGCCATGGCTCCAGCCCCGCGGCGACCAGCGACTCGACCTCCCAGGCGAGCTGGTTGGCACGCAGCGAGCCGCCACCGAAGTCGGTGCCGGCGCAGATCGTGACGCCGGCCGCGTGGGCCAGGCGCACGCTCTCGTTCGCGCGTTCCAGTCTGGCGTTGATGTGCTCACGCCCCTCGGCCGAGGCAAAGCGAGGCAGCCAAGTGCTGCGACTGAAGGTGAGCCATGACCGCATCACGGCCAGCGTCGAGACGAGAAAGGTCCCGCGCCGGGCCATCTCGCGGCACACGTCGGCGTCGAGCTCGAAGCCGTGCTCAAGGGAGTGCACGCCAGCGGCGACACCGGCCGTGGCTCCCGCCAGATTGCCCGAATGAGCGGTCACCTTCCGGCCGCGGGCGGCGGCGGCATTCACCACGGCCTCGATTTCGTCGACCGACCAGGGCGCAACGTTCCTGTCCGGGCCGTCGAGGTAGAGCTTGATGAAGTCGGCCCCATCGTCGAGCTGGCGCAGGGCGATGGTCAGCAGCTCGTCACCCGTACCGGCCTCGAGCGCCAGCCCGGCTGGCAGGCTCGCCCGCTTCGACAACCAGGTGCCGGCGGCCCGGACGTATGGATACTCGCGCCGACCGTGCCAGCGCTCGCGCAGTCCAATGGCCAGGCCGCGCTCGCGCCCGTCGTTCGGGTCTTCACGCGTCGGTGAACCAACATCGCGCGCCCAGTAGACACCCGCGGCGTGCATCAACCGCGCGTTGTGCTCGGCGTAGGCCAGCAGCTTTTCGGTCGGATCGAAACCGCGGTCGATCCAATGTGCTCCGCCGGGCAGCGTCAGGTGGGCGTGGCAGTCGACCATGCCGGGCACGATCGTCGAGCCGCTGGCATCGATCACGTCGAGGTCGTTGGGGGAGCCGGTCTCGCCCTCGTCGTCGGACGGCCGGATCCAGGCGATTGCCCCATCGCGCACGAGCACGCTGACCCCAACACGCAGCTCGGCCGACCGGCCATCTGCGAGTGCGGCGTCGCGATACAGCGTGGCGCCCCGCGGGCCTGGCCGATGCTGCGTCATGGCGCCACCGACGGCCTACTTCCCGCCATTTCCGGCATATGGCCGGACGATCCGCGCGTTTGGGCCGCGCTTCCGGTCAGACGCGGTCGCCGGCCGGAAAATGGCTGAAAGCGACGCGACAAACCTGCTATTTGCCGGAATTGACAGAAAACGGCCGATCAGTGGGCGGCCGTGGCGCCCGCTGCCGCAACCGGCAAGTGACGCTCAGCCGGGCCCACATAGCGCATGTCGGGCCGGATCAGCACATCGGCCGAGGCCTGCTCGATACAGTGCGCGGTCCAGCCGGCATGGCGGCCCAGGGCGAAGATCGACGGGAACAGGTTGGGTGGCAGGCCCACTCCCTGCAGGACCGCGGCAGCGTAGTACTCGACGTTGGTCATGATCGGGTAGTCGGGCTTGTATTCCTTTAACACGCGCAGCGCGATCTCCTCGACCGCGACCGCCGTCTGCAGCCAGTCGGCGACCGACGAGAGGCCCTCGGCGACCTTGCGCAGGGCCGCCGCGCGCGGGTCGTACGCCCGGTACACGCGGTGGCCAAAGCCCATCAGCCGCTCGCCGCGGTCGAGGGCGCCACGGATCCATGCCTCGGCCTGCTCGGGCGAGCCCATTTCGTGGAGCTGGTTGACAACCTCGGAGGGTGCCCCGCCGTGCAGCGGACCCTTCAACGCGCCGATGGCGCCGGCCACGGCCGAGGCCATGTCCGAATGGGTCGAAGTGATGACGCGCGCGGTGAAGGTCGACGCGTTGAAGCCGTGCTCGGCGCCGACCATGAAGTACGCCTCGAGCGCCTTGGCCCCGGCCGCGTCAGGCTTCTCGCCGCGCAGCTGGTACAGGAAGCCTGCGGCCAGGTTCAACGACGGATCGGGAGCGATCGGCTCCCTGCCCTCGCGCAGCCGGCCGAAGGCGGCCAGGATCGAGGGCGACGTGGCCGTCAGCCGGCGCGCCTGGTCGGGCGTGGGTGGATAGGCGATGCCCTCGATCGCGCCCCACGCGGCGACGCCGGTACGCAGCGCGTCCATGGCGTTGGCAGTGGCCGGCAACTGGCGGAGCGCCTCGACCACGCCGCGTGGCAGCACGGCGCACGCCAGCTCGGCGTGGGCCGGCCACTCACCGGTCCACAGCAGCTCGCAGACCTGCGCGTACGTACCGTGCTCGACAACCTCGCCGATGGGATAGCCGCGGTACAGCAGGCGGCCCTTCGCGCCGTCGATGAAGGCAAGTGACGTCTCGCCGGCAATGACCCCCTTGAGTCCGGGTGAGTAAGGTCGCTGATCGTCCATTGCCTGCGAGTCTAGCCTCCGTCGGTGATCAAGAGCCCGTTGTGGATCTGGAACCGGTTGCGGACCGGCTCTCCAGCAGCGCCCCCGCAGCGAGCATCTCTTCGACCGCCCGATCTCCGTCACCGGGCTGGAGATCGACGGCTCGAATGGCGTTCTGGATAACCGTGGTCGGATAGCCGCGCGAACGAGCGTCGAGCACCGTCGCCTTGACGCAGTAGTCGGTGGCCAGGCCGACGATCACCAGTCGACTGACACCGGCGGCCGCCAGCGCCTCGCCCAGGTTGGTGTCCTTGGTCGCGCCGGTCAGCGGGTCACGCATGGTGAAGCCGGAGTAGCCGTCTTCACCGTTGCTGCCCTTGCGCACCACCGCGCCGACGACGCGCAGGGCCGGGTCGAATTCGGCGCCCCACGTGTCCATCACGCAGTGAACGGGCCAGATACCACCGTCCTTCTCGAAATGCGGCGTCGCCTCGGGGTGCCAGTCCTGCGTGTAGAAGACCTTGGCCCCCGCCAGCTCGGCCGCGGCGATCTCGGTATTGATGATCGGCACTGTCTCCTCGCCGCCATGGACGTACAGAGAACCCCGGGGATTGGCAAAGTCGTTCTGGACGTCGACGACGACCAGTGCGGTCACGGAATCGTACGCAGGCACACGGTCATTCTATGGAGCCACGGGCGTGGTCCGGCACTTTGACGCCACCAATGCGGACGAATACATTCGCATGCCGACGACGCTGCCAGGAGACCTGCGCGAAGGAGGATGGTGAGCCAGGAGCACACGACGCTGGGCGAGCTGTGGCAGGCACGGCCTTCTGGTTTGCCCGCTTCCGAGGGCGCCTACGACACGCTGCGCCGGGCGATCATGCAGCGTGAGCTGCCGGCCGGCAGCCGGCTCAACGAAATCGCGTTGGCAGAAGCCTTTTCGATCAGCCGGACGCCCGTTCGAGAAGCGTTGCTGCGCCTCGAGTCTGAGAGGCTGGTCGAACGGAATGGGCGTGGCGGGCTCGTGGTCGGCGAGGTCGCTCCGCAGGAGATCCTCGAGCTTCACGTTGTGGGCCAGGCACTCCACGGGCTGGCCGCGCGGCTTGCCGCGGCCAACGCCAGCGCGATTGATCTGGCCGAGCTGCGCTGGATCCACGCCGAACTGCAGGCGGCCAACGCTGCCCACGACTATCAACGCATGGTTGCGGTGAGCCTGCGGTTCCATGAGCGCATCGGCCAGACGGCGCGCAACGCGGCACTTCTTTCGCTCATCAAGCAGGTCCACGACCGTGTGCGCCTTTTCCCGGGCACCACGCTCGCTTATCCGGGCCGCGCCACCGAAGCGGTGGCCGACAACGAAGCGCTACTGGATGCGATCCAGAGTCGCGACGCCGACCTGGCTGAGCGCCTGGCCAGTTCGCAACTGGCCCGCGCGCTGGATGTGCGCATCGAGATGCTGCACCGCCCGGACGGACAGACCGGCTTCGAGCCGCCACCCAACGAGGCGCAGCGCTGAGGCCGGCGGGGGACGCGCGGACCGGCGCGCTAGCCTTGATACGCAGCGCTGACTTGATAGGCAGCGCTGACAGGAAAGGTAGGCCAAATGCCTCTGAAGCTCGGCTATAAGGCCTCGGCCGAACAGTTCGGTCCGCGACAACTACTTGACTTTTCGGTCGAGGCGGAGCGGCGTGGCTTCGACAGCGTGGTCGTCAGCGACCACTTCCAGCCCTGGCGGCACACGGATGGCCACGCGCCATTCTCATTCGCCTGGCTGGCCGCTCTGGGTGAGCGCACGGAACACGTGCTACTGGGCACCAGCGTCGTCACGCCCACCTTCCGCTATCACCCGGCCATCGTGGCCCAGGCAATGGCCACGATCGCGTGTCTCAATCCTGGCCGCGTCATGCTCGGCGTGGGCACCGGCGAGTCGATGAACGAGGTTCCTGTGCTCGACATCGAATGGCCAGCCAGCCCCGAGCGCTTCGCGCGCCTCAAGGAGGCGATCGAGCTGATGCGCAGGTTGTGGAGCGAGGACTTCGTGACCTACCAGGGCCAGTATTTCCACACACGCAACGCGACCATCTACGACCGCCCGAGCGAGCCGGTCAAGCTCTATGTGGCCGCCTCCGGGCCGGCCGCGGCGCGGCTCGCTGGGCGCACCGCCGACGGCTTCATCTGCACATCGGGCAAAGGCATGGAGCTGTACCGCGACACGCTGTTGCCCGCCGTCCGCGAAGGAGCTGAGAAGGCGGGCCGGGACTACGACGCTATCGAGAAGACGATCGAGGTGAAGGTCTCGTTCGACCTGAACGAACGCCGGGCGTTGCGCGATTGTGGCGAGTGGGCCGCGCTGGCGTTGCCCGGCGAGAAGAAGGTCGGCGTGGAGGATCCGCGCGAGATGGAGCGGCTGGCCGACGAGTTGAGCCCCGAGGAGGCCGCCGGCCGGTGGATCGTGTCGAGCGACCCCGACGAGCACGTCGCGCGCATCAACGAGTACATCGAGCTCGGCTTCACGCACCTCGTCTTCCACGCACCCGGGTCCGATCAGATGCGCTTCCTGCGCCTGTACAGCGAGCACATCCTGCCCCGCCTGCGCGCACTCGGCGGCTAGCCGGCGCGGAGGCGACTTCGGCGTCGCGCTGGCGCCTTCGGCGTCGCGCTGGCGCCTTCGGCGTATGGAAGAATGGCGCCCGTGAGTGACGCTGCGGTCATCTCCGTCAACGACCTGCGCAAGAGTTATGGGTCGGTCCACGCGGTCGACGGGATCAGTTTCGAAGTCCGGCGCGGTGAGGTCTTCGGGCT
>CAZSWK010000015.1:0-3735 GCA_964610835.1 uncultured Anaerolineaceae bacterium | reverse complement strand
GGGCTGCTCGGTCCCAACGGTGCGGGTAAGACCACGACTATCGAGATCCTGGAGGGGCTGAACAAGCCCGACGGCGGATCGGCCAGCGTGCTCGGCATGGACCCCACCCACGAGGGCAACCGGCTCAAGGAACTCATCGGCGTCCAGCTGCAGACCGCCGCTCTCTACCCCAACCTGACGGTGACCGAGCTGATCGGCCTGTTCGGTCGCTTCTACCGCCACGCCCGACCCACATCAGAACTGCTGAACGAATTCGCGCTCGACGAACGCGAGGTGGCCCTTTCCAAGGAGCTCTCGGGCGGCCAGCGGCAGCGGCTATCGGTCGCGCTGGCGCTGGTCAACGATCCCGAGATGATCTTCCTCGATGAACCCACGACGGGCCTCGATCCGCAGGCCCGGCGCTCGCTCTGGGAACAGATCCGGACGTTCGCCGCGCAGGGCCGCACGACCCTGCTGACCACGCATTACATGGAGGAGGCCGAGCAGCTGTGCGACCGCGTGGCGATCATGGACCACGGGCACATCCTGGAGATGGGCACGGTCAACGAGCTGGTCGCGCGCCACTTCAAGGAACGCACGGTGCGCTTCATCAGCCACGCCGATCTCACCGACGAGCGGCTGGCGACCATCAGGGGCGTCAGCAAAGTGGCGCACGAGGACGAGGAGACGGTCCTGTACACGACCGAGGTACCCGCCACGATCGGCGCGCTGCTCGAACTGGGCGAGCAACTCCAGCTGACCGGGCTCGACCTGGCCGTGCGCCGGCCCACGCTGGAGGACGTCTTCCTGAGCCTGACCGGGCGGGCGCTGCGTGACTGACAGGCAGGCCAACCGATGAACATGCGCGGGCTGTGGCCCCTGACGCTCGCCAACATCAAGAGCTTCTATCGCGATCGCGCTTCGCTCTTCTGGACGATCGCATTTCCCGTGCTCTTCGTCGTGCTGTTCGGGTCGATCTTTGGCTCGAACTCACCGAGCACGTTCAACATCGGGTGGGTCGACCAGGACGGGACCCCGGCCGCCACGTCGCTGCGCGACGGCTTCGCCACCGTCCCGCTGCTCGCGTTGAAGAACGAGACCCAGGACCAGGCCCTGGCCGACATGCGCAACGGCAAGCTCGATGCGGTGATCGTGGTGCCGCAGGGACTGGGCGCCGCGCTCACGGGTGGGGCCAGCGCCGCTGGAAACGGACCATTCCAGCTGATCGTCTACACCGACCCCAGCCGGCAGACCGCCAGCAGCACCGTTCAGCAGGTCGTCCAGCAGGTCATCGGCGGCATCAACCAGCAGCTCAGTGGCACGCCGCCCGCGCTGGCCATGGCCACCCGGCCGCTGCAGTCGGTCGACCTCAGCAACGCGGCCTACTTCGTGCCCAGCATCCTGGCCATGGCCCTCATGCAACTGGGCATCTTCGCCTCGATCCCGCTCGTTGGCCAGCGCGAGAAGCTGATCCTCAAGCGGCTCAACGCGACGCCGCTCTCGCGGGCCACGCTGGTTCTTTCGAACGTCTTCACGCGGCTGATCATCGCCCTGGCCCAGACGGTGATCATCGTGGCCATCGGCGCGCTGATGTTCGGCGTGACCATCGTCGGCAGCATCGCCGTGACCGCCGGCCTGGTCGTGCTCGGGGCGATGACCTTCCTGGCCATCGGCTACGTGATTGCCTCGTACGCGCGCACCGAGGACACCGCCAACGCGCTGACCAGCATCGTCCAGTTCCCGCTCATGTTCCTGTCGGGCATCTTCTTCCCGATCGAGTTCATGCCCGACTGGCTGCGCCCGGTCGCCGCGTTCATGCCGCTCACCTACCTGGGCGACGCGCTGCGCCAGACGATGGTCGGCGGCGCGGCTTATGCGCCGATCGGCATCGACGTGCTGGTGCTGGGCGGCTGGCTCATCGCCTCGTTCCTCATCTCGGCGCGCTTCTTCCGCTGGCAGTAGAGTTGGCTGGTGTCCATCTGACCCCCAGCGTCAGTTGTTGAGCGCCAGCTGCGAATCGATCAAGGAGTCGATGCCGTGAACCTCAACGTGGTTCTTCCCTTCTGTTCGTCCGTGCTGAGCTTCGTGTTCGCCCTGATGCTCATCGACCAGTGGCGTGAACGACACCGCCCGTATCAGCTCATCTGGGCAATCGGCATGCTGTGGTACGGCATCAGTGCCGGCACCGAGTTCCTCGGCGGTGCCTTTGGCTGGGGCGAGCCGCTCTACCGGGTCTGGTACCTGATCGGCGCCATCTACGTCGCCGGCTGGCTGGGGCTGGGCACCGTGTACCTGCTGCGCAAGACGCGCTTCGGCTACGCCTTCGCCGTCTCGCTCTTCCTGGCCGGCCTGTTCACCGCTCTCACCCAGGCCAAGTTCAACTACGCCGACAGCGGCGCCGCGCCGATCATCTACTTCGCCACGGCGGCGGTCCTGGCCGTCGGCATCGTGATCCTGACAATGCGCGGCTCGGAGAGATGGGCTGATCTCGCCGGCGCGGTCGTCGTCGGCGGTTCGATCGTCGCGGCGGTCATGGCCTTCACCGCGCCGCTCTTCGCCGGCAGCTTCGTCGATCCGACGACACACATCCCGACCGGCGAGCTGCTGCCCGGCTACCTCCGGCTGCTGACTCCGTTCTTCAACATCACCGGTGCCTTCGCCCTGGCACTGGGCGGCATCTACAGCGCCTACGTGTTCATGCCCAAGCGGCGCGTCATCCGCTATTCGCTTGACCGGAGCCAGCCGATCGGCGACCTGCTGCGCAACCTGTTGATCGCGCCGGTGGCGATCACCGTCAACTTCGCTGTCTCGCTGCCCGGCGCCGTGGCCGACCTCTTCCGCGGCCGGCTCAACAGCCGCGTGCCGGCGACCCTGCTGATCGCGATCGGGGCGCTCATTCCGGCCTACACCAGCGGCCTCAACCGCTTCGGCGATACCGGCGGCTTCTTCGTCGGTGAGTTCCTGGGCGTCCTGCTCATCTTCTTCGGTTACCTGGTTTCGATCGAGGTCATGCCCAGCATCCGCATCCCGTTTACTCGCCGGCTGCTGCGCGAGCGACACGAGCAGATCTGACCGGCCGGCCGGCCGGCTGTACGCCGGCACGAGCGGGTTCGGCTACCCGGGCTGGGTGCCAACCTTCTATCCGGCCGGCTCGCACCCGGCCCAGCGGCTGCGTGAGTACAGCGAGCGACTGCCAGCAGTCGAGCTGAACAACACCTTCTATCAGCAGCCGCGGCCCGAACGCGTGGCCGCCTGGCTGTCCGATACGCCGCCCGACTTTCGCTTCACCGTCAAGGCCCAGCGCGGGGCCAGCCTGCGCGCTTTCGGTGCGGCCGCCCCGGAGACGCTGGCCTGGCTGACCGGCCCGTATCGGTTGTTCGGGGAGCGGCTCGGCTGCGTGCTCTTTCGCGTCCCCGCGAACGTGCGCCGCGACGATGCGCGACTGAGCGCGTTGCTGGCCGCCTGGCCGGCCGACCTGCCCCTGTCGCTCGACTTCAAGCACACCTCCTGGCACACGGACGAGGTCTTCGAGTTGCTGCACGCACGCCGCGTGACACTGTGCGCGACCGACCTCGATGACGGCGACCCGCCCGACCTCCGCCTGACCGGCCGATTCATCTACCTGCGCCTGCGCCGCGCCTCGTACACCGATGCCGAGCTGGCTACCTGGTCCAACCGCCTGGCTCCCTTCCTGGCGGACGGGCGCGACTGCTATGTGTTCTTCCGTCACGACGAGCACGGTCAATCGGCGATCCG
>CAZSWK010000014.1:0-38320 GCA_964610835.1 uncultured Anaerolineaceae bacterium | reverse complement strand
GTGACCGAGGGGCACCCGGACAAGATGTGCGACCAGATCTCCGACGCGATACTGGACGCCATCCTGGCCGGCGATCGCGATGCCCGCGTCGCCTGCGAGACCGCCACGACCACCGGCGTGGTGATGGTCATGGGCGAGATCACGACCGACATCTACGTCGACTTCCAGCAGGTCATCCGCGACACGGTCGAGCGCATCGGCTACACGGACGATCGTTTCGGATTCGACTATCGAACCTGTGGCTGCCTGGTGTCGGTACACGAGCAATCGCCCGATATCAAGCGCGGCGTCGACAACGCGCTCGAGACGCGCGGCCGGTCCGACCTGCGTGACCAGGGTGCCGGCGACCAGGGCATGATGTTCGGCTACGCGTGCACCGAGACGCCCGAGTTGATGCCGCTGCCGATCACGCTCGCCCATCGCCTGACGAAGCGCATGGCAGACGTGCGCAGGCGCGGCGAGATCGGCTACCTGCGGCCGGACGGCAAGTCTCAGGTGACCGTCGAATACGACAACGGTGTGCCGAAAGCAGTTCGGACGGTGGTCCTCGCCGCGCAGCACGACGACGACGTGTCGAATGATCGCCTGCGCGACGACCTGATCCAAATGGTCGTCGAACCCGTGATCCCGGAGGCGCTGCGGTTGGTTGATCCGCGGCTGCTCGTGAACCCCACCGGCCGTTTCGTGGTTGGCGGTCCGATGGGCGACGCCGGGCTAACCGGGCGCAAGATCATCGTCGATACCTACGGCGGTATGGCCCGCCACGGCGGCGGCTGCTTTTCCGGCAAGGACCCGTCCAAGGTCGACCGTTCCGGCTCCTACGCTGCTCGCTGGGTGGCCAAGAACGTCGTCGCGGCGGGGCTGGCCGACCGCTTCGAGATCGAGCTCAGCTACGCCATCGGCATCGCGCATCCGATCAGCATCTCGATCGAGACGTTCGGTACCGGGCGAGTGGCCGACGATCGCATCCTGGGCCTGATCGAGCAGCACTTCGACCTGCGCCCGGCGGCGATCATCGAGTCGCTCGACCTGCGCCGGCCCATCTTCGAGCAGACGGCGGCGTACGGCCACTTCGGCCGGCCCGACCTCGACCTGCCCTGGGAGCGGACCGATCGGGCCGCGGCACTGGCGGATGACGCGGGCATCACGATGCCCGAACCGGCGGCGACTCCGGCCGGGTGAGCAGGGCGTCCAGGCGGAGCACGGCCTACGCGGTAATCCTGGCCGGCGGCGGAGGGACCAGGCTCTGGCCGTTGAGCGACCCCGAGCGGCCCAAGCCGTTCCTGCCACTGTTCGAGGACGGGCGCAGTCTCCTGCGCCGCACCGTCGACCGCCTCAGCGGGCCGCACCTGCTGCTGGCCCACGACGACGTCGTCGCGGTGACCGACCAGCGCTACATGGGCCTGGTTCGCGAGCAGCTGCCCGGCGTCGCGCTGCTCGCCGAGCCCCGGGGTCGTAACACGGCGCCCGCGGTCGCCCTGGCGACGCTGGCCATCGAGCGGCCGGACGACGACGTGATGATCGTGCTGCCGGCCGACCACCTCATGCGCGATGCCGACTTCAACGGTGTCCTGGCCGCCGCCGTGGATGAGCTCGCCCGGGGGGCGCTGGGCATCGACTCGCCGATCGTCACGCTGGGTGCGCAGCCCACCTACCCGGCCACCGGCTACGGCTACCTCGCGCCCGACCAGGCGCGCCAGCGGTCGCCCAGGGACGGCCTCCACGCCTACGTGCTCGACGCGTTCGTGGAGAAACCCGACGCAGAGCACGCGACGCGTCTGCTCGCGGATCATCCGGGCGTGGCCTGGAACGCGGGCATCTTCATCGGCCGGCGGCGCGCCTTCCGCGCCGCCTTCGAACGCTATACGGGGCTCATCGCGGCACTCGCGCCGGCGATCGGTTCGCCGAGCGCGCTCGCGCAAGCCTATGTAGGGCTCGAGGCGCGCTCGATCGATTACGCGGTGATGGAGGATGCCGCGGCCGACGGGCAGGTCGTGATGGCGGCCATGGACGTGGGTTGGTCGGACCTGGGGTCCTGGACGGCGCTGCTCGACGCGCTGGTCCCTGGCGGGTATCGAGGCGCCGCGCGCGTGATCCAGAGCGGCCAATCACTTGACCTCGATGGCGATGATGTGGCCGTTGTCCGCAACCAGCCGGGCGCGCTCGAGTTGCGCAGCGGCCCAGCGCACCTGAGCTCGCCCCGGCCCATGGCCTTTCTGCCTCGAGCGCGGCAACATGAACGTGTACTCGGTCAGCTGTTGGCGCGCGTCAACGAGTGGTCGAGCAAGCCTGTCGAAGCTGAGGTGCATGCATGACCTCGCCCGCCGTCAAGGGCCCACCACTGCCGCCGATCGTGTTCGGGACGGACGGCTGGCGCGCGCGCATCGCCGAGGACTACACCTACGACAACGTCCGCCGTTGCGCGCAGGGCGTCGCCGAGTGGGTTACCCAGCAGGGGATGCAGGCCAAGGGGGTCGTGATCGGCTACGACCGACGCTTCTCTTCGGAATACTTCGCCCAGGCTGCGGCGGAGGTGCTGCTGGCTTACGACATCCCGGTGTCGATGGCCGCCGAGCCCGTGCCGACCCAGATGACGAGCTACGAGGTTGTTGACAAAGGCCATGCCTGCGGCGTGATGATCACCGCCTCGCACAACCCGTGGACCGACAACGGCTTCAAGGTCAAGTCGCCCGCGGGCGCGGCGGCGAGCCCCGACCAGCTTCACGTCATCGAACAGGTGATCCGCGACAACGCCGGCACGGCGCCGCCGCGACGGCCGTATGCCGACGCCCTGAGCAGCGGCGTGGCCCACACGTTCGACCCGTTCCCGGGCTACGTCGAGTATGTCAGGCGCTCGCTGGACATCGAGCGTCTGCGGGCGGCCGATATGCACATCCTCGTCGAGCCGTTGTGGGGCTCCGGCGCCGGCTGGCTCCCGCGCCTGCTTGCTGGCGGCAAGCTCCGCGTGACCGAGATACACAGCGAGCGCAACCCGTGGTTCGGTGGCGTCAACCCCGAGCCGATCCGGCCCAACATCGACGAAGCGCTCAGCCTCCTGGCCGGCGGCGGTTACGACCTGGGCTTGTTGCTCGATGGTGACGCGGATCGGGCCGGTGCCGCGGATGAACGAGGCGTGTTCATCCACCAGCTGCAGGTCATGGGCCTGCTGATGTACTACCTGCTCGAGCACCGCGGGATGCGCCAGCCGGTCGTCTCGACGATCAATGAGACCTCGATGGTGGGTCGCCTGGGTGAGCGCTACGGGGTGGAGGTGTTCGAGACGCCGGTCGGCTTCAAGTACGTGGGGCCGAAGATGATCGAGACCGGCGCGATGATGGGCGGCGAGGAATCGGGCGGCTACGGCTTTGGCATGCACCTGCCCGAGCGCGACGGCATCTATGCCGACCTGCTGCTGCTCGACCTGTTCATCCGCGAGCGCGAGGCCGGCCGCTGGCCGGTTTCGGCGGCCGTCGCCCACCTGCACGAGATCGCCGGGCCCTCCTTCTACCTGCGCACCGACGCGCACGTCGATCGTGCCGCCTACCCGGCGCTCAAGGAACGGCTGCTGGTCGAGTTGCGTGAGCAGGCGCCCGCGGCCATCGCCGGCCAGGCAGTGGTGCGCACCGACGCGCTCGAGACCAACGACGGTTTCAAGTTCTGGCTCGAAGACGGCTCATGGTTGCTGGTGCGCTTCAGCGGCACCGAGCCGCTCGTGCGCGTCTATGCCGAGGCGACCAGTGAGCAGCTGCGCGACGCGATCTTGGCCGCGGGCAGCGCGCTGGTGCGTGGCGAGAGCTGAGCCCGAGTCTGCCGATGACCGCTGAACCAGAAGGGATGCTCGACCAGCCAGCCGTCATACGCCGGCGCGATTCGGGCAACATGCTCGGCCACGCCGCCAATTTCGCGAGCCAGTTGCGCTCTGGCTGGGCGATCAGTCGCTCGCTGCAGCTCTCCGATGTCCATCGCTCGGCAACCGCGGTGGCGGTGCTGGGCATGGGTGGCTCGGCCGTGTGCGCGGACCTGGCCCGCACCGTATTTGCGGATCGCCTGGGCGTACCAGTCGTCGCGGTGCGCGATTATCAGCTGCCTGGGTGGGTTGACCGGCGCACGTTCGTGGTGGCCGTGTCGCACAGTGGCGCGACGGAAGAAACGATCGCCGCTCTCTCGACCGCCCTGGAGCGCCGTTGCCCGACCGCCGTCATCACGACCGGTGGGCCGATCGGCGACGTCGCCGCGCGGGTGCAATTGCCGCGGCTCGTCTATCCGGGCGAGACTCCGCCGCGCGCGTCGCTCGGCTACACGCTGTCGCTGTTGCTCGGCCTGCTCGAGCGCGCCGGGCACCTGGATTTCGCCGACGCCGAGATTGAGTCGGCGGCAGCCGCCGCAGAGGCGGCGGCGCGCGAATACGCGCCCGGCGTCGAAACGGTGGCCAACCCGGCCAAGCAGCTCGCGTGGTCGCTGCTCGACCGCCTGCCGGTGATCGAGGCCTCCGGTGCCCTGGCCGCCGTTGCGCGGCGCTGGAAGACGCAGCTCAACGAGAACTCGAAGTCGGCGGCCGTGGCCGAAGAGCTACCCGAGGCGATGCACAACAGCGTGGTTGGCTACGCGCAGCCCGACACGCTACGCGACCACCTGTTCGTGTGCCTGCTGACGGGCAGCCACGACCATGCCCGCAACACGCGCCGGCTGGAGCTGACCGCGCGCCTGCTCGACGAAGCGCACATCAGCCACCAGACGCTCTCGTTCGCCGCTCCGTCTGTCTTTGCGGAGGTATCCTCGGCGATCAGCCTCGGCGATTTCGTGAGCATTTACCTGGGTCTGTTGTACGGCGAAGATCCCGCTGCGACGCCCGTTCTGAGCATGGTCAAGGAAGTCATGGGCGGCTTCGATGAATTGGCCGGCGATGACGATCGGGACGACGACCGATAGGCCCTTTGGACGGCCTTCCGGGGACTGACTTCAGCCGCCGGCTGATGTAGTCTGGCTAATCATCGCTCGGCTCCGACGGCTCGGGCGGTCGCCGGCTCCGAGCGCCCAGGTACGGGATGCCGTGCATCCCGGCGGAGGTTGCCCAATGCACTCGAGCGTGATCGGCAAGATCGAGAAGGCCAATCGCTACGCGCGTGAGCTCGACAGGATCACCATCGACCAGCTGTCGCTCACTTTCCGTGGTGATAACGATACGCATCGCGTGTCGCTCGACGCCGATCGCTGGCAGTGCACCTGCCACTACTTCGAGAACTGGAAGACGTGTGTCCACGTCCTGGCGCTGCAGAAGATCATGGGCCAGATGCTGCCCGACGGCGCCCAGACGAGCTTCTTCGGTGCGCCCGATCCAGCGCTCGCCGAGCCCGCCTCGGCCTAGGCTCGCCGGCGTCGCGCCACACCGGACGTCAGGGCACCACGACGTGCCAGTAGTAGGTGACATCGCCACCGTCGAGGCCGTCGAAACCAAGCTGGACGGCTAGCGCCCAGTCGCCGCCCGACGGAGCCGAGAAGGTCGCGCTACCCAACTCCGGGTAGGCGGTTGCCGGGGGCGCATCGACGTCATAGATGGAGCCGCCTTCGCCCAGGATGACCGGCCGGCCCTGGAGGGACGCCGAATACCACGCGCTCCAATGGACGAACGTGGCACCGGCGGGCATGGCGAACGTCAACGGGGCACCGCTGCCACCCAGCGTCACCGCGGGCAGCGAAGCCTTGGTGAGCCCGCCGACATCGGCGCATTGGCCGCCATAGCACCAGCTGCCGCGCCGCCCGGTCACCGGAGCGACGCCGTCCGCGGACAAGGTGCCCAGTGGTGGCGGGCCCTGTACCGGCGGTGGGGTTACCTGGGGCGACTGCGACGGTTCGTCGTGGCGGGTCGACTCGGGCCCGCCGGCGGCCGTCGTCGCGGGAGTCAAGGCCGTGGACGGTGTCGCACTCGATGACGGCGCGGCCGGCGGGGCCGAATGGCTGCCGGCGGAAGGTGTTGGCCCGGCCGTGGCCGCCGGCAGCGCGGAGCAGCCGGTCAAGAAGGCCACCCAGAGCAACGTTGTGGCTGAGCCCACGGTTCTACCGGTACGCATGGCTTGCTCTCCCTAGCACACGGGACGCAGCGGGTCCGCGCCGGGCACACCCGCACTCTGGACGCAGGGAACGTCCATGGAAATAAGCAGGGCTGCCGACGTCGACGCGTTGAGTCCTTCGCCGGTCGGCTCGGCAAACACCGCTCGCCAGTAGTAGGTGCCGGTCACGGTGATCGTGGCGGCGTAGCGGCCGGTCCCATCGTCCAGTGGCGCCAGCACGCCGGCATCCTCCCACGAGCCGCCCGGCGCGCGACGCTCGAGCGCGATTCGCCGCCCATCGGCACGTTGGCCGGCGAGGTTCCCGTATTGGACAGCGTCGTTGACCGAGAGCCGGGCGGTCAGGTTGACCGCCGTCCCGTAGGCCTCAAATCCGGTGCTGGACGAGGTCAGCGTCAGCAAGCTGGGCAGGTCGAGGCACGTGCTGTAGCGGGTCGCGCTGGTCAGCGGGTGATAGCGGATCTGCAGGCGTGCGACGTCGCAGCGGCCGAACTCGTGCATGTTCCAGCCCGCCTTGGGCTTTGAATGGACTGTCGCGTGCATCACCGTATCGACGAACCTGTCGACGCCCGCCTCATCGGCGTGGTCAAGTGTCTGGACGTGGCCGAACTCGTGAAGCGTGACCATCTCCAGGTCGTAGCAGCCACGCGGCGGCTTTGAGTAGAACTCGCACCAGCGCAGCGTGCCCCAATCGAGCATCGAGCCCTGCGGGCGGATGCGAATGCTGAACGAGTCAGGCGCGTCGGCCACGGTGTAGCCAATGGCCCAGTTGGTCGGCAGGTTGCTGGTATAGGCAATCCAGCTGGATCCGGAGTCGTCGTGGGCGAACAGCGCGGCCTGCGCCGCGCGACTCCGGTTGGAATCACCGGCCGCGCCGGTAATTGCCGTCCTGGCCCAACCGGGCGGTACGTGGCCGTCCTTCCAGCGGTACTCCACCGACTGGTTTGGCGTCCACTTCTGGCCGTGGGCGGGCGTGGGGCTCGCGGCATAGCCTGGCAGCGCGGCGAGCGAGTTCAGGGTCAGTGCGGCTGCCGCTGCCAGGGCAACGCGTCGGCGCAGCTGCGTGATGTTCACTGTTCGATCTCCTCGGTCCCGGCGGTGGTTGTGATGCGCAACAAGTCGCGTCCGGCGTGGTCGCGGATGAGCGAGGCATTGAGCGCGCCCGACGCCAGAGCGTTCGCCTCGCCGGTGGCCAACCCGGTGCTCAGCACGGCGCAGGGCAGACCGGGGCAGTCGGCATAGGTCACCAGGTGGCGCGCCGTCAGCCCGATGAACTGGCCCTGGCCCGTCGCGTCGTAGGTCGCAACGGCGCCGGACGAAACATCGATGACCCTCGTTCGACAGGCGCTGAAACCACACGACTGGACGGCCAGGCCGCCGCCGCCGCTGCTCCAGTGCAGCCCGGTGGCGAAGGTGGGTCCGATCGCGTCGGACGCGGGCAGCGGCGGCATCACCCGCTGCACCAGGCCGGTCGCCAGGTCGATCCGCGTTATGCCGAGGTCATCGCGGCCGGCGCGGGCAACCGAGTGAACGTACAGTGCGCTGCCGGCGGGGTCGATGACCGCGCTGCGGGCAACTTCTTCGTCTGTCGCGAGCAGCGCGTCGCAGCCGCTGGCGAGGTCCAGGCCGTGAATCTCCGACGCTGCGTCCTCCGGCGCCCGTGTGTACACGAGCAACTCGCCCGTGGGCTCGGCGACGGATGACTCGACCGGCAGATCGACCGACCTTATCTGGCCGGCGGCGGCGGTCAGTTCGAGGCGGCGGCCGACCAGCTCGCCAGCGGCATCGAGCTGATCGACGAGGCTGAGCCGCCCGGATGACCCTGAGGGCCGTAGGGCGGCCTGGCCGGCCGCCGTCGCATCGAATGTGGAACAGTCAGCACCGGCCGGCACTCGATGTCCAGCGAACGCAGCCGGCAGCAGTGGGCCGGCCGTGAGCTGGGCGCCGATGGCGACCAGGGGCACCGTCGCGCTGATCAGCAGAACGGGCAGGTGACGTCTCCATGAAGTGACGATGTGGGAATGCCGGCTGGCGCCGAGCATTGGCTACCTCCTCCGGCAGGGTGAGCGGCCGGCGGGCAGCGCGATGAATTGACGGGCCCAGCATGGCCAGCGGCGCTTATCGGCCGCTTATCGGCCAGTTATTTCGCGCGCAGCGTTCGCCTACCGGCTGCCGGCCGGGCGCGTAGACTGCAGCAGCCAACTGAACATCTGGCCGTGGGACCCGCGAAGCTGGTGAGAATCCAGCACAGTCCCGCTACGGTGATCGAGGCCCATTGTGGCCGCGAAAGTCCGGTCGCCGGGCTCACGGTCGTGCTCATTTCCTTCGCGAGAAAGGGAACGCACCGTGCGCAAGAAGTCACCAGAAACCCCCTTCCAGATAGCGCGGAAGGGGTTCTTTGTTGCCCTGCTCACCCTGGGCCTGATGCTGGCCGGCTGCGCATCCGGCACTGCGACGATCGCCCCGACCGCCACGCTGCCGCCGACTCCGACCTTCCTGCCGACTCCAACCGCCACGCCGACGGCCACGCCTGCTCCTACTCCCGCATACCCGCTGACGCTGACCGGCGACGACGGCACCTCGATCACTCTGCTGGCGGCGCCGCAGCGCGTCGTCAGCCTGACCCCGGCCACGACCGAGCTTGCCTTTGCGCTGGGCGCCGGCGATCGACTCAAGGGCCGCACCGAGTCGGACGATTACCCGCCCCAGGCGGCCGCCGTCCCGGCAGTGGCCAGCTACAACGGCGTGGTGATTGAACAGGTCGTGGCCATCAGCCCCGACCTGGTGATCGCCGGCGGCAACGGTTTCACCGCCCAGGCCGACATCGACCGGCTGCGCACTCTCGGCTACCCGGTGCTGGTGGTCTACGCGCAGGACGTCCAGGGTGTGCTGGCCGACATACGCCTCGTCGGACGCGCGCTGGGGGAGGCTGGCCAGGCCGATCAGCTCGCGAGCGACATGCAGGCGCGCATCGATGGCATCACGTCGGCCGTCTCCGGTTTCGGGCGGCCGCGCACCTTCTATGAGATCGGCTACCAGCCGGAGATCTACGGCCCGGCGCCCGACTCATTCGTCGCCGACATGGTCAACCGCGCCGGTGGCGATCCGGTGACCACCACGGATCCCGCCGTCTTCAGCATCTCGCTCGAACAGCTCGTTGCCGCCGACCCGCAGCTCATCGTCCTGGGCGACGCGGCCTACGGCACCTGTCCGGCCGATGTCGCGGCACGCCCGGGCTGGGGTTCGATCAGCGCGGTTACGAACGATCGGATCGAGCCCATCGACGACACCATCGTCACGCGCCCCGGCCCGCGTCTGGGTGAGGGCCTGGCGGCGCTGGCGCTGGCCATTCATCCCGACGCGGCCATCGCACCACCGGTCGGCGCCACAACCTACTGCGGCGCACCGGCGAGCCCCACTCCGTGACGACTGAAAGTGCCGTCGCGCCGCGCCTGGCCCTGACATCCAGGGGCATGGACGCGCTGCGCCGCAGACCGCTGGTGGCCGGCGCAGCAGGGCTCGCCGCGCTGCTGGTCGTGCTGATCGCCGGCGTGGCGCTGGGCAGCGTGGCCATCCCGCTGCCCGAGACGCTGGCCATCCTCGGCCACCGGCTGCTGGGAGTGCCGGCGACCGTCAGTTG
Organism: uncultured Anaerolineaceae bacterium; assembly: GCA_964610835.1. Taxonomy (GTDB): domain Bacteria; phylum Chloroflexota; class Limnocylindria; order Limnocylindrales; family CSP1-4; genus JALYGJ01. Next base: position 28,615 of record CAZSWK010000014.1, on the reverse strand, counting down.
GCCGGCAAGCAGCGAGACGATCATCCTCGACCTGCGCCTGCCGCGGGTGCTGGCCGCGATGCTGGTCGGCGCCGGCCTGTCGCTGGCCGGGGTGACCTTCCAGGGCCTGCTGCGCAATCCGCTCGCCGATCCGTACGTGCTTGGTACGGCCAGCGGCGCGGCGCTCGGCGCGGCGCTGGCGCTCCTGCTGCCCATCCAGGTTGCTCTGCTGGGCTTGGGCCTGGTCAACGTGTTTGCCTTTGCCGGTGCCCTGGCTGCGGTGGGGGTCGTCTACCGCGCCTCGCGGATGGGTGCTTTGAGCTCGCTCACCTCGGTGCTGCTGACCGGCTATGCGGTGGGATCCCTGCTGGCCGCTGGACTGGCACTGACCATGTACCTGGCCGGCAACACGCTGCGCCAGATCCTGTTCTACCTGCTCGGCTCGTTCTCGCTCACCTCGTGGCCGCAGGTCATGGTGGCGCTGCCGCTCGTCGCCGGCGGCGCCATCGTCATCCTGACCCGGGCCAGGGCACTCAACGCCCTGCTGCTGGGTGAGGAGACGGCCGCTCACCTGGGCGTCAACGTGCGGCGCGAGCGATTGCTGCTGCTCGGCGCGGCGAGCCTGGTAACCGCCGCCGCGGTGGCGATCAGCGGGCTGGTCGGCTTCGTCGGTCTGGTCGTGCCGCATCTCGTGCGCCTGGTGGTGGGTCCCAATGCGCGCCGGCTGCTGCCGCTCTCGGCTATCTGGGGAGCCTGCTTCCTGGCCTGCGCCGATCTCGTGGCGCGGATGCCCGGCGAGTTGCCGGTGGGCATCGTCACGGCCGTCGTCGGCGCACCGTTCTTCGTCTACCTGCTCCGCGGCCAGCGCTCGGGGTACGAGCTGTGACCGCGCGTCTCGAACTGGCCGGTGTTGGCCTCGATTACGGGCGTGGCCCTGTCCTGCGCGACGTTTCGTTCACCGTCGAGCCGGGCGAGATGGTGGCGCTCATCGGCCCCAACGGCGCCGGCAAGTCGAGCCTGCTGCGCTGCATCACCGGCACCGCGCCGTCTCCCCGTGGCAGCGTGGCCATCGACGGCCGGCCGTCGGCCGAGTACGACCGGGTCTCGCTCGCCCGACGCATTGCCGTGGTGCCCGGCCAGCTGGTGGTCACCTTTCCGCTGCGGGTCGAGGAGCTCGTCGGGCTCGGGCGCGTGCCCTACGAACATCCGCTGCTCGGGCCGCGCGCACCCGATCGGGCGGCGGTCGAAGCCGCACTCGAGCGCGTCGGTATCAGGGAGCTGCGCGCGCGCGACGTGCGCGAGCTGTCACTCGGCGAGCGTCAGCTCGCCGTGCTCGCCATGGCCGTGGCACAACAGCCGCGCCTGCTGCTGCTCGACGAGCCGACGGTGCATCTCGACCTGCACCACCAGGTGCAGGTCATGGACCTGCTACGCAAGCTGGCGGCCGACGAGCAGGTGACGGTCCTCGCTGTGCTGCACGACGTCAACCTGGCCAGCTACTTCGTGCCGCGGTTGCTGCTGCTCGACCACGGCCGGCTGGTCGCCGATGGATCGCCGGCCGAGGTGCTCACCGCCGACCGGGTGCGTGAGATCTATCGCGTGGATCCGCGATTCGTGGCGGCGACCGGCGCCGCCTGACGTCACCCGGCGGACGGGTCGGTGATCTGGCCCAGGAACAGGACCGCGCCGGTCTGCGTGTCGCGCAGGGCGAACAGGAAGGGCCGATTGACGTCGAGCTGAACGACGTCGCTGGGTGCCGATTCGAGTTGAACCACCACCGCCGTCGCGGCGGCGGCCTCGGTGCCCTTCTCGTCGACGGTGATGTTGGCCTGGTGAACCACGCGCGATATGAGCAGGGGCTCCTGGGTTGTCATGCCGCTGAAATCGGCGTTGTACGGGTCGAAGGCGAGCGGCATGCCCATGGCACTGAGCAGATCGACCAGGTCGGCCTTCGTCTCGGCGTTGAAGCGCGGCATCGTCAGCGCGACCTCGTGCACGGAGAGCGCCGCCGTCAGCTGGGCGAAGGAGTCGGCTGTCAGCGACTGCGTGAACGAGGACAGATCGTCGGGCACGACGATATCCATCGCCAGGCTGCCGCCGACGTACGGCAGCTCGACTGCCTGCCAGCCGTCGCCCGACGCGTACTTGAGCTCGTCCTGCCTGAACATCATCGGCACCTGCACCCTCGCCCCTCCGGCCGTCGTGAACTCGCCATCTTTCGTCGCTGCGGCTGGAAACGGTGTCAGCCACGGGGCCTTGAGGTAGATGGCGTTGACGAGCACGAGCCGGGTTAGTTCATCGATCGTGCCGGGAACCAGGAGTTGCGGGATGCGGGCGTGGGTCTGGTCGCTCACCCAGCCGTTGATCAGCTGGCGCGCTGCCTCGTAGTCGGTCTTGTAGTCGACCAGCTGTAGCCCGCCGCCGAAGTCCTGCGCCAGGGTGTCGAGGAAGGCCTGCTGCCATTGCTCGTCGCGCTGTGCGAAAGGCGCATTCGCGACCGCCAGAGTGACCTGTTGGTCATGGCCCATGGTGTCTTTAAAGGTGCCGCTGCGGGCGCCGAGTGCCTGGTCGAGCGAGTTGATGCCTTCCGTGTGTCCCGGGGCGCCCAGCTGGCGCAGCACGGTGTCCATCTGGCTGGCCGTATCCCCGCGCGCGCCGACACGCGCCATGGCCATGGCGATCGCCACACTGGCCGGCGAGATGACCGCGTTCGTCGACCCGTCCTGGGCCAGCAGCGCCCGGTAGAGATCGAAGCCGAAATCGTCCACCGCAGCGGCCGCGGTCAGCGCGGACGCCGGATCGGCGGCCGCGCGTGCCAGGTTGGAGCGGGCCAGCTCGATGCCGGCCGCCGGCGGTGGCGCGGTCGGGCTGACCGGCGGCGTGCTGCCGGGTGGGGTCGATCCGCTCGGGGTCGGGGCACTGGCCGCCGGCGAACAGGCGGCAAACAGGACGAGTGCCAAGAGGCAGGCCATCATTCGGTAGAGCCGGGTCATGTCGATTTCCCTCATCGGCGCGGCAGTTGCCATCATGACGTGGTGGCGGGGTGTTCGGTTGCCACCTTGACTGCCGGCCGCGCCAGCGCCAGGCGCTCCTGCACTGGGCCTAGGACTCGCGCGTGCTCTGAGACCGGAGACTAGGAGCGCGCGACCCAGGATCCGACCGGACCTAGCCGGCCATCGCTGCGGTTCCACGTGTCCCACTCGTCGACGACCCGTCCGTCGGCGTCGAAGCGCAGGACGCTTGTGCCGGCGTACGTGACGGGCTCACCCTCTTCGACCATCGACGCCCACCATTGGACCGCGGCGCGATCCCCGTCGACGATGGGCGTGCCGAACAACGCGGCCACCTCACTTTCATCTGCGAGGACCGGGCGCAGGTAGGCGAGCGCGCCTTCCGGCCCGCGATAGGGAACGCGAAACGGACCTGTCGAGTACACCGCGCCCGGCGCGTACAGCACGGCGATCGGTTCGGGCTTGCCGGCGATCCAGTTGTCGCGCCAGGTCTGTGCCCAGCGTTCGGCGGCGGTGCGCGTATCCATGGCCGCGATGCTAGCGGCCTCGCACGCTCAGCTCATTGTGGGATCGAGCACCTGGCCAAGGAATAGCACTGCGCCTGTGTCGAGGTCGCGCAACGCGAACAGGAACGGCCGGTCGAGGTGGACCTGCGGCGGTCCGCCTGGCGCGGAGGTGCCAGCAGCGACGGGGATGTCCGTCGCTCCCGATGCCTCGGTACCCTGCTCGTCGACGCTGATGTTCGCCTCGTGGATGACGTTCCAGATGAACAGTGGCTCCTCGCTGGTCATGCCCGAGAAGTCGGCCTTGCCGGGTACGAACGCATCGGACATGCCCATGTGTGACAGCACCTGCGCCAGGTCCGCCTTCGTCTCGAACGAAAATTCGGGCAACATCACGTCGACCTCCTGATCCGTGAGTGCCATCGCGATCTCGTTCAGCCGCGCCGCATCGAAGCCGGCCACGAAGTTGGCGAATTCATCGGGCAGGACCAAGGTGAGGGCCAGCTTGCCGTCGATGTACGGCAACTCGACCGCGCGCCAGCCATCCCCCTGCGCGAACGCGAGGGAGTCCGTCTGGCTCATCATCGGCACCGTGACGGTCGATCCGTCGAGCAGGGTGAATGGACCATCGGCCGTTGCCTCGGACCGGAACGGCAACATCCATGGCGCCTTGAGGTAGATGGCGTTGACAAGGACGAGCCTGATCGGCAGCGCTCCGAGCCCGCCCGGTCCGATGAGCTCTGGGATGCGCTGCTGGGTCTGATCCGCCACCCAGGCGTTGATCTGCCGGCGCGCGCCCTCGCGGTCTTTCGCGTAATCGACGAGCCGGACACCGGCACCGAAGCGCGACGCGAGGGCGTCGAGGAACGATTGCTCCCAGGCATAGTCGCGCTGGGCGAAGGGAGCATTGGCGACGGTCAGCGTGACGTCATAGAACTTGCCGTCCGCGCCCCGGAACGTTCCGCCGCGGCCGTTGAGCGCCGCGTCGAGGGCGTTGACCGCCGCTGCGTGAGCATCGTCACCGAGCGAGTAGAGGACGGCGTCCATCTCGGTCGCGGTCTGGCCGCGGGCACCGGCGCGGGCCATCGCCAGGGCGATGGCGACGCTCGTCGGTGACAGGACGATGTTCGAGTCCGGCGCGCCCGCGCGCACCGCCGCGAACAGGTCCAGCCCGAACGCGTTGGCCGCGCTGGCTGCGGCCGGCGCCAGCGAGGACTGTACGGGTGCCCGCCCGACGTTGGACATCGCGAGCATCGCCGGCTGGTTGGTTGGCACCGGCGCCGGCGATGCAGATGGCGACGTAGGTTTCGCGCTGCAGCCGCCTGCCAGCACGACGACAAGCAGGCCGACGACGGCTCGACTCACGGACCTCATGACGACACCCTCATCGCGTCCAGCGGATCCCCTGGCCGTAAGACGCGCACGGCACCTTGTCGGTGCCGGCGTCTCAGTTCCGCTTGCGCGGCGGATCGAAAAAAGGCAGCGGCACGACCCTGGCTGCAGCGCGGCCGCGCCGGCCCTCGACCGTCCACTCGATCTCCAGCCGCGTGCCCGGCGCAGCGTACGCGGCGTCGACCGAGGCGAGCGCGATGTGCTCCTTGAGGATCGGGCTCCACGTTCCGCTCGTCGCCCGGCCAACCTGGCGGCGCCCGCTGTACACCGGCCGCTGCTCGCGCCAGGTTGAGTAGGAGACGCTGATCGGCAGGCCCTGCTCATGGTGCAGTCTGTCGATCGACTCCCAGTCGACGCTCAACCCAACAAGACGCCGTGCCGGGCCGCCTGCGGCCTGCTCCGCCAGCAGCGCCCGCCGGCCGACGAAGTCGGCGGGCTTGTCAAGGTGGACCACCTTCTCCAGGCCGATCTCGAACGGCGAGTAGCTCTGCGCCGGCACGAGCGCCTGGCGCGCCGACGTGTAGTCGACCTCGATCAGGATCAGTCCTGCCTCGAGCCGGGTCATGTCGAGCGCGAGCATGCCCGCGGCGTGGACGCCGAACGGCCGGCCGACCTCGAGCAGCCGATCCCACAGCTCGAGCGCCTTGCCGGCGTCCACCCACAGTTCATAGCCCAGGTCGCCCGTATAGCCGGTGCGGCTGACGTCGAGCCCTATCCGGCCGGCGCGGGTGGATCGGCGGCGGTAGTAGCGCAGGTCGGCCCAGTCGGTACCGGTCAGCGCGCCCAGGACGGCCCGCGCCTGCGGCCCCTGGAGAGCGATCGCGGCGGTCGAATCGGAGATGTCGTCGATGGCCACGTCGAGGCCGCGCGCATTGAGCTCGAACCAGCGCAGGTTGGGATCGGCCGCGGTCCAGCGGTACGAGTCGTCGTCCAGCCGGGCGATCGTGCCGTCGTCGAGGACCTTGCCATGCTCGTCGCACCACGCGGTGTAGACGACCTGGCCGGGCTTGATCCTGGTCGCGTCGCGACTGATGACGCGGTCGATCAGGCGCACGGCGTCCGGACCGCGAATGACGTACTTGTAAAGCGGCGACACGTCGATCAGCGCCGCCTGGTTGCGTATCGCGAAGTACTCGTGGATGTGCGAGGTGTCGTAGACGCTCGCCGCGAGGTAGCCCGACCACTCGCGCCACTGCTGCATGCGGTTGAGCGGGCCTGTCCGAACGTGGAAGGGCGAGCCGATCACGCGCTCATCGTAGCGACGCGCAGGAGCGGCGCGACGGTGGATACAGTTAGCGCGTGGCAGCAGGGCGAGGGGCGCGCCAGTACGACGCGATCGTCATCGGCGGAGGTCACAACGGCCTGACCGCGGCGGCGTACCTCGCGGCCGGCGGCATGCGCACGATCGTCCTCGAGCAGCGCCACATCCTGGGCGGAGCGGCGGTAACCGAGGAGATCGTGCCCGGCTTTCGTTTCAGCGTTGCCTCATACGTCGTCAGCCTGTTGCGGCCGGAGATCGTGCGCGAACTGGAACTGCCCCGCCACGGCCTCGCCATCCTGCCGCTCGACGGCACCTTCACGCCGCTCGACAACGGCTACTTGTGGCGCACCGACGACCACGGCGCAACGCGACGCGAGCTGCGCCGCTGGTCGCTGCGCGACGCCGAGGCGTACGAGGAGTACGCGCAGCTGATGGTCGAGCTGGCGCGCTTCGTCAAGCCGATCCTGTCCATGGTGCCGCCCGATCCCACCCATCTCGACCCGCGCGAGTTCGCGCCGCTCGCCGGCCTGGCGCGAACGTTCAAGAACCTGCCGCGCGTGCAGCAGCAGACGTTCATCCGGCTGATGACGATGAGCTCGGCCGACTTCCTCGACCGCTGGTTCGAGACCGACCCGCTGAAGGCGACGATGTCCGCCTCCGGCATCATCGGCACCTTCCTCGGCGTGCGCTCGCCGGGCACGGCGTATGTCCTGCTGCACCACTACATCGGCGAGGTCGACGGGGCCTTTCGAGCGTGGGGTATCCCCAGGGGCGGCACCGGCGGCGTGAGCGAGGCGATCGCCTCCGCCGCGCGCGCACGCGGGGCCGAGATTCGGACCGAGGCGCCGGTGGCGCGGGTGCTGACTCGTGGGGGTAGGGCGACCGGCGTGGTGCTCGAAAGCGGCGAGGAGATCGAGGCCCGGGTGGTGCTGTCCAGTCTCGACCCCAACCAGACCTTCCTGCGGCTGCTCGAGCCGGGCACGCTCGAGCCCGCTTTCGAGCGCGACGTGCGCCGCTACCGCTACCGCGGATCGAGCGGCAAGGTCAACCTGGCCCTCGATGGGCTGCCCGATTTCGAATGCCTGCCCGGCCCGGGCGACCATCTGCGCGGGGCGATCAGCTTCTCGCCGTCGGTCGACTACATGGAACAGGCCTACATCGATGCCCGGGAGGGCCGCTTCAGCCGCCGGCCATACGTCGACATGATCATCCCCACGCTGACCGATCCGACCATGGCGCCGCCGGGCAAGCACATCATCAGCTGCTTCGTGCAGTACGCGCCGTATGACCTCGACCCGGCGCTGGGCGGCTGGGACGCGCAGCGCGAGGCCTTCGGCGACACGGTCATCGACACCATCGCCGAGCGCGCGCCGAACATCCGCAAGCTGATCCTGGGACGCCAGGTGCTGACGCCGCTCGACATGGAGCGGACCATGGGCCTGACCGAGGGCAACATCTTCCAGGGCGAGCTGAGCCTGTCGCAGCTCTTCTTCAGCCGGCCGGTGCCCGGCTGGGCGCGCTACCGCACGCCCGTGCGCAGCCTGTGGATGTGCGGCTCGGCGACCCACCCGGGCGGCGGCATCATGGGCGCGCCGGGCCGGATCGCCGCGCTCGAGGTGCTGCGCTCGATGGGTCGCGCGACATGAGCGGGGCGAGCGGATCGAGCGGGGCGCGTGGCGGAGGCGGGGCCCGCCGGTACGAGGTGATCGTCATCGGCGGGGGTCACAACGGGCTGGTCTGCGCCGCTTACCTGGCCCGCGCCGGCAAGGACGTGCTGGTGCTTGAGCGCCGCGACCGCGCCGGGGGCATCCTGGCCGTGCCCGAGCTGATGCCCGGCGTGCCGGCTCCCGGCCCGGTCCACTCGGTCGGCCGCCTGGCGACGAACATCGCCAGGGACCTGCGGCTCGAGGCGCAGCGCGTGAAGCTGGTCAAGCCCGACGCGCGGCTGACGTCGATATCGGCCAGCGGCCGGGCGCTGACGCTGTGGTCCGACCCCGCCAGGACGGCGGCCGACCTGCGCTCGGTGGCTCCCGCCGATGTCGCCGGGTACCGCCGACTCGACAGGGACATGCGCACGCTGGCCGGCTTCGCGGCGCGCATCGCCGCCGCGGCGCCGCCCGACCTCCCGCGGCTGCGTGCGTCCGACCTGACCAGCGCCCTGGGGCTGTGGATGGGCTACCTGTCGCTGGGCAGGCGCCGCGCGCGCGACTTCCTGCGCGTGTTGCCCATGCCCATCGGCGACGTCGTGGCCGACTACGTCCGGGACGGACAGCTGCGCGCCGCCATTGCCTGGCGCGGCGTTCGCTACACCGGCCTGGCCCCGTCCGACGCCGGCTCGGCGCAGGTCTTCCTGGCCGACATGGTTGGCGGCGATGGCGGCGTGGCCGGCGAGATGTCGGTCGTCGTGGGCGGCCCGGCACAGCTCGCGGATGGCCTCGTCCGGGCCGCCCAGGCGCGCGGAGCAGAGATTCGGACCAATACCGAGGTAGCCCGGGTCAATGTGCGCGACGGGAAGGTGACCGGGGTAGTGCTGGTCGACGGCGAGGAGGTCGGCGCCCGGCAGGTCGTATCGGGGCTCGACCCGAAGCGCACGCTGCTCGGGCTGCTCGACCCGGTCGTGCTCGGCCCAACGCTGGGCTGGGAAGCGGCCAACCTGCGCCAGCACGGCGGGTCGTCGGCGGTCATGTTCGCGCTGCGCGAGCTGCCCGCCTTTGGCGGGTTGTCCGCGCCGGAGGCGGCAGCGCGGCTGTCCGGGCGCATCCTGTCCGGCGCGGACATCAACGCCCTCGACCGTGCGGCTGACGCGATCAAGGCCGGCGAGCCGGCGGACACGCTGGTCCTGGAGGCGGTCATCCCGACTCTTCTCGACCCGTCGCTCGTGCCGGGCAACGGCGTGGAGCACCTGATGAGCGTGCTCGTCCACGGCACGCCCTATCGGCTGCGTGATGGCAACTGGGAGGAGGCACGCGAAGGACTCGGCGACCGGGTGGTGGCGCAACTCGACGCGATCGCGCCGGGCTTCGCCGATCTCGTGGTCGCGCGGCGGGTGCTGACGCCGCTCGATCTCGAGCGCGAATACGGCCTCACCGAGGGCCACCCCATGCACCTCGAGCCGGGGCTAGACCAGTGGTTCGCCTGGCGACCGCTGCTCGGATCGGCGCGCTACCAGCTGCCCGTCGGCGGCCTGTTCCTGTGCGGTGCGGGTGCCCATCCTGGCGGCGGCATCACCGGCATGCCCGGCTTTCTCGCGGCGCGCGAGGTGCTGGCCGCCAGCTAGGCCGTAGAGTACGAGCGTGAACTGCCCTAGCTGCGGCACAGCCAACGACGAGGGTGCCAAGTTCTGCAACGAGTGCGGCACGCCGCTCCAGGCAGGTTGCCCGAACTGCGGCGCTGCCAACAAACCTGGCGCCAAGTTCTGCAACGAGTGCGGCGCCGCGCTGACGGGGACCGTTCCTGGCGCGGTCGCGCCGCCCGCCACGGCCGTAGCCGAGCGCAGGTTGGTCACGGTCCTTTTCGCCGACCTGGTGGGCTTCACGCCGTTTGCCGAGGAACGCGACGCCGAAGAGGTGCGCGATACCTTGTCGCGCTACTTCGACCTCTGCTCCGATGTGGTCGGCCGCTATGGCGGAACCGTCGAGAAGTTCATCGGCGACGCCGTCATGGCCGTCTGGGGCACGCCCACCGCGCATGAGGACGACGCCGAGCGGGCGGTGCGGGCGGCGCTCGAGCTAGTAGATCTGGTGCCCTCACTTGGCGAACATATCCAGGCCCGCGCCGGAGTGCTGACGGGCGAGGCCGCCGTCACGCTGGGTGCCACCAACCAGGGCATGGTCGCCGGCGACATGGTCAACACCGCCAGCCGGTTGCAGAGCGCCGCTCCGCCGGGAACTGTCCTCGTGGGGGAGGGCACGTATCTTGCCGCCTCGAATGCGATCGCGTTCGAGAAGGAAGGCGAGCAGGCTCTCAAGGGAAAGCAGAGTCCGGTCGAAGCGTGGCGAGCGCTGCGCGTCGTCGCCGAACGTGGCGGGCGCAACCGCAGCGAGGGCCTCGAGGCCCCGTTCGTCGGGCGCGCTGATGAGCTCCGGCTGCTCAAGGAGCTGCTCCACGCCACGGGCCGTGAGAAGCGGGTGCGGCTGATGTCGGTCATGGGTCCAGCGGGCATCGGCAAGAGCCGTCTGGCATGGGAGTTCCTCAAGTACATCGACGGCCTGGTCGAGACCGTCTACTGGCACAACGGGCGCTGTCCGGCCTACGGCGACGGCCTGGCGTTCTGGGCGCTCGGCGAGATGGTACGCAGCCGAGCCGGTCTGACGGAGAGCGACGACGAACCGACCACCCGCCAGCGCATTGCCGAGACCGTGGCCGAGTGGCTGCCCGAGGGCGAGGAGCGCGGTTGGGTCGAACGCGCCCTGCTGGTCCTGCTCGGCGTCGAGGCGGGAATGCCGGCCGAGCAGCTCTTCGCCGCCTGGCGCACGTTCTTCGAGCACATCGCCGCGCGGGGCACCGTAGTGCTTGTCTTCGAAGACCTCCACCACGCCGACCCTGGTCTGCTCGACTTCATCGACCACCTGCTCGACTGGTCGCGTGGCCAGCCGCTGTACGTGCTGACGTTGGCGCGGCCCGAACTGCTGGAACGCCGACCAGATTGGGGCGCCGGCAAGCGCAATTTCAATTCGATCTTCCTCGAGCCGCTACCGGCCGAGCAGATGCGCGAGCTGCTCGACGGCCTGGTGCCTGGCCTGCCCCATGCCGCCGCCCAGAGCATCGTCGAGCGCGCCGGCGGCATCCCGCTGTACGCCGTCGAGATGGTGCGCATGTTGCTCGCCGAGGGTCGGCTCGAGGAGCGGGATGGCGCCTACGTGCCGGTCGGCGACCTGAGCAGCCTGGCCGTACCGGACACCCTGACCGCGCTCATCTCGTCGCGGCTGGACGCCCTCGACGCAGGCGACCGCTCCCTTGTCCAGGACGCCGCCGTGCTCGGTCAATCCTTCCAGCTCGCCGGACTCGCGGCCCTGTCCGGCGCGAGCGAAGACGACCTCGCGACCAGGCTGGACGCCCTCGTCCGCCGTGAGCTGCTTACGCGCGAGATCGACCCACGCTCGCCCGAGGTGGGCCAGTACGCGTTCGTGCAGGCGCTCATTCGGGAGGTCGCCTACAACACGCTGGCGCGCAAGGACCGCAAGAAGCGTCACCTTGCCGCCGCGAGATATTTCGAGCAGGTCGGTTCCGACGAACTGGCCAGTGCGTTGGCGACCCATTACCTTGCGGCGCACGAAAACGCCGCGCCAGGCCCCGAGGCCGACGTTCTGGCCGCGCAGGCGCGAATCGCGCTGCGCGCGGCGGCCGAGCGCAGCGCCTCATTAGGCAGCCAGAACCAGGCTGTCAACCTGCTCGAACAGGCGTTGACGATTACCGCCGAGCCGGCCGAGCAGGCGCCGTTGCTGGCACGCGCCGGGCGCGCGGCGACCTTGGCTGGTGAATACAAGCGTGCCGAGAAGCTGCTGCGCAGCGCCATCGAACTGAGCCGGGCCGGCGGCGATCTTCGTGGAGCTGCGTCCGCTACCGGCGTCCTGGGCCAGAACTTCATGCACGCGGGCCCGTCGCAGGCACTGGATCTGCTCGAGGTGGCCGTGGCTGAATACGCCGAATTGTGGCCGGACGAGGTAGCGATCGTCCTGAAGCTCCGGCTGGCGCGTGCTCTCGGCGGCCTGCAGCGACACGAGGAGGCTCTGGCCACCATTGACGAGGTCCTCGCGGCGGCCGAGCACGCCGATCTGCTACCGGTAGTGGCAGAAGCCATGGTTTACAGGGGTCACACCCTCGGGAGCCTCGGCCGAATGCGTGAGGGGCTGGCCCTGATCCGCGCCGGCGAGCAGCTCGCGCGTCAGCAGGGTCTGGACGAGGTCCTCATCCTCGCGCTCGGTATTGGCGGCTACCTGCTCGGCGAGATCGACAACGTCGCGGCGCTGGACACTTTCCGCGAGGGCCTCGCGCTCGCCGAGCGGCGCGGTGACCGCGTTGCAGTTTTCACGGCCACGAACAACGTCGGCTTCACCTCGTTCCTGATCGGTGCGTGGGACGAGGCGCTGGACGTGCTCGACGCCCGCCTGGCCGAAGAGCCGCCCACATCGCACCGCATCTGGCTGCTCAGCAACGAACTGATCGTGCGCGCCTGTCGCGGGGAGGACGTTGCCGCCGGCCTCGCCGAGCTCGACGGCGTGGTCGAAACGCATGGTGAAAGCAGGCTCGAGGCCCCGACCCTCGATACGCGGGGTTTTGCCGCACTTGCGGCCGGCAGGCTGGCGGAGGCAAGGCGCGCGTGGCGGCGCGGCGCCGAGATGACGGCTGGCACAGGGCCCTACGCCTTCTACTGGGGCGGCAGATGTGCGCTGTGGATGGGCCGGTTGGATGACTTGCGGACCGATCTCGGCGCGCTCGAGGAGACGGGCGTGCACGCCCGCGTCGCCGAGGTGCGCAGAACGACGATGCGGGCTGGCATCGCCGCGCTCGAGGGCCGGGCAGGTGAGGCGCTGGCGTTGTATGGCGAAGCACTGAAGAGCTGGAACGACCTGGGCATGAAGTGGGACGAGGCGTTGACAGGGGTCGACATGGCCGTCGCCCTCGACCCGTCACTGCCTGAGGTACAAGCGGCGGCCGCGTCGGCGCGCGAGATCCTCGTCCGGCTCGACGCCCGACCGTTCATCGAGCGGCTTGACGCTGCCCTCGCTCGGGGGCCGGCGCCCGTCGCTGATGCGGGATCGACGGAAGTGGCTAGCGGCGCTCGCGCTCCGGCTGCGCCTGCGCCGTAACGATCTCGTCCGTGCCGGGCGCGGCGGATTGACCGGGTAGTTCCCATGACCAGCTGTTGAGTCGGCCGAGCAGGCGGCGCGCAGTCAGGTCGAGCTGGATGGGCGTCACCGCGATGCGCTTGTTGACCACCGCGTCGAAGTCGGTGCCCGGCTCGGCCAGGCCCGACGGTGGCGGGCCGCCGATCCAGTAGTAGGGCGTCCCGCGCGGGTCGATGCGCTCGATCAACTCGTCCTGGTAGATGCGCTTGCCCATGCGCGTCACCTCGACGCCGGCACACTCGGAGGCGGGAATCGCGGGCACGTTGATGTTGATCAGCTCGCCCGGCGCCAGGCCGTTCTCGAGGATGTTCACCGCGGCGACGTAGGCAATCTGCGCGGCGAGGGTGAAATCGGGGTGCTCGTAGTACTCCTGCGAGATGGCGAAGGCGGGCACCGATGAGAGGACTGCCTCCATCGCGGCCGACACGGTGCCGCTGTAGGTGATGTCGTCGCCCAGGTTGGCACCGTAGTTGATGCCCGAGGCGACCAGGTCAAAGCTCATCTCGAAATAGCCCAGGAAGGCAAGGCTGACGGCGTCGGTCGGCGAGCCGTCGACCGAATAGCCGACTGAGCCATCGGCCAGCTTGCGTTCGCGCACGCGCAGCGGGCGCATGAAGGTCTTGGTATGACCGACTGCCGACTGATTAGTTTCGGGCGCGAGGACATAGGTGTCGCCGAGTGGCTCGAGCGCCTGCTTGAGCGCCAGCAGCCCGCGCGACTCGATACCGTCGTCGTTGGTGACCAGGATGCGCGGCCGTGTCTGCCACTGGGCGAGTGGCCGGGCGGTGCGCGGCCGCGCTCGAGGCGGCATCAGGCGCCGCTCGCGCGCGGCAAGCGGCTCCCCGCGCTCCATGTCCACGTCGCGTCGCTCCGAGCGCTGCAGTTCCCGCGCTATGTCGAGCCGGCCGCTCTCGTCGGGTCGGTCGTTCCGCGGCTGCTGGTCCTTGTTGCGAGGAGTGCGCGGCTGTCGCTTCATACGCTCGGGTCGGCCGGCTTTGCCTCGGCGTCGGGAGGCACCGGGCCGCTTACGTTGATCGGCGGCGGCGCCGGCACGCGCACTGGATGGCCCTCCCGCTCGCCGAGCCGGCGTGCGGCACGGGAAGTAACGTCGCGCGGCAGATCGATGTTGCGCGTCATGTAGTGGTGGACGAAGGCCGCGATCACCGCCGCGAACGGCAGTGCGAAGACGGCGCCGGCGATGCCGGCGATCTTGAGCCCGAGCAACGCCGATACCAGCACGACGACCGGGTGCAGCCCGATCGCCGATGACATGACTCGCGGCAGGACCAGGTTGTTGACGATGAACCAGCCCACGGCCATGGCCGCGAAGGCCGGCAGCACGACCTCCGGTTTGGTCAGCAGCGCCACGAAAACGGGCGGCGCCCAGGCAAAGATCGGGCCGAAGAACGGGATGGCCTGCAGGGACCCCGCCAGCGCCGCCGAGGCAGGCAGGAAGTCGAGGCCCAGCGCGGCGTGAACCAGGGCCGCGATGATGCCCATGACCACGCCCTGGATGATCTGGCCGCGGATGAAGCCACCGAACGAAGCCGCGACGCTCGTCTCGAACAGGCGCGCCTCGTCGTTGTACTGCGGCGGCACGAGCCGGTTCAGGTAGGCGACGATGCGGTCCTTGTCGAGCACGATGAAGAGCGACAGGAAGATGACGATGACGACGCTGGCCACGATGCCGACGCCGAAGAAGGCGATGTCGGTCAGCGGCCCGACCAGCTGGTCACCAAGGGCACCCACATTGTTGAGCAGGTCCTGGGCCACCGAGACGGTGTCGATCTGGAAGCCGATGTCCTGCAGGAAGCCCTGGATGGGCGCCAGGATCTCGGGCAGGCGCGCCTGGAAATCGGGCAGCTGGTTGATGAAACCGCTTATCGAGTTGGCCAGCGAGCCGGCAATCACCAGCGTCAGCAGGCTCAGGCCGACCAGCAGCAGCAGGTAGATGGCGCCGACCACCAGCGCGCGCGGGAGGCCAGGGAGGGTGCGCAGGACGAGGGACACGAGCGGCGAGATGATGAAGGCGAGCAGCGACGCGAGCAGCAGAATGAGCAGGATGTCGCTGAAGTAGACGAGGATGGTGCTGACCTGGCCGATCAGCACCAGCGCCAGGACGAGCGTGCCCAGCACGAGCACCGCGTGCAGCCAGCGACGCTCCGACTCAGGCAGCTGGACTTCCATCTTGCGGGCAGTCTAATCCGGGCTGGGGCCCCGGAGCCGCCCGCTGAGCCCCGTGCGTTGATGCGCACGCCGACTCTCGGCCGCGAGATGCGGCACAATCGATGCCTATGCGCGTGTTTTCCGGTATCCGGTCGTCGGGCGACAAGACGTTGGGCAACTACAGCGGCGGCTTCCGCCAGTACGTCGCCACCCAGGAGCAGGCCGTCAGGGACGACGGGGAGGCCTTCTTCTGCGTAGTTGACCTGCACTCGATCACGACGCCCTTTGACCCGGCCGGCTTGCGCGAATCGACGCTCTCGGTCGCCGCGTGGCTCTTCGCCACCGGGCTCGATCCGCAACGTTCCACAGTCTTTGTCCAGAGTCAGGTGGCGGCGCACGCCGAGGCGGCCTGGCTGCTCGGCGCCGTCACCGCGTTCGGGGAGCTGCGGCGGATGACGCAGTTCAAGGAGAAGTCGGAGGGACAGGACTTCGTTTCCGCCGGCCTCTTCAACTATCCGGTGCTGATGGCTGCCGACATCCTTCTCTACCAGGCGGACAGCGTGCCGATCGGCGACGACCAGCGCCAGCATCTCGAGCTGACGCGCGACGTCGCCGAGCGTTTCAATCAGCGCTTCGGTGACACGTTCACCGTGCCTCGCGGTGTTTTCCCGGACGAGGGCGCGCGGGTGAAGAACCTGCAGGAGCCGGAGCGCCTGATGTCGACGACGCGTGGCGCGCCGGCCGGCGTCGTGCGGCTCGTCGATACGCCCGACGAGATCCGCCGGAAGTTCAAGACGGCGGTGACCGACTCGGGCCGCGAGATTCTGCACAAGCCCACGGCCAAGCCGGGTATCGCCAACCTCATCGAGATCATGGCCGTCGCCACTGGCGACTCGATACGGGAGATCGAGATGCGCTACGAGGGCAAGGGCTACGGCCAGTTCAAGCAGGACGTCGGCGATGCCGTGGTCGAACTGCTGGCACCGTTCCAGGCGCGCTACCGCGAGCTGAGAGCCGATGACACCGAACTGCTGCGGATGCTCGCCCTGGGTGCGCAAAAGGCCGCCGCCGCGGCAAGGCCAACGCTTGACGCCATGTACGAACGGATGGGTTTCGCCCGCTGAGGAGCGAGCCGGCTCGCGTTGCCTCGGGAGGCGCCGCAGGCGACTGACGAAGCAATCGGCACGCCGGACGCTCACAATCGCTGCAACATGCGTATGAGTGAGGTGCTGCGCCAGCTGCGCCAGCAGCGAACGAGCAGCGATGCCCGGCCGCGGCTGATGGAGCGCTACGCGGCCTTTCTGCCGGTCACCGCCGCGACGCCGAACATCACCCTGGGCGAGGGCTACACGCCGCTGCTTCAGGCGCGCAACCTGGGTCGCCAGATCGGCTGCCCGCTGCTGCATCTCAAGATCGAAGGCGAGAACCCGACCGGCTCGTTCAAGGACCGCGGCATGGTGGTCGCCGTGGCCAAGGCGCTCGAGGGGGGCGCGCAGGCGATCATCTGCGCTTCGACCGGGAACACGGCCGCCTCGGCGGCGGCGTACGGCGCGCTGGCGCAGCTCGAGGTGGTGGTAGTGCTGCCCAAGGGCCAAATTGCGGCCGGCAAGCTGCTGCAGGCCCAGGCTGCCGGCGCGCGCGTAGTGGCCATCGACGGCAACTTCGACGATGCCCTGCGCGTCGTGCGCGAACTGACTGCCCAGCAGGGGGACGACGAGCGCTCCGTGGCTCTCGTCAACTCGGTCAATCCATATCGCCTGGAGGGCCAGAAGACGGCTGCCTTCGAGGTCTGTGAAGACCTGGGCGGCGCGCCCGACTATCTCGCACTGCCGGTCGGCAACGCGGGCAACATCAGCGCCTACTGGCAGGGGTTCACGGAGTATCGCGCGGCCAAACTGGTGGAGACGCGGCCGGTAATGCTCGGCTTCCAGGCGGCCGGCGCGGCGCCGCTGGTCACCGGCCAGCCCGTCGAACACCCCGAGACGGTCGCCACCGCCATCAGGATCGGCCACCCGGCCAGTGCCGAGAAGGCGCTCCGCGCCAAGGACGAGTCGGGCGGGTCGATCGAGTCGGTCACCGACGAGGAGATCCTCACCGCATACCGTGACCTGGCGCGCTCGGAGGGCGTGTTCTGCGAGCCCGCGTCGGCGGCATCGGTGGCCGGCGTGCGCAAACTCGCGGCTGCCGGGCGCCTCGACCCGGGCGCCACGATCGTGTGCGTGCTGACCGGGCACGGCCTGAAGGATCCGGACACGGCCGCGACGCTGGCCGAGCCACCGATCGAAGCGCGCGCCAGTACGACGGCAATCCGCCGCGCGCTCGGCTGGTGAAGGGCAGTTGGTGACCCCGGCAACGCCGGTCACGGTCGAGGTGCCGGGCTCGTCGGCCAACCTCGGTCCCGGCTTCGACGCACTGGCGCTGGCCCTCGGCCTGTACCTGCGCACGACCGTGGTACGCGGTGCAGAGGACAGCCTGGCGGTCAGCGGCGAGGGAGCCGGCCAGCTTCGGCTCGATGCCGGCAACCGTTTCCTGGCCGGGCTCGAGCGCGGCCTTCGCGAGCTCGGCGGGCGGCGGCCGCCGCTGCGCATCCAGATGAGCAACGACATTCCGCTCGCCCGTGGGCTGGGATCGTCCGCGGCAGCCGCCGTCGCCGGCCTGTTCACTGCCTATGCCCTGCTGGGTCGCGAGCCGGACCGGGTACGCATCCTCGAGCTTGCTGCCGAGCTCGATGGGCATGCCGACAACGTGGCGGCATCGCTGCTGGGTGGCTTCGTGATCGTGAGCCACGACGCGGCCGGGCAGCCGCGGGCCAGCAGTTTCGAGCCGCCGGCCGACCTGGCCGCCGTCCTGTTCATCCCGGAGATGGCGCTGTCGACCGACCAGATGCGCGCCGTCCTGCCGGCCACGGTCACGCACGCCGACGCCGCACGCAATGTCGCGGGCACGGCGCTGGTGGTGGCCGCTTTGACGGGCGGCCGGCCGGAGCTGCTGGGCGGCATGGCCACGGACCGCCTGCACGAGCCGTACCGCGCCGAGCATCTGCCGCAGCTGCCCCAGATCGTGGCCGCGGCCCGGGCCGCCGGGGCGCTGGGCGCGGCCCTGTCGGGCGCTGGCTCGAGTGTCCTCGCGCTGACCAACGACTCGACGCAGGCCGAATCGATCGCCACGGCCATGTCGCGCGCGGCGCAGCGGCTGGGGCTGACGGGCGCCGCGCGCAGCGTGCCGCTCGACCGCCGCGGCGCGCACCTCGTCACCCGGTGAGTGGCGCCACGTTTCCGGCTCGGCTGGAGCGCCTCGACGAGGTCGATTCGACCCAGCGCGTGGTCCGCGAGTGGCTCGACCGGGGACAGCCCGAGGTTGCAATCGCCGTCGCGCGCCACCAGACGGGCGGCCGCGGGCGGCAGGACAGGGAGTGGCAGGCGCCGCCGGGCGCCGGCCTGTTGCTGTCGGCCGGCTTTCGGCCGGCTCACCTGGATCTGCATCACGCCTGGCGCCTGGCGGCGACAGTCGCGCTCGCCATGCGCGATGCCGCCGAGGAAGCCGCCGGCTTGCCCGACGCGACGATCTGGCTCAAGTGGCCCAACGACCTGGTCGTCGACGGCCCGCAGGGTGGACTGCTGAAGCTTGCGGGCGTGCTCGGGGAATCGGTGAGCCGGGATGGCGCCGTCCAGTCGGCAGTGGTCGGCATCGGCATCAACAGCGACTGGCCGGCAGCCGACTTCCCACCCGCCCTGGCCGCGGCAATGGCCAGCCTGCGCCATCTGTCGGGCGGCCGGCCGATCGATAACGAGCAACTGCTCGACGCCTTCCTGGCCCGGCTCGAGCCGCGCTACGAGGCGCTGCTCGCCGGGCGCTTTGACGTCGGTGGCTGGTCTACGGTGCAGCGCACGACCGGCCGGAGGGTGGCGGTCAACCTGGGCGATGGCGAGGTCGAGGGGGTGGCGCTGGGCGTCGATCCGGAGAGCGGCGGCCTGCTGGTCGAGACCGGCGGCGGGGAAGTGCGCGTGGTCGGCAGTGGAGAGGTCACGCGCTGCCGGCTGGTCTGATCTCGCTGGGTCGGTAAAGCCGGGCTATGCCTCGCCCTGTACGACGCGCCGCAGCACCTCCGTCAGCCCCTCAGGGAAGATCGCGTCGCGCGTGCCCTCGAGGTCGGCCAGTGACCACCAGCGATGAGCCGCAACCGCCGCCGTTTCGTTGTCGCCCTGGCGGCTGACCAGCTTCTCCGGTCGGTCGGTGTGCGCAACGTAGTGCCACTCGTCCTGGTCGTAGAGACGACCACCATAGGCGAAGCGGGCACGACACCGGAGAACGAGCGGTCCGACCTCGAGATCGACCCCGATCTCCTCGCGCAATTCCCGTTGGGCAGCCTGTTCGGGCGTCTCGGCCTCTTCGATACGCCCGCCGGGTGGGTACCAGAAGGGCCCATGGTCCTCATCGCGGTCGTCGAACAGCAGCAGGACGCGATTGCCGGGGTCGAGCAGGAGAACGCGCGCGACCGGGCGCGCAATCTCCACGGGCTCACTCATGGCTTGGCCAGTCTCGTCCGACCCTGTGCTATCGGTCAATCCGTGACAGCCCGACCAGCTCCGGAGCACAATCCCGCAGCGGCTCCGGCCGCATTCTGCCCCTCGTTGGCCCGGCCTTCGTAGCAGCGGCGACTCGTCACGGCCTGTCTCCTCGCAGGCCGGGCAGTGTTGGTGTAACGACTAGACTTCCCCGGTGTTGAGGAGAGGGAAGGACCGCGCCGCGGTCCAGGGGGATGGCGCCGACCGTGCAGCCGTTGAAGCGGCCCGGCGTGATCCCAAGGCCTTTGAAAACCTTTATCGGAAGTACGTCGCCCAGGTGTACAACTTCGCTCTCTACGAACTACGCGATCGGCATGCGGCCGAGGATCTGACCGAGCAGGTGTTCCTGCGTGCGCTCGCAGGCCTGCCGCGCTTCGAGGAACAGGCGCCGCCGCCCGACAGCAGCTTCCGCGTGTGGCTGTTCCAGATCGCGCGCAACGCCCTGGCCAACGAGCGCCGGCAGACGCGCCGGCATCCGGTCACGCCCCTCGACGACGCGCTCGAATTGGTGGCTGCCGACGATCCGCCGCAGACGGCCGCCGCGCGCGAGGAAGTGGCCCACGCGCTGGCGGCCATCGATGCGCTGCCGGCCGACCGCCGCCGCGCGCTCGTCCTGCGCTTCGTGGACGAGTTGAGCACGCGCGAGATCAGCCAGGTGCTGGGCCGCTCGGACGCGGCCACGCGGGTGCTCATCCATCGCGCGCTGCGCTCGGTCGCGGCGCAGCTCAGCGAGCGCAGCCGGCGCTCCGATCGGCGTCCCGTCCGGCGGGAGACGTCCACGCACTGATGCTCTCCGAAACCGAAGAGGCCGCCATCCAGAGCGACGCCTACATCGACGCGCTGCTCGCGGCACACTCCCGCCAGCCGATTCCCTGGCCGGCGCCGGCCGTTCGACCCGATGTCGGCGTGCGCCATGTGATCAGGCTGCTCGAGAACGGCCTCCCGCGCTTCCACCCGTCGTTCCTGTTCGAGGAACGCCTGGCCCAGCAGCTGCGCGATGCCGCCGAGACAACAGGCGCCACTGCCGGCGTGGCCGTCGTGCCGGCCATCGATCGCCGGCTGCTGATGGGTGGTGCGCTGGCGTCGGGTGTCTCGATCGCCGGTGCCGCGATGCTGGCCTGGCGGCGGAGGCACGTGTAGCTATGCCGATCAAGCTGCCTTTCGGCGGCCGCCGTCAGTCCTATCCCACGGACCTGTGGACACGCTGTCCGGGGTGCCAGGAGATGCTCTACAACAAGCAGCTCGACAAGAACCAGCAGGTGTGCCCCAAGTGCGGCCACCACTTCCGGCTGCGTGCCGGCGCACGGCTGGCCCTTCTTCTCGACCGTGACAGCTTCCACGAGCGCGACGCCGGCCTGCAGTCGGTCGACGTGCTCGGCTTCGTCGATCAGAAGCCCTACCCCGAGCGGCTGGAAGCGGCGCGTGCCGCCACCGGCGCCCGCGACGCCGCGGTGTGGGGTACGGGCACGATCGCCGGCACGCAGCTGGTCGTTTGCGTCATGGACTTCGCCTTCATGGGCGGTTCGATGGGCACCGTGGTGGGTGAAAAGGTGACGCGCGCCGCGGAGTACGCGCTTCAGGAACGGCTGCCGCTCGTCATCGTCTCGGCGTCCGGTGGCGCTCGCATGCAGGAAGGAACCCTGGCGCTCATGCAGCTGGTCAAGACCGTCGCCGCGCTGGCGCGGCTGGCCGACGCCGGCATCCCCTACATCAGCGTGCTCACCGACCCGACCACCGGTGGTGTCTTCGCGTCGTTCGCCGCGCTCGGCGACATCAACCTCGCGGAGCCCAACTCGCTCATCGGCTTCGCCGGGGCGCGCGTCGCCGCAGGCACGATCGCCGAGTCGCTGCCGGAAGGCTTCCAGCGCGCCGAATTCCTGCTCGAGCACGGCTTCGTCGATCAGATCGTCCCGCGCGCCGCGCTGCGTGACACTCTCCTGGCGCTGTTGCGCTACATGCGCGTCACGCCCCTGAGCGAGCGCAACGGCCACGATTCCGCATCGCCGGTGGGCCGCTCGCTGGCCTATCTCGAGAGCATTGCCAATCGTGAGCCAAGGGAACCGGTCGGTGGCTGAGGCAGAAGTGCAGGTCGGCGAGGTCGTCGACGAGCAGCAGCTTCGTGACGCGGTGTGGGCCCGGGTCCAGATGGCGCGCAACGTCCACCGGCCGCACACACTCGAGCTGGTGCGCGCGATGGCCACCGAGGTCATCGAGCTGCACGGCGACCGCCTGTTCCGCGACGACCCCGCCATCGCCGGCGGGCTGTGCCGGATCGATGGCCGGCGTGCGGTGTTCGTCGGCCATCAGAAGGGGGCCGAGACCAACGAGAACATTCACCGCAACTTCGGCATGCCGCACCCGGAGGGTTATCGCAAGGCCATCCGGCTGTACAGGCTGGCCGAGAAGCTGCAACTGCCGCTGGTTACCTTCGTCGACACCCCTGGCGCATTTCCCGGTCCGGCTTCGGAGGAGCGCGGCGTGGCTGAAGCCATCGCCCGCTCGATAGAGGTCATGACCACGCTGCGCACGCCGATCGTCACCGTCATCACCGGTGAGGGCGGTTCAGGCGGTGCCCTGGCGCTAGCGGTGGGCGACGTGGTCATGGCGCTCGAGAATTCGATCTATTCGGTCATCAGTCCCGAGGGAGCGGCAAGCATCCTGTGGCGCTCGGGCGAGTTCGCGCAGAACGCCGCCCAGGCGATGCGCTTGACCGCCAACGAGCAGCTTGCCCTGGGCGTCATCGACGAGGTCGTGCCCGAGCCTGCCGGCGGCGCGCACGAGCATCCCGATGAGACCGCGCGCCGGCTTCGCGCGCGCATCACGTCGCAGCTCGACGCACTGGCCGGCCGCGACCGGCGCGTGCTGCTCGACGCGCGCTACGCGCGCTACCGGCAGATGGGCGAGTTCACCGTGGTGAGCGAGACGGGTGAGCCGCGCGCGGCACCGGAGCGCGCCGGCCTGGCCGAGCGCATTCGCCAGCTGCTCGACAGCGGCCGGGCCGTGCTGAGCGGCGGCGATGGCGCGCCGCTGCCGGCGGCAACGCCCGATGCGGCTGAAGAACCACCGCTGCGCGAGGAGCTCTGAAGATGAGCGACATGAGCGCGGACGAGCAGGCCCGGGTGACCATGGCGCGCCTGGCCGAGGACGTGCTGCCCACCCTGATCGACCGTCTCACGCACAGCCAGCTGGGCGAACTCGAGGTGCGCCAGGATGGCTGGCGCATCCGCCTGCGCCGGCCGATCGCGGAGGCGGCTGGCGGTGCCGGGACGAGTGACGGCACGCGGCCGCTCGGCGGTGCAATCGACAGCCCGGCCACGCGTGTGGTCAGTGGCGGCGCGGCGCCGCATTCCGTTGCCGAGCGCGCCGCCCGGCCGGAACCACCGCGCGACGTGGTGACCTCGCCGGCGGTGGGCTACTTCATGCCGCGCGACGGCGTGGACGTCGGCGCCTCGCTACGACAGGGCGACTCCATCGGTCACATCGACGTGCTCGGCGTGCGCCACGAGATCATCAGCCCGCACGACGGTACATTGCGCGAGATCGAGGTCGAGGCGGGTGCCGCCGTCGAGTACGGTGAGCCCATTGCCCGGGTGGAGGCCCATGTTTGACAGGATCCTGATTGCCAATCGAGGCGAGATCGCGGTGCGCATCGTGCGCGCCTGCCGCAAGCTGGGGGTCACTCCGGTCGTCGCCTACAGCCAGGCCGACAGCGATTCCCTCGCCGTCACCCTGGCCGACGAGGCGATCTGTATCGGGCCGCCGGAATCGCGGCGCAGCTACCTGTCGGCGCCCGCGCTGCTGTCGGCAGCCCTCATCAGCGGCTGCGAGGCGATCCATCCCGGCTACGGCTTCCTCTCGGAGGACGACACCTTCGCCGAGATGACTCGTGCGCACGGCCTCGTGTTCATCGGGCCACCGGCCGAGGTACTCGAGCGCTTCGCGTCCAAAGCCGGCACGCGCACGCTGATGGCCAAGCACGGACTGCCGACCATCCCCGGCTCGGGCATGCTGCGCGACGACGCGCACGCGCTGGCCGAAGCGGAAAGGATCGGCTACCCGGTGCTCATCAAGCCTTCGGCCGGCGGCGGGGGCAAGGGCATGCGCATGGTGCGCTCGCCGAGAGAGCTGCAGCAGGCCATGACCGTGTGCCGCTCGGAGGCCCTGGCCGCCTTCGGCGACGACTCGCTCTACCTCGAAAAGTGGCTCGAGGAGAACCGCCACATCGAGGTCCAGGTGATGGTCGACCGCTACGGCAACGGCGTGCACCTGGGCGAGCGTGACTGCTCCGTGCAGCGACGGCACCAGAAGATCATCGAGGAGGCGCCCAGCCCGGCCCTCGACGACGGGCGCCGGGAGGCACTCGCGGAGGGAGCGCTGCGAGCCGTCATCGAAGCGGGCTACGAGAACGTCGGCACGCTCGAATTCCTGTTGGATCGCGACGGCAACTACTACTTCATCGAGATCAACTGCCGCATCCAGGTAGAGCACCCGGTGACGGAGATGCTGTCGGGCATCGACATGGTCGCCGAGCAGATCCGCATCGCCGCCGGCGAGCCGCTTGGCTATTCGCAACACGACGTGAGCCTGCATGGGCACGCGATCGAACTGCGCATCAATGCCGAAGACACCGAGCACGACTTCCGGCCGCAGGCCGGCACGATCGAAGCCTACGTGCCGCCCGGGGGCCCCGGGGTACGCATGGACAGTCACCTGTTCCCCGGCTACGAGGTTCCCCCGTACTACGACTCGCTGCTCGGCAAGCTGGTGGCCTGGGGCGAGGATCGGCCGGCAGCCATCGCGCGAGCGCGGGAGGCGCTCGATGAGCTGGTGCTCGAGGGCATCGTGACCAACGTTCCGCTGCACCGCGCGCTGCTGGCCCATCCCACGTTCCTGAACGGCGAATTCACCACCAACCTGCTCGATCGCGTGGGCAGCGGCGCCTTCCTGGCCACGGCCGCGGCGGCATAGGGACTCCGCGATGGCCGACGTGGTGTTGAGCACCGCCCAGATCCAGGAACTGATCCCGCATCGCTGGCCGTTCCTGCTCGTCGACCGCGTCGTCGAATACGACCCGCAGCGCCAGTACATCCGCGCCGAAAAGGGTGTTACCGCGACCGAGTGGTTCTTCCAGGGACACTTCCCGCAGTTGCCGGTGATGCCGGGAGTGCTGCAGGTCGAGGCGCTGGCCCAGACTATGGCCGTCTACGTCGCGCGGCAGGATGGCTTCGGCAACCGCATCGGCCTCTTCGCCGCGATCGATGACTGCCGCTTCAAGCGCGTCGTGCAGCCGGGTGACGTGCTCAGCCTGGAGGTGACAATGGAGAAGCTGGGCGGACGCTTCGGCCGTGGCCGCGCGGTGGCCAGCGTCGAGGGCGAGGTCTGCTGCGAGGCGACGATTTCGTTCATCATCCCGCGCGACGGAGTGCTCGGCTGATGGCCACGCGCTTCGCCGTGCTGGGCGACATCCACGGCAACCTGCTGGCGCTCGAGGCGGCGCTGGCCGACATCAAGCGGCATCGCGCCGAACGCACCCTCGTCCTGGGCGACTACGTGTTCAATGGGCCGCGGCCCGCCGAGACGGTCGAGCGCCTGCGCGCGCTCGAGGCGGACGGCGCGCTGGTCGTCCAGGGCAACACTGACATAGCCGTGGCCGATCTCGACTACGCGGCCGCGTTCCCGTGGTTCGACGAAGTGCCCTCCGCATACCGCGCGGCGGCCGAGTGGGCGCACGACCAGCTCTCCGGGGAGCAGCTCGACTGGCTGCGCGGACTGGCTGCCGAGCGTCGTATATGGGCCGACAACCAGCTGGTCCTGATGTGCCACGCGTCCCCCGGCAGCCAGACGGCCGGCCTGACCACCGACCTCGACCCGGGCGTGACCATCGAGCGCGTCACGCGGACCGACGCGCGCGTGATCGCGTGTGGCCACACCCACATTGCCGACGTCCGCGAGCTTGGCCGCAAGCTGATCGTCAATCCCGGTTCGTGTGGCTTCGCCTTCGATGGCGAGGCAACGGCCAACTGGGCAATGCTGACCATTCCCGATCAGCCCGAGCACGACAGTGAGACGGCCGACGAGCCGCCCGCCGAGGCTGCCCCGCTGGCGCAGCTGTATCGGCCGGATTACGACGCGCAGACGGCCGCCGAGGAGGTCGCGCAGCGTGGCCTGACGGGCGACGTCTACCGCGCCGCGACAATCCGCACGGGCCGGTTCGTCAGGTGAGTGGCGTGGCAGCGCGGCGACGCGTGGCGGTGACCGGCATGGGTGCGGTCACGCCACTCGGCAACCACGTTGCCGCTTTCTGGTCGCGCCTCGTGCGCGGCGATTCGGGGATACGCCTCATCACGGCCTTTGATCCCGAGCGCGTGAGCAGCAAGGTCGCCGGCGAGGTCGTCGGCTTCGACCCATCGGCCGTGCTCGATCGCAAGGAGATCAGGCGCAACGACCGCTACACGCAGTTCGCGCTGGTGGCCACGCGTGAGGCGATGAACCAGGCCGGCCTGCCCGAGCGCCTTGAGGGCGAGCTGTCAGAGCGCACGGGCACCATCATCGGCTCGGGCCTTGGTGGCGCGGGCACGATGACCGAGCAGTTCACGGTCAACGCCACCCGCGGGCCGGACCGCATCTCGCCTTTCTTCGTGCCGATGGCCATCGCCAACCTGGCCGCGGGCCAGACCTCGATCAGCTTCGGCGCCCGCGGCCCGAACTGGGCCACGGTGAGCGCCTGCGCCACCGCCGGGCACGCGCTGGGCGAGGCGGCCGAGACGATCATCCGCGGCGACGCCGACGTGATGCTCGCCGGCGGCTCCGAGGCGCCCATCTTCGAGCCGTTGCTGGGAGCGTTCGCGGCGATGCGCGCGCTGTCGACGCGGAACGACGATCCGGAGGCCGCCAGCAGGCCCTTCGACCAGGGCCGCGACGGTTTCGTCATCGCCGAGGGCGCCGCGGTCCTCGTGCTCGAGGAGCTCGATCATGCCCGCCGCCGCGGCGCCGCCGTGCTGGCCGAGCTGTGCGGCTACGGCGCCACCGCCGACGCCAATCACATAACGCTGCCGGCGCCGGGTGGCGCGGGCGGTGTGCGAGCCGCGCGACGAGCGCTCGAGAAGGCCGGCATAGCGCCTGCCGAGGTCGACCATGTCAGCGCGCACGCCACCTCAACGCCGGAGGGCGATCCGGCCGAGCTGAGTGCCTTTCGCACGATCTTCGGGGAGCACGCGCCGAACGTCGCGATCAGTGCCATCAAGGGTGCCATCGGCCATACGCTGGGCGCCGCCGGAGGCATCGCCGCCGTGGCCGCGATCTGCGCCATGCGTGAAGGCTGCGTGCCGCCGACGATCAACCTGACCGATCCGGCGCCTGAGGTCGGTTCACTGGACTGCACGCCGCTGGTTGCCCGGCAGCACGAGGTCAACGCGGCGTTGGTGAACGCCTTTGGCTTCGGCGGCCAGAATTCGGCGCTCGTGTTTCGGCGGTGGTCGGAATGAGTGAGCAGGAGCAGGCCCCCGACCTGCTGACGCTGATCGATCGCCTGGAGGAGTTGCTCAACGCGTCCGAGCTGTCCGAGCTCGAGCTTGAGGTCGGCGACACGGCACTCCTATTGCGCAAGCCCGTGGCATTGGGGCAGGCCGCCGCCTCTGGCGTGGCGCCCCCATCGTCGGTCGTGGCTCGTGCGCAGGAGGCGACTGCGCAGGACACGGCGCCGGCTGTGCGCGCCGTGGTGGCGCCGCTGACCGGTTTGTTCTACACGGCGCCCTCGCCAGGCGCGGAACCATACGTTCGTGAGGGAGGGCAGGTGGCAGTCGGCCAGGTGATCGGCCTCATCGAGGCGATGAAACTCTTCAACGAGATCAAGAGTGACATTGCCGGGCGCGTCGTGCGCCTGTGCGTGGAAAGTGGGGCGCTGGTCAAGGCCAAGCAGCCGCTACTCGAGGTGGAGCCGTGAAGCCGCCGCAGAGTGTGCGCGTCACCGGCTGGGGTATGTATGCGCCCGAGCGACGGCTGACCAACGCCGACCTGGAACGCGTGGTCGACACGTCCGACGAGTGGATTCGCACGCGCACGGGCATCCGCGAACGGCGCATCGCCGCGCCGCACGAGACGACCGCGACGATGGCCGCGGTGGCCGGCAAGCGCGCCATTGCGGTCGCCGGCCTCGAGCCGGACGACATCGACGTGATCATGGTCGCCACGCTCACGCCGGATTACTGGATGCCCTCGACCGGTGCGCTGGTCAAGGAGGCCATCGGCAACTCGCGCGCCGCGGCGATGGACGTGTCGGCAGCCTGTTCGGGCCTCGTCTACGCCTATTCGTCCGCCGACGCTTATCTCCGCTCGGGCGCATTCCGTCATGCGCTGGTTATCGGTGCCGAGACACTCTCGCGCTACCTTGATTTTTCCGACCGCGGCACGTGCATCCTCTTCGGCGACGGCGCCGGCGCGATGGTGCTGTCAGCGTCGGACGAGCCGGGCGGCGGCATGCGCGGCCTCGAGCTGACGACCGACCCGGATGGGGCCTACATGATCTGGCTGCCGTCTGGCGGCTCGCGCTCGCCGGCTTCCGGCCAGACCCTGGCACGCGGCGAGCACTACATCCGCATGGAAGGCCGCGAGACCTACCGCTACGCGACCAAGACGATGGCCACCACCGCGCTCAAGGCGATCGAGCGCGCCGGCTGGCAGGCCGACGAAGTCGACCTGTTCATTCCCCACCAGGCGAACGTGCGCATCATCGAATCGGTCGCCAAGGGCCTGGGCCTGCCGATGGACAAGATGTTCGTGAACGTCGACCGCTACGGGAACACCTCGGCGGCGTCGGTCGGCCTGGCGCTTTCGGAGGCCGTCGATTCGGGGCGCGTCACCATCGGCGACAAGATCGTGCTGGTGGCGTTCG
>CAZSWK010000013.1:24150-38656 GCA_964610835.1 uncultured Anaerolineaceae bacterium | reverse complement strand
AAGACACTGACCAAGGACGTGCCCTCGTACCTGGCCGGCTTCGGCTGCCTGCCGGCGTATCCCGACGGGGTAATCGAGCGCCTGTCCGACTACCACGGCGTGATCACCTTCCCGGCCGGCAGCCGGCAACCCGTGCTTGGCGAACTGGTCGCAGTGGTTCCCAATCACGCCTGCCCGGTGATCGACCTGTTCGATTCCTTCCTGGCGACTCGTGGCGGCGAGCTGCTCGGGGAGTGGCGGGTGGACGCGCGCGGCCGATCCAGTTAGCTGGCGAAGGAGGTCGCGACCAGCAGCAGCGACATGATCACCAGTACGACCGTGACCAGCCAGCCGAGGGTCAGGTTGATGCGACCGCTGACCAGCTCACCCATCAGGCGCTTATCGCCCGCAAGCAGCATCACGAAGACCAGGACGATCGGCAGCAGCAGGCCGTTGATGACCTGCGCGCCGAACATGACCTGGATGAGCGGCAGGCCGGGGATGAGCATGAACAACGCGGCAAAGCCGATAAAGAAGGCCAGCAGCCCGTAGAAGGCGGGCGCCTCGCGCCAGCGCCAATCGACGCCCAGCTCCCAGCCAAACGCCTCACACGCCGTGTACGCACTGGCCAGGGGCACGACCCCCAGGCCCAACAGCGAGGCGGCCAGGATGCCGATGGCGAACACCACCGAGGCGACGTTGCCGGCCAGCGGGCCAAGGGCATGCGCCGCGTCGGCGGCGCTGCTGATGTCGGTCTGCCCGGCCGCCCACAGCGTCGCCGCGCAGGCGACCAGGATGAACGCGGCGATGACGTTGGTGATGAACACGCCGATGAGCACGTCGAGCCGCTCGGCGGCGATGTCCTCCGAGCGCAGCCGCTTATCGACCACGAAGGCCTGGATGAATGACTGGCCCCACGGGGTGATCGTGGTGCCGACCGTGCCGACCACGGCGAGCATGTATACGCCGTCGAAGCTGCCATGCGGGATGACCAGTGAGTTGAGCGCCAGGCCCCAGTCCGGCTGGGCCAGGATGGCCGACACGATGTAGGCGCCGGACACGATCACGCCGATGCCGACGAAGGCGTACTGCACGCGGTTGAAGCTGCCGCGACCGATCAGCGTGATGACCGCGATCGCTGCCAGCAGGGCGCTCAGGGGCACCGGCACGTTGAACAGCGACAGTGCGGCACTGATGCCCGCGAACTCGGACACCGTCGAGCCCAGGTTGGCGATGAGCATGGTCAGCGCCGCGAACGCCGCCCAGCGCACGCCGAAGCGCTCGCGGATCAGGCCCGTCAACCCCTGGCCGGTGGCCAGACCGATGCGCGCGCCGATCTCCTGGGTGACGAACAGGGCGATCTGCGTCACCAGCAGCACCCACAGCAACTCGTAGCCGAAGCGCGCGCCCGCCAGCGAATAGGTGGTGATGCCGCCCGCGTCGTTGTCGGCAAAGCCGCTGACGATGCCCGGGCCAAGCACGGCCAGGACCGCGGCGAAGCGCGCCCGGCGGCCAAGGTGGCGCCGGATGGCGGGGACGATCGTGCCCGTCGTTGTCGGCTGGCCGGTGGCGTCGGTCATGGCACGAGGTCAGCCAGCGTTGCGGGCGAACAGGCGCGGCAGGCGCTTCTTCCAGGCCGTGGGCAGGATCGCGTCCATCGCGTCGTCGACGGTGACGATGCCCTCGAGCTGGCCGTCCTCGTCGACGACCGGCACGGCGAGCAGGTTGTAGCGCGCCACGACCTGCGCCACATCGTCCTGGTTGGACATAACGCCCACCGCGACGGGCTCCTTGATCATCACCTCGGCGATCGACGCGTCCGGCTGGGCCACGATGAGATCGCGCAGCGAGAGCACACCCACCAGTCGGCCGTCATCGTCGACCACATACACGTAGTAGATCGTCTCGGCGTCGGGTTCCAGCTCGCGCAGGCGCTCGATCGCCTGCGCCGCGGTAAGCGTCGCCGGGATGGCGATGAACTCGGTGGTCATGATGGCGCCGGCCGATTCCTCCGGGTAACGCAGCAGCTCCTGGACTTCCTCGGCCTCGTTCTTCTGCATCAGGGCGAAGATTTCCTGGCGCGCCTGTTCGGACAGGTCGGCCACCAGGTCGGCCGCGTCGTCCGGGCTCATCTCCTCGAGGATGTCCGCCGCACGCTCGGGCAGCAGGTCCTCGAGCACCTCGACCTGTGTGTCCGGGTCCATCTCTTCCATGGCATCCGCGACTGCCTCGTCGTCGAGCGAGGCGAGAATGCCGGCCCGGTCCTTGGGCGTCAGCTGGTCGATGATCGAGGCCAGGTCGGCGGGGTGCAGCTCGGCCAAACCGGCATGTGGCACGCGCAGCTTGACCGAGGCGATGGAGCTCTCGAGCGGGTCCACGTCCTCCCAGTCGATGTAGCGCTCCGGCACCCGACGGCCGACGTTGCGGGCGAGTATCCGGAACGGCCCCTCGACACCCAGCCGGCGCATCAGCCCGGCAGCGCCCACGTCCACGGCGACGAGACGCAGCGCGCCCTCGACAATATCCAGGGAGAGATCGTTGACGCGCACGATGCGCCGGCCGTCGATGTCGACGATCTGCTTGTCCATCAGGTCCTGCTTGAGCAGGATCTCGTTCGGCCGCTGGCGGAACTTGCCGATGTCGATGGTGCGCGTCCGAATGCGCGCACCGTCCGCGTCGAGCGACGCGACCGACGACCAGGGCAGGAAGATCTTGCGCCGGTTGGTCGAGATGACGAGGCCCGTGACAGGCGGGTAGCGCTCACCGACCGCGACGATCAGGTCGGCGACCTTTCCGATCGGCTCCCCGTTCTGGTCACGAACGGGCTTGCCGATGGCCTGACTCAGGTACAGCATGTGCCACCTCGGCGGGCGGTGCGCCCCGGCCGACGTGGCGGTCCCGGCGTTGCGCCGGGGCCCGGGTCATTCCCCGGGCAGACCGCTCAGCGGATGAGGCGGACCGTGGATCTGGTCACGACGCCCGAAGCGCCGTGGGTTCTGGGTCCGGTATCCACGAAGGAAGCGGTTCCTCCTAGTGCTGGCTACGCACCGATCGGCCACGCGCAGCGAGACCTGGTGGGCGTCCGGTCGGCGGCGCACATCTTAGCGCGCCGAACTCCCGTTGGGCATGAAAGAGCGCGCCGCGTTGCCGCGGCGCGCTCTGCCTGGCGTCCTGGGCTGGTGGGTTAGCTCGAGGAGCCGGTCGCCGACTTGGCGACCACCTTGACGCCGCTGATCGTGCCTTCCAGCGCATTGCGTACGCGCTTGCCGGCCGCTTCGCCGATGTCGCTGGCGGCGTCGATGGCGCCTACGGCCGCAGCACTCGCGGCCTGCTCGGCGCTGACGCTTGTGCCCTTGGCCACTTCGATGGCGCCCTCGACGGCGCCGACGGCCGCAGCGGTCACGTCAGTCCCGACGGCTGATGCCTCACTCACCGCGCTGTGGCTGGCCCGGCCGATGGCCTCGATGGTCTCGACGCCGGCTTCCGACGAGCCACGCACCGCACCGATGACACCGGCGCGCGCCGCGTTACCGATCGAGGCTGCCGCCGAACCGGCCGATGTTGCCGCGGTACTGACCGATTGCGCAGCAGTCGTCGCGGTCAGGCCGAGTACGTCGCCGGTCGCCAGGATCGTGCCCTTGACCGCGCCCACGGCGAGATCGCTGGCCGCAGCGCCGGTCGACCCCACTTCCTTGATCGTCTTCTGCACCGCGGATGACAGAGTGCCCACGGTGGCTTCCGTTATCTCACCGGTGCCCTTGATCGTGCCGATGATGCTGTCGCGCACGCGACGGCCAATGTCCTGTTCGATAGGCATGCCTTCCTCCTAGGTCGTTGCTTCCCCCTACGTCTGGCAGCGTGGCCGGAAGCTCGCATGACAACCAATCCCCGCAGCTGTTATCCACCTTACAAAGGGCGCACAACCCGGGGCAGCTGGCGGGACCAGGTCCAGGCGCTAACGGTCTCCCGGCGCGACTGCATGAGCGGCTCCGCTCGTCAGTGCCACTCGACGTTCACGACTTCGACCGGTCCGGTCAGGCCCTTCAGCGTGACGCTCCGGAGGCCGGACGTTCGGGCCGATTCCCCGACCGTGGCCACGCTGGCGACTATGTCGCCGGCGCCGCCGAGAGCAGCGATGCGGGCCGCCTCATGCACACCCTTGCCGTGGAAGTCGCCGCCAACCTGCGTGGCATCGGACGCATGCAGGCCGATCCGGACCTGTGGCGCAAAGCCTTGCGTCGCGCGATGTTCCGCGAGTCGCCGCTGGATGGCGATTGCCGCCGCGACCGCCAGGTCGGGCGAGTCGAAACTGACGAAGAAGCCGTCGCCGGTCGTGGAGATCTCGTCCCCGTTGTGGGCCGCGAACACCTCGCGCAACGCCGTGTTGTGCCAGCGCAGCATGGTCTCCCAGGCCTCGTCACCGAGCGCCTCGACAAGGTTCGTCGAGCCGACGATGTCGGTGAACATGAACGTCTTGAGCACCCGCCGGGCGGGTCCTGTCTTGCCGCGCAGCTGCCACGGCAGCAGTTCTGCGACATCTTCGAGGATGATCGCGGCGGTCGGGCACGCGAATGCCGCGGCGCGCAGCACCTCCTCGTCGACGCTGTCGGGCCCGACCACGTCGCCCTTGCCATAGTCACCCGCGAGCCAGTCGAAGGCCGTCGGGGCCATGGTGATGCAGTTGCCCGCGCCGATGCACTTGTGACGGTCGATGCGCGCCCGGAGGGCCATCAGCGAGACCCGACCGAAGCGAGTCCACGAAACGCAAGCGAGGTCGCCTCGGCGCGGCTCGAGGTGCCCAGCCGGGCGAGCAGCCGGGCGAGGCGCTGGGCGACCTCGTCCTCGGGCAGGTCGAGCTCGGTGGCAATCTCCGCATTCGTGTGGCCCTCGGTCAGGAGCTGAAGCAGGCGGCGTTCGGCATCTTCGAGGGCCGGTTGGCCGGGCCGCGTGGCCGATGCCTCGGAGGCCGGCTCGGCCGCTGCGACGGGGATGTCCATGGGGCCGGCCAGCTCCACGAGCTCACGCCCGATCGGTCCGGTGAGCCAGCGCACGCGAATCTTCTCGTCGGCCGTGCCCTGCGCAATCCGGGCCAGCGTCTGCTGAAGGAAGCCGCGCACGAAGCCTTGCATCTCCGATGGTGGCCCCGCGAGCACGGCCCTGGCGGCCGGGATCACGATCTCGAGACTCACGTCCTCATGCAGCCCGGCCTGGAGGGCCTGGAGGGCCGCTCCCCCGGCCAGCGCCGCACGCTCGATGTCGCCGCCGGCGAGGGCAACGGTGGCCAGCGCCGCGTCTGCCTGCGCGCCCCACGGCGCGTGCCCCGGGAGGAGCGGCAGCAGCTCCTTCACCTGCGCCGCCGATCGTTCGACGAGCTCAACAAGCGCTGCATCAGGCTCGCCTTCCGACGCGGACGCCGCGGCAAGCCGCGCCGCCTCAATGGCCATGCGCGCCAGCGCCTCGCAGCGGCCGGAGGCCTGGCCGGCCTCGGTTGTGATTGCGACGGCCTTCTCCAGGTGGCGGCGCATACCCTCCGCGTCAGCGGCGGCTGCCCGGACCGTCCCGCGCCAGGTCTCCAGCTGGTAGGAGCGCGTCCGCGATGGCGCGTTCGACGCCGTGGCTGCAGCCAGTTCGAGCCACCGCTCGGCACCCGCGATATCGCCGAGCTCGAGCAGTGTCATCGCCACGCCCCCGGCGGCCAGGAACTCGGTGCTCCGGTCGCCCTGCAGCTTCGCGCCACGGTGAGCCTCCTCGCCGCGCGACAGCGCCAGGTCGGGCACCACCTTGGCCCGCGAGTACACGTGGACGCCGAACAGCATCTGGAGGTCCAGTCGCGCCCGCTCACTCTCGGTGACGAGTTCCGACAGCCGGCTCGTAACCCGCCGGATCTCCTCGAGATGGCGCGCCGACGACGTGAAATGCATGACCGTCCCGTAGCGCGCGTAGGCCATGGCGATGACCGTCGACATGACGCCGGTCCGGTCACCGAGCCGCTCGAAGATGCCGAGGGCACGATCGAAGACCTGGTTCGCATCGACGAAGAGCGGGCCGACCGGCGACGCCAGGATCGTTTCCTCGATGTTGGCACCCGACGCGATCATCGCCATGAGCTCGTTCGCCCGCCCGGCTCTAACCTCGCCCGCGAACCACCCACGGCCCTTGGCAAAGTCGATCGTGCCGACCTCCCGGAGAGCCGCAGCCAGGCTGTGATCGTCGCCCAGCTGCTCCGCCAGCTCGATCGCCCGGCGGAAGGCCTCGTCGGCGGCATCGAGGTCGATCTCGGCCGCCGCGCCGCCGAACGACTCGCCCAGCGGGCTGCGCACAATCGCCTGGCCCAGCTCGAGGGTCGCCCGGAGCTCCAGCGCGACATCGCCGCGCTCGGCCGCGCGGGTGCGGACGCGGCGAGCAAGCTCCGCGGCCGCATCTTCGTCACGGCTCATGCGTAGCGCCGAGGCGCGCCGCAGCTGCACGTCCAGCTCGATTGCGGGATCGCGCATCGCCTCGGCCAGCGCGGCCATCTCGGTCAGGCCGTCAAGCCGATCGCCGGTTCGCCTGAGTACGGCGAACGCATCGTCGCGCGTCGCGAGCAGAACGCGTCTATCGGCTGGCGACGCTACAACCGGAAGTGCCTGCTCCACGAGTCGAAGGGCCTCCTCCGGCGCGTTGGACGCGAGCGCGGCTGAAGCGGCATCGATCGAGAACTGTGCGGCCCGCGCGGTATCGCCGGCCGCAAGCGCATGCCGAGCGAGCATCGGCAGGCCTGCCGGAGCAGGATCGCCACCCTCGAGCAGCAGGTCGACGACTGCGGCATGGACCTGTCGTCGCCGGGCAGCCGAGAGCTGGCTCGAGGCGAATTCCCGCACCTGCTCGTGGGTGAACGTGAAATCGGCCGGCTCGCCCTGGGCCTGCGGGAGCAACAGGCCGGCCGCAACGGCGGGCGCGAGGTCGTCGGCGAGCGGGTCGGCGCCATTGCCGCTGCCGCCCGCGTCGCCTGCCTCGCCGACACCGATCCGCGTCCGGATCGCGCGCAGGTCGCGCAGGCTGAAGCTGCGGCCCAGGATCGCGGCGTCGCCGAGCGCAGCTCGCGTGCCGGCCGGGAGCCGGGCGGCCCGCCGATCGATGAGCGTCCGTACCGCTGATGGCATGAGCCGCGCCGCATTTCGACCGAGCCGCCACTGGCCATCGAGCTGCTGCAACGTGCCGGCCTCGCGGTGCGTCCGCGCCAGCTCCTCGACGATGAACGGCACACCCTCGCTCTGCGCGTGCATCGCGGCCGCAGAGCTGGCCTCGACCGGGCCGCCCAGGACGCGCTTCAGGAGCTCGGTCGTCTCGACGCTGCTGAAGCGCCCCGGCCGCAGTCGCCGGACGAGCCCCATCCGTTCCATATCGGCGACGAAATTGACCGCCTCGGTGACCTTCGCGAACTCGGCCGGCCGGATGGTCAGGAACAGGAAGATCGGCCGGTCGGCGTCGCTCCGGACTATGTAGCGGAGCAGCCGCAGGGTGTCGTCGTCCGCCCACTGGGCGTCGTCGATGAGCAACGCGAGCGGCCGCATTCCGGCGAGCGTCGAGATCGCGACACCGGCGAGGTCGAAGGCGCGCAGGAGCTTGGCGTCGGGCAGCAGGCTTTCGAACCCGGGCTCGTCGCGCCCGGAGATGGCCTCGACCACCCGGCTGACGGCAGCCTCGGCCGGGGTCCCCGCTGCTGTGTCCCGGATCGCGTTCGAGAAGAACAGGCTCCGCGCCAGCAGGAACGGTCCGCGGATCTCTTCGTCGGCGGTGACGGCGACGCAGGTGAAGCCGCTCGCCGACGCGAGCTCAGCCGCGGCGAGCAGCAGGCGCGTCTTGCCAATGCCCGGCTCGCCCTCGAGGGTCACCGCGGCGAGCCGGCTCGTGGCCTCCTTGATCTCCTGCGAAATCGCGTCGAGCTCGGCGCCCCGCCCGATGACCGCGCCCGTCGCCCGGCGCAGCTGGACTGCAAGGGAGCACTGGGGCCCGACCAGGGGGTCAAGCGCACCGCCGTTGGCCGTGCTCATGGGCGAGCCATGCTCAAGGGACTCAACCTCGCCCAACATGAGCCCGATTATGACGGCGCGGCGGAAAACCCCGAGATCGCGCCGATGGCACGCCGGCGATCGTTCGCCCCTACCAGCGCGAAGAGATGGAGCGGGAGACGGGATTCGAACCCGCGACATCTTGCTTGGGAAGCAAGCACTCTGCCAACTGAGTTACTCCCGCTTGGCTGCCCGATTCTAGCGCGGCGGTCTGGCCCCTACCCTCGGTCCTGCCGGCGGTCAGCGCGAGATTCTACGAGAGTTACACGCGCACGAATTTCTGGACGCTGCGGCTGCCGCGATCCAATCCGATCCACGACTCCGACACCTCGGCAACATAGAAGCTGCCCGCCGAATCGACGGCAATGCCGTGCGGGGCGCAGAACAATCCCGGCCCCGGGTCGTGGTGAACCTTCCCCCTGACCATGGGGTCCCGCGAAGGTGCGTCGGGCAAGGCAAAAGAGGCACCGCCGATCTCCTCATCGCCGACCTCGACCCCGTCACCCCAGCGTGCGAGCAGAGTGCCGTCCTTGCTGAGCACGCTGACCCTGTTGGCCAGCTCGGCCACGTAGAAATTGCCGTCGGGACCCTTGCGCACGCTATTTGGCAGGCGCAGACCGGCCCATTGCCCCAGAAACTCACCGGCTGAGGTGAAGAACTGAACCCGGTTGTTGTAGCGGTCGGCCGCGTACACGGTGCCGTCGTCGTCGACGAAGACGCTGTGGACCGTGTTGAACTCTCCGGGCCCGCTGCCGGGCGAGCCCCACGAGAACCGGAGTTCGCCCTGTTGGTTGAAGCAGTGGATCTGGGCGTTGCCGTACCCGTCGCTGACATAGATGTCGCCGCTCGGCGAGACGGTGGCGTGGGTGGGCCGATTGAACGGCCTCCCGCTGAAGGCCGGCGAGTTCTCATGAGCACGGCCGAGGACCATCAGCAGCCGGCCGTCTTTCGTCCACTTGCGTACCGTGTGGTCGTGGCTATCGGCCGTGTAGACAGAACCGTCAGGCCCGACGCTCAGCCCATGGGGAAAGGTGAAGTACTGCTCGCCGCCCAACTCGCCCCACGCATCGAGGAAATTGCCTTCCTTGTCGAAGACCATCACCGGATGCGCGCCACGGCAGAAGACGTAGACGTTGTCGTCACGATCGACACCCACGTCCGCCACCTCGGTGAAGCTCCACCCTTGCGGACGCCTGAAGAACCCGTCGACCACTTCATACCGATCGCGCCCAATGGCAACGCCCATACC
Organism: uncultured Anaerolineaceae bacterium; assembly: GCA_964610835.1. Classification (GTDB taxonomy): domain Bacteria; phylum Chloroflexota; class Limnocylindria; order Limnocylindrales; family CSP1-4; genus JALYGJ01. The sequence goes on along the minus strand of CAZSWK010000013.1, from coordinate 29,377 downwards.
GGTACTCATCTCCTTTCGCGTAGCGGAGGATGAACTCGACTACAAAGTACTCACATCCTCCGCCCGGCGCCGTCTGCGGCGCAGATCTCTACAGCGGCAGGGTGAAGCGGACCACGGTTCCCTGACCCGGCTGGCTGTCGGCGCTGATCGTTCCGCCGTGGGCCGCGACCAGGTCGTGCGCGATGGCCAGCCCCAGGCCGGTGCCGCTCGATTCGGATCCCTTGGCGAAACGCTCGAAGACGTGCGGCAGCAGCTGCGGCGCGATGCCTGACCCGGTATCGCTGACCGCGACCTCAATAGCCGCTGCTGGCCGGCCGGTCACCGACGCGCCCACGGTTACGCGCCCGCCCGGCGGCGTGTGGCGCAATGCGTTGCCGATCAGATTGGCGAGCACCTGGCGGATGCGCGACGCATCGAGCGGCACGACCGGCAGGCTCGTCGGCAGATCAGCCGCCAGCGTTACGCGGGCCGCGCCGGCCTGCGGCTCGAATGAGGTAACTGCATCGCGTAGCAGCGCGTCGAGATCGGTCGGCTGGCGGTCCACGGTCAGACTGCCGGCGTCGGCGAGCGCGACCGTGCGCACGTCGTCGATCAGCTTCTCGAGCGCCCGCGCCTGGTCGCGGATGGGCGCCAGGTGCTCCCCATCAGCCGGGTAGACGCCGTCTTCGATGGCCTCGAGCTGGGCCGTGATGACCGACAGCGGCGTGCGCAGTTCGTGGGCCACGTCGGCCAGGAAGGTTCGCCTTCGCTCGTCCTGTTCGGCCAGGCGCGAACTCATGCGGTTGAAGGTGCGTCCGAGCATGCGCATCTGGGGCGGGCCCGATTCGCCCACCCGCGCGCTGTAGTCGCCCCGCTCGATCCGCTCGGACGCCGCGACGAGGTCGTCGACCGGCCCGGTCATGCGCCGCAGGGCACGCCACGCCGCTACGGCACCGACGACCAGCAATGCCACGGCAACGACGCCGGCGACGCGCAGGACGGGGTGGGCCGGCACGAAGCCGATCAGCGCCCCGATAGACCACGCTCCGACCGTCAGCACGCCCATGGCGAAGACCAACAGCGCCACCAGCAGGCAGCCGAACGGGCGGCGGAACGCGTATTGCTCGCCGGTGGCGGGATCGGGTGGCCCGTGGCGGCGAGCACGGCGGGCCCAGTAACGACGCGCGCCCGGTCGCGGTGGCCAGGGCTCGTTCTCCGGCCACCACGGCGGGCGGCGGCGCGGCCGGCGTGTCGGCCGTGGCTCGCCGCTGGCGCTCACGGTGCCGGCTCGGCGATGCGGTAACCGACGCCGAACACGGTCTCCAGGTAGCGCGGGCGGCCCGGATCCGGCTCGATCTTCCGGCGGATGTTCTTGACGTGCGCGTCGATCGCTCGCTCGTAGGCCTCGAAGGCCGTGCCGTGAACGGCATCGAGCAGCTGTGCGCGCGTGAACACCCGTCCGGGCTGGCGGGCCATCGTCAGCAGCAGCGTGAATTCGGTGGGCGTCAAATCGACCCGGCTGCCGGCCACTTCGACGCGCATCCGCGCGACGTCGACGGCCAGGTCGCCGACCGTGACGGCAGCCTCCGGCGAATGTGCCGCCTCCGCGCGTCGCAGCACCGCGCGCACGCGCGCCACGAGCTCACGCGGGCTGAACGGCTTGGTGACGTAATCGTCGGCGCCCAGCTCGAGCCCCGCGACGCGATCCGCCTCGTCGGTCCGCGCGGTGAGCATGATGATCGGCACGTCCGACTGGCGGCGCAGATCGCGCGCGACGTCGAGCCCGTCGCGACCCGGCAGGCCCAGGTCGAGGATGATCGCGTCGGGCCGCTCGGTCCGGGCCAGGCGCACGGCGGTTGGGCCATCCGACGCGCTGAGCACGCCGAAACCGGCGTGCTCGAGGTAGTCGCGAACAAGGCGCACGATCTCGCGCGCATCGTCGACAACCAGCACCTTGGGCACGCCGGCCATCGTATTCGGCGCGTGTGCGCCGCTGGTCAGGAATTTGCCGGCGGGTTGCCTGGACCATGCGGATACGAGCCGGCCGCATCCTCGTGATCGCCATGTGCCTGGCGATGCCAGCGCTCGAACATCTCCTCGCGCGTCTGCCCGCTGGAGCCGCCCGGCCCGTACCAGCCGTGGCGCCCCCAGCCATGGCCGCGGCCGCCCCACACCGCGCGCCGGATGAGCGCGAAGATCAGCAGGAAGAACAGGATCCCGAATAGCAGGCCGAAGAACGGATGGAAGAAGCCAAAGCCCCAGTAGGGGTGGGCCACGACCGTCCCGCTGGCGGCGAGGTTGGCGCCGAGACCGATGTTGTAGCCGATCACTCCGGCGGCGAGGGCCACCAGCGCGGCCACGATCACCCCGATCAATCCGAATGCTCGCATCTTGGGCGTACTCCTTTCACACGACGTCATGTCTGAACGTCTGCGGTCAGGCTCGTCGCGAGATGTGAGCAGGTTGTGAACGGCTGATGTGGAGTTGGCGCTGACGGCCGGTAACCGGTTGGCGACATCCCCGACAATGGCGCCGGCGGCGGGAGCAAGTTGAGAGGGAGGAGACCTTGCGCGCCATCATCGTCGGCGCGGGCGGCATCGGCCGGGCCGTGCTCGAGCGGCTCGGAGCGCAGTGGGAAGTGACCGCGATCGACCTCGATGCCGATCGTCTCGCCGCCCTGGCCACCGCGCGACCGATGCGCTGGGTCATGGGTGACGGTTCCAGCCGGATCACGCTGGAGCGCGCCGGACTGTCTGGCGCCGACGCGGTCATCGTTGCCCTGCGCGACGATGACGTCGCCCTTGAGGTCAGCCGCCTGGCCATTGAAGCCAAGGTTCCGCGTGTGGTGGCCATGGTCGTTGCCTCGTCGCGCGCCGCCGAATTCACGCGGCTCGGGGCGACGGTCGTGGCACCCGATCGACTCGCGGCGCGCGAGGTCGAGCTGACCGTCGAGCCCCGGCGACTCGCGTCTGCTGCTTTCGCCGACGGGCGCGCCGAGGCGATCGAATTCTGGGTGGCGCCCGGTTCCGCGCTGGTCGGTCGCACCCTGGCCGGGGTGTCGCTGCACGGCTGGCTGATCGCGGCGGTGATGCGTGACGGCAGGCTGATCGTGCCGCACGGCGACACCGAATTCGCGGCAGGCGATCGCGTCACCGTGGTCGGCCCGGCCGCCGACCACGCGGCGATGGTGCGCGTGTTCACCGAAGGCGAGTCGCGCTTCCCGCTGGGCTTTGGGCGGCGCATCGGTGTGCTCCTTGGCCCGCGCTCCGACGCGGTCGTCGCCGAGGCACTCTCTTTCGCGCGGCTGACCGCCGCCGAAGCCCTGGTGGTCGTCCACCCCAGGCGCTCGGCCCTCGACGCGGAGTCGACGCGCTTGCTCGACGAACAGCTTTCGGCGCTCACGGAGCGCGGCCCGCACGTGGAGTTCGCCGAGGGATCGGGCGAGCAGGCCAGCCTGGATGACCTGATCGAACTGCGCGAACACGAGCACTTCGGGTGCCTGGTGGTCCCTCGGCCGCGGGGTCTTTGGACAGCCATTCAGCTGATACGCAAGCTCGCTCGTGTCGGTCTTCCGGTTCTGCTCGCGGCAGGCAGAAAGCAATACGAAAGGATCGTCATCCCTGCGCGTGACAGTGAAGGCGCGTGGGAGGCGGCCTGGGTCGCGTTCGACCTGGCCGCGCACAACGGGCTGCCGGTCGAAGCCCTGGGCGCCAGTTCACCGCGTTTTCTGGTGGCGAGCGACGACGAGCCGGCCCTGCGCGCGGCGATCACCCGGTTGCGTGACGAGGGGTCCATTCGCGGTGTCGAGGTAACCGGCAACGTCCGCCGCGAGAATCCGGTGCGCGTCTTCCAGGCAGTGGCGCCCGCGGACCTGCTCGTGCTCAGCTTCGGCGGCCGGTCGACCAGCTTTTTACGACCCGGTTTCTCGGCCTCGGTGGCAGCCGGGCGGCGCGGCTCGCTGCTGGCCGTGGCGAACGATCCCGCCCGGCGCCGGTGAGCACTTCCGGGGCCCTGCTGGTCATCGCCGCCGCAGCATTCGCGCTGCCACCCATGGCGGCCCGTGTCCAGCTCCCGGCAGTGGTGCTGGAGATCCTGTTCGGCATCCTCGTCGGCCCGATCCTGGGGTGGATACAGGCGGATCCCTTCATCGGCGCGTTGGGCGAGCTGGGCTTCCTGATGCTGCTGTTCCTGGCCGGCTTCGAGATCGACCTCGGCATCTTCGAGCGCTCGGGCGCGCAGCCCATCGTGCGTGGTGGCCTGCTGTTCGTGCTGACGCTGCTGGTGGCCGGAGCTGGCGCGCTGGTCGTCGGCGAGGGCATCTTCATGGCCCTCGTTCTGGCAACGACCTCGGTCGGCCTGGTCGTCCCGACGCTGCGCGCGAGCCGCACGCTGTCCAGTCCGCTCGGCCAGGACATCCTGATCGCGGCAGTCATAGCGGACTTCGCGACGTTGGTCATCGTCTCGCTGGTCGCGCTGGTGATCCAGATCGGGATCGACGTTCGGCTCTTGGCGTTTCCCTTGTTCCTCGTCCTCGTGCCCGCATCGTTCGCCGGGCTGCGCGCACTGGCCTGGTGGCGACCCGAGCGTTTCGTGCGCTTCTTCGATGCGCGCGACCCCGATGCCCTGGGCGTCCGCTTCGCCATCGCCATGCTGCTCGGCTATGCCGGCCTGGCGACCGTGCTGGGCATTGAACCGGCGCTCGGCGCCTTCGCGGCGGGTACGGGCGTGGCCACGGTCTTCCGCTACCGGGGTCAGCTCGATCACACCCTGGAGGGCCTCGGCTACGGCTTCCTGATCCCGATCTTCTTCATCGGCGTGGGGCTGGGCTTTCGCCTCAGTGCCTTCGACAACATCGGCGCAATTGCCTTCGTCGCCGTGCTCCTGCTGATTTCGGTCGTGGTCAAGCTGGTGCCGGCGCTGCTCGTGCTCAGCGGGCGCTTCGGATGGCGCGCAGCCGGTGCCGGCGGCCTGCTGCTCGCGGCACGCCTGTCGCTGATCATCGTCGTTGCCCGCATCGGGCTCCAGCTGGGCGTCATCTCGCCCGACCTGGAAGCCCAGATCATCCTTCTCGCCGCCCTGACCGCGACGCTCGCGCCGGTCGGCTACCGGTTGGTGGCGGAGATCCGCGAGCGCGCGCCGGCCACCTCCGCGGACACGCTCGCCATCTGACGGCAGTCCGCCAATCGGCCGGCGGTCCGCCAATCGGCCGGCGGTCCGCCAATCGGCCGGCGGTCCGCCAATCGGCCGG
>CAZSWK010000013.1:0-24050 GCA_964610835.1 uncultured Anaerolineaceae bacterium | reverse complement strand
GTCCGCCAATCGGCCGGCGGTCCGCCAATCGGCCGGCGGTCCGCCAATCGGCCGGCGCGGGCACCGGTCAGGCGGGTCGGCACTTGCGGAGCGCACCCGGAGGACTGCTATCGTGACCGCATGGCGGAGCACACGGGCGGGCTGGAGGTGCGCTGGCTGGGTCGGGTTGCCTATCGCGAGGCGTGGGACCTGCAGCACAGGCTGGTCGCACAGCGTCGTGCCGGCGAGATCCCCGATCAACTGCTGCTGCTCGAGCATCCGGCGGTACTGACACTCGGCCGCCAGGCAAGCGAGGAGCACGTCCTCGCCACTTCCCAGGAACTCGAGCGGCGCGGCATCGAGGTCATTCGCGTCGAGCGCGGCGGCGAGGTGACCTATCACGGCCCGGGCCAGCTGGTCGCCTATCCCATCGTCCGCCTGGCCGAGCGTGATCTGCTGCCCCGCCCGTTCGTACGCGCGCTCGAGAACGCCATGATCGACACGTGTGCCGGCTTCGGCGTGGGCGCGGACCGGCGCGAAGGCTATCCCGGCTGCTGGTGCGACCCGGACAGTGATGGCCCGCGCAAGATCGGTGCGCTGGGCCTGCGCGTCGAGGGCGGCGTCACGTACCACGGCATCGCGCTCAACATCACCACGGAGCTGGCCAACTTCGCATTGATCGATCCCTGCGGCATCGAGAACCTCACCGTCACCTCCATCGCGCGCGAGGCCGGCTGGCCGCCCCAGGAGTCGGCGGCTTCGACTGCCAGTGTGGCCAAGGCCGCCGACCGCTTCGCCGTCGACTTCGCCGAGTTGCTCGAGCAGCTCAGCCCACAGGCCGCGGCGAGCTCCTGAACGGGGCGAGTGACCATGGCGCGCGGGCTGTTCGAGCTACGCCGGGACAACGTCACCGGTTGGTGGGTCGCGGTAGTTGTCGATCGCGAGTTCCAGCGTCAGCGCTTTCATCGGCCGGCCAAGCACCTGGACCAGCTGCCGGCCGACTGCCCGAACTGCAGTCTGGACGGCGACGGAGTCCGCCGACGCATGCTCAAGCCAGAGGCATTCATCGTGGCCGGCAGTGAGAGCGAGGCAAAGGAGACCCAGCCACCGCAGGGCCGCGAACCCGAGCTCGGCATCCTCGGCGACGCCGGCTCGTGGCAGACGATCGTCGCGCCGCGCGGCCACCACGAGCCGTTCGCCGAAACCAGCCCCCAGATCGCGTTCGAGTTGCTCGCGCGTACGCGCGACGTGCTCGCGCACGCACGCGATGAGGCGCGGACCGACTTTGTGGCCGTGGTCCAGAACTACGGCCTGCAGGCGGGCGCGCAGACCGATCACCTGTGCTTCGACTTCTACGACCTGCCGCACATTCCGCACCGCATCGGCGAGGAACTTGGCGGCGCAGCGCGATTTGTCATCCGTGAGGGCATGTGCCCGTTCTGCCGGCTGGTGCGCGACGAGGTGGCCGACCCCAAACGACTCGTCTTCGAGGATGCCGCAAGCGTGTGCTTCGCCCCCTACGCGTCGCGCTCACCGTTCGAGCTGTGGGTGGTGCCGCGCCATCACAACGCCGACTTCGGCACGGCGACCGATGCCCAACTGGTCAGCGCGGCAGCGACGCTGCAGAGCGTGCTGCGCCTGCTGGCCACGCTGGACGGGCCGGCCTACAACCTGGTGCTGCATACCGCGCCGCTGCGCGAGCGAGTCGATGACACCTACCACTGGCACTGGGAGATCCACCCGCGTCTGCGCGAGATCGCCGGGCTCGAGCTGGGGACGGGCCTGCCGGTCAACCCGGTATCCCCCGAGGAGGCTGCGCGCGAGTTGCTGGAGACCGCCCGCGCGGCGGCGATCGACACCGGCGTGAGCAGCGGTCGGCCCGCGTGGCCGGGCCTTGCCGAACGGTCGACGATCTCATGAGCGGGACGACCGCCCGGCCGCGGGCAACGTCACACGGCCCGCAGACCGCGCGTCCATGGCACTTGGACGGCGCCGCGCGATGGCGCTCCCCCAGGACCCCAGGCTGGGAACCTCCGTCAGAGCAGGGATTTGGCGAGTGCTGGAAGTCTGGGCGCGTACTCCTGAGCCCGGTGTGCGTGCCATGACCACGGATCCGGCTGGGGCGCGTGCCTCCGTCGAGCGCCTCTACGCCGCACATGCCACCGAGATCTACGCATATCTCGCGCGCATGCTGCGCGATGACGAGCTGGCCGCCGACCTGACCCAGGAGACGTTCATCAAGGCCTACCGTGCCTTCGACAGCCTGCTCGATCACAACCGGGCTCGCGCCTGGCTCTACCAGATAGCCGGGCGTACGGCGCTCGACGAGCTGCGCCGGCGCAAGATCGTGCGCTTCATCCCCTGGACGGGCGAATCGCGTGGCGAAGTTGCCTCAGCCGAGGACCTGGCCCTGCGCGGCCGGCTGTCGGGCGAGATGGAGCGCGCCCTGGCGCGCATCCCGCCGCGTCAGCGCCAGGCATTGCTGCTGGCCGAAATAAACGACATGACCGGGCTCGAGCTGGCCGACGCGCTCGGCGTCTCGCACGTGGCGGCACGCGCCCTGCTCACCCGCGCCCGCCAGTCGCTGCGCCAGGCTCTGGCCGTTGAGCATGCCCGGTCGGCGGTGGCCGATGAGCGGCGCCAGCGCGCCAACGCGGCGGCCAGCGCCTCGAACCGTGGGCGAGACCGGCGCGGAAGCCGCGGATCATGAGTCAGCGCGTCTCCCACGAGCGCATCCGCCAGTTGCTGGCGGCGCGCATCGACGGTCCTCTGAGCCGTAACGAGTACCGCCTGGTCGCCGCGCACCTGCGCACATGCGTCCAGTGCCGCCAGGTCGACCGCGACTTGCGGGCCCAGCGCCTGCAACTCCGCTCGCTGCCGGTGCCCATTCCACCGCGCGACCTGTGGCCACGCACCTCCGCCGCGCTTGACCGCGAGGTTGCCCGCAGCCGCGGGCACTACGGCCGGCGACGCCCCGCCGCGGTGTTGGGCCGCCAGGTGTCCCGCACTCGTCACTCCGCGGCACTCGCCGGCCTGCTCACGGTCATCGCCACGATCACCGCGCTGGCGACCTTCCAGCTGGCGGCCTTCGAGGTCGCACCCAACGTGGGAACGGGACAGTCCCGCGCGCCGGTGCCGCCGACGCCCTTCTCCGTCGCAGATCAGCAGATCGCCTTCGTGGGCGGCACCGCGGGGAATCTCACCGTTTATCGGACGCGCGTGAACCGCATGTGTCCGATCGACGCGCCCGACTGCGTGCCCGACGAGGGGATCACGGGCACGCCCATCGACCTGCCGAACGGCGTCAAGGCACGGACCGCTGCGCTCAGCCCATCGGGCAGGCAGCTGGCGGTTGTCGGTGAGGACGTGGGCCGCGACGTCTTTGCCGTGGTACTGCTGCCCAGCGAAGACAGCTCGGCCAATACCCCCGTGCCGACCGGCGACCTGATCACGCCCCAGCTGACCGCCGCGTCGACGCCGCCGGTCAACGTGCCGAGCGGCGCCACGCCGGGTGCCACCATGAGCGGCGGCAACAGCCCCACCATCCCGCCCAACGTCATGTCACCTGATGGCTCGGGCGTCCCGCCGGTGGATACACCGCCGGCGACTGCCGTGGCCGGGCTGACCGTGCTGGCCATCCTGGACAACGTTCATAGCGCCGGCGCGCCGCCGGCGTGGTCGGCCGACGGATCGATGCTCGCGTTCAGCGCCATGCCCGCCGATGGCAGCCACGGACCGGACATCTACGTCTGGCAGCCATCGCAAACGCGCGCCCAGCCGATCACCAGCGACCACGATTCGTTCTTTGCCTCATGGTCGGGGAACCACATCGTGGCCAGCCGGCTGCTCAACGATCCGAGCGCCCCGGCACCGCAGGTGGCAACCGTGGTCATCGATCCGCAGACGCTCGACGAGCGAACCGTCGACGGGCCACAGATGTGGCTGCCGGCGGTCGACGCGGGTGGCAACGCGGCCATCGTCTGGTACGGCCAGCTGGCCTGGAACGGCGCGCTGCCCACGCCCGGCACGGGCAGTCTGTACGTGGCTGATTGGTCGCAGCTCGATCCGTATGCGACGGACAATGCCGTCACGCCTACCCTCCCGCCGCCGTCGATGACCGCCCTGCCGAGCGAGACGGCCGGCTCGCCAGAACCGTCAGCCAGTGCGCCGGAGCCATCGGCGACAGCGCCGGAGCCATCGGCGACAGAGCCCGAGCCATCGGCCAGCACGCCACCGGAACCCACGACTACGCCGCCCGTGTCCGCCAGCCCGGCGGCGTCGCTCGGCTCACCGCCCTCGCCATCTGGTCCACCGGGCAACGGTGGGCTCGACATTGGACCAGCCGTCGAATCGACCGGCGGCCCATCGCCCGAGGTGTCGGCTCCGGCCACCGACGCGTCCGGCGCCAGCCCTGACATCTCCCCCACGCCGGCCCTCGATAGCGCGCCGCCAAGCGTTGTTCCGTCGCCGACCGCCGCCCTGCCGGCCGTCCTGCTGCCGCTCGATCCCAACTCGACGTTCAGCGGCCCGGACGTCACCGATTGGCAGGTACGTTGGTCGAGCGACGGACAGGTCCTGGGTATCTGGATTGCCGACGTGGCCGGCTCGAGCTGGGGCCAACTCGTCGTCCTGGCGGTCGACCCGCTGACCGGGCAGTTGTCCACTGATGCGCCGCTGGTGGCGCCCACGCTTGCACGGCGCGGCTTCACGCTCGGCCTCTCGCGCGTTGCGTTCGTGGCGTCGTCGAATGACACACCCGATGGTGAGCTGCGTGTCAGGACCTGGGGCTCGGGCGGTAGCGGCGACCTGCTGCTGCACGCACCGGACGGGCAGGAAGTCGTCCCGGCGTTCTAGTCTTAGGGGCAGTGACCGCCCGACAGATCATGACCGCCGACGACGTGCGCCGCGCGCTCGTGCGCATCAGCCACGAGATCGTGGAGAAGCACGGCGGCACCGAGTCGCTGGCGCTCATCGGCATCGAACGGCGCGGCGTGCCGCTGGCCGAGCGGTTGGCCGACGCCATTGCGGCTCACGAGGACGTACGACCGCCGGTCGGCCGACTCGACATCACCTTCTATCGCGACGACCTGTCGCAGGTCGACCGCCAGCCGGTGATTCACGGCGTGGAATTCCCCTTCCCGCTCGAGTCGAGCACCGTGGTGGTCGTTGACGACGTGCTCTACACGGGGCGCACTGTGCGCGCGGCACTCGACGCGCTGATCGACGTCGGCCGGCCCAAGGCAGTCCGTCTTGCCGTGCTCGTCGATCGCGGCCATCGCGAGCTACCCATCCGCGCGGACCACGTGGGCAAGAACGTACCCACCTCACGCGACGAGAGGATCACCGTCCACCTGCAGGAAACCGACGGAGGCGAAGACGAGGTGGTCATCGAACGGCGCGACAGGGCGGCATGAGTGGCATGAGCGGCATTCCTCGCGCTGCGGCCGGGCCTTTGCGCCACCTGCTCGATGTCGACCAGCTGTCGCCCGCACAGCTCGAGGCGATCCTCGTCCGCGCCGGCGAGCTGCGCGACACGGGTCTGATGCGCGCCGACGATCTGCGTGGCCGGCGCGCCGCGCTGCTGTTCGCGGAGCCATCGACCCGCACGCGCCTGTCGTTCGAAATCGCCGCGCGCAACCTGGGCGCGGAGACCTTCCTGGTCGAGCCGCGTTCGAGTTCGATGGTCAAGGGCGAAACGCTCGCCGACACCGTGCGCAACTTCAACGCGCTCGGCTTCGACCTCCTGGTGCTGCGGCACCACCGCGCCGGCGCGCCCTATGTCGCAGCACGTTACTTCGACGGCGCGGTGGTGAACGCGGGCGATGGCTGGCACGCGCATCCAACCCAGGCGCTGCTCGACCTGCTCACCCTGCGGCGCGCGTTCGGGGGAGAGGCGGAGCTGCGCGGGCGCAAGGTCGTCATCGTCGGCGACGTGCTGCACTCGCGCGTGGCGCGCTCGAACATCCAGACGCTGACACGCGCCGGCGTGGCGGTGTGGCTGTGCGGTCCGCGGGGCTGGCTACAGGGCCTGGAGGCCTCGTCGGTCACGCTGACGACTCAGCTGGCGGACGGTCTGCGCGATGCCGACGCGGTGATGGGCCTGCGCGTGCAACGTGAGCGGATGCACGGCAGTGCCGTGTCAGCTGACGAGTACGTCGCGCGCTACCAGGTCAGCGAGGAACGCCTGCAGATCGCCCGGCCGGGGGCGTTTTACCTGCATCCGGGTCCGATCAACGAGGGCGTCGAGGTCACGCGTGAAGTGGCCCGCGGCCCGCGCTCGCTGGTGCTCGAGCAGGTCCGCAACGGCGTGGCCGTGCGGACCGCTGTGCTCGCCCTGCTGCAACCGGCCGCGCAGGCACGGGCCGCCCAGGATCAGGCGACGCCGCGCGCGATTCCCTCCACGCGGGATCTGTCGAGCGTGGCCCGGTAGCGGACCTCTTTCACTTCGCGCCCGCCGATCTCGCGCTGCTTGGTGGCGCCATCGGGCGCCCAGCCGTTCAGTTCGTAGAAGCGGCGCGCACGTGAGTTGTCGGCCAGCACCCACAGCACTGCCTTCTCATAGCCGTGGCCGATCAGGTCGCGCTCGCAATGAATGAGCAGGCGCCAGCCCAGCCCGCGATCCCAGTACTCGGGCAGCACGTAGATCGCGTAGACCTCGCCCGTGTTGCTGGCGAGGTCTTCGTCGCGCGGCGGCCCGGCCAGTGCGAAGCCAACGATGCCGGCGTCCGATTCGGCCACCCACGGCCGGCGCTCGACGGGCAGGATGTGCAGTTCGTGGGTCCAGAAACGTTCGCGGTCGGCAACTTTGAGCTCGTTCAGGTAGGGCCTGGGCAACTGGTCGTGGTAGGCCTGCTGCCAGGTGCGCACATGCACGGCGGCAATTCCGGGCGCGTCGGTCTCGCGCGCCCGACGCAGGTGAACAATTTCGTCTCGAGCGCTCATGTCGACACCAGCATTGCGGGCCGTTTCATTCATGCGCTCTACCATCGCGCTCAGTGAGCGATCAGACAACTGACAAACAGCCCGATCGCGGGACCGATACGCCCGAATCGCGCGGTACGCCCCCGTGGATCGAGCACCCGCCTGAGTACAAGGGCGCTCCGCTCGATCCGGGCCGCGGGCCCGGCCTGGGCTGTTTCTGGATCCAGGTCGCCGTGCTGGTCATCCTGCTCGTCGCCACGCCGGTCAGCGTCATCGCCGCCGCTCCCCCCTTTCTCAGCGCGACGCTGCTCATCGTCAGCCTGATCGTCCTCTTCTTCGTCGGCCAGACGATGATCTTCCTGCTGCGCCTCGTGGCGGCCGATCGCCGCGAGCGCCGGCGGCCGCTGCGCGAGGGCGCGCGGCGCACGGTGGGCCAGCTCGAGGACGACGCGTCAGCCAAATCGACGCCCGACCACGAGCCCCAGGAACCCGAAGCCCCGACCCACTCCTGACGCAGCTCATAGCAGCATCACTGCCGAGCCGGGCAACGGCCGCCCCGCACGTAGACAGCCCCGTATGAGACGCGGCGGCGTTACGTAAGAGTCACCGAGGGCGCTCACCAGCGCGTCACGAAGTCGGCGGTTGTGAGCCGTGTCGGCGAGCACCAGCAGGATCGCGTCGACGTTGCCATCGCGCTCGCGTAGCCGCGTCCGGCGCACTATGGCCTGAACGTCTCGAACCCGGGTTTCGATGTCCACGCCGACCAGGTGACGTGGCCGCGCCGGTACCAGCCGCAGCAGCTTGTCCCACGCTCTGAGCTCGCCCTGCCCGGGCAGCAACGTCTCGTCTGTAACGCGCCATACATCCGCGAGCAGGTCCTCCAACCGCTTGCCCAGCGCCAGCTGGCCCTCATCACGCACCGCATCGCCGATCGGATACAGACTGACACCCAGCTGCAGTCCAAGGACGCTGGCGATCTCCGCCAGCCTGACGACGCCCACGTCATCCAACGCGTTCTCTATGCGCCAGACGCTCGACTGAGCGAGTCGCAGCTCGCGGGCCATCGTTCGCTGGCTGACACCCGCAAGATCGCGTGTGTCACGCAGCTCACGCAGTGCCGCGGCCAGTTGCTCGCGCCCCCGTCGCCTGCCGCGCTGGAGACGGGTTAGCTTCGACGCCACGGCCCCAGTGTGTCTCTGGTCACTTATCAGCCACTTATCGTTGGTCTGCAATCCGCGTCGCGCATCATCTGCCCGGCGCGGGGCAGCACAAGGAGAGGCCGGTGCCAAGCGGCCCTCAAGTCCAGGCCCGGACCGATTACGGCCACGATGCACGGCGCACCGATGGCGCCTCCGGCGCTTGAGGCGGCATGGTCCAGCGGAGGAGTGATGCGCGGGACGGGTCAAACGGATTGAGAGGTAGTCATCGGCGAGAGAGACGGGACGCTGGTGGCAGGGCGGGTCAAACGGATCGATAGATGGTGATCGGCAGGGATGCCGGCGGCGCTGCCGGCCGATCCACTCGGGCGGCCGGCGGCTGAGGCACTCGGGCGGCCTGCGGCCGCGCCACTCGAGCCGCGTGCGACAATGCGCGCGCTGTATGGAATCGGGAGCCTGACGCCGTGCCGGTCCTGGCAACTTTCTTTTCGGTCCGCCGTGGGCGCGATCCATTCTTCAAGTTCTTCATGCGCAAGCTCTTTCCCCGCCAGGTGAAACGCTACGAGGAAGAGTTCGGCATGCGCTTTCTGGGCTGGTACAACGTCGCCTACGGCTGGGACTTCGACAACGTGATCCTGCTCGAGCTGCCCGACTACGCCACCGTCGATAAGCTCGAAGGCGATCCTGCATCGCGCGCCATAGGCCACCGAGCAGGGGAATGGATGTTCGAACGCCACCATTCGATGTTCCTCCGCGAGCGGATGGGACCCGACCTCGAATACCACCCGTAGACGCGCGGAGGACGACACACAGATGTCAATCAGACGCACCGGACCGAACGAGAAGAGCGGGCAGGGAGGTGGAGGAAAGATGGCCAGGATGTCGGGCTCGCTGGGCGAGATCGCGGCCGAGGCCGGCCTCGAGCGCACCAGTTTCCTCTCATCGGCGGGCGATCAGCTGAGCCGTTTCCTGGATGCCAACCGATCGCGCATCAAGGCCGTCGGTGGGCTGGTGCTCATCGACGAAGATCCCGACTACCTGTCGGTCGCGGCAGACGGCTCGTTCCGGTCGCGCACGCGTTACCAGGACGAGGCGACCGGTGAGTGGCACTCGGAAACGGAGGTCATCGAGAGCGCGGCGGAACTGGTCGAGCTGTACAACCCGGCCGAGGTATTCGCCGCCTTCGCCGAGGCGGCACGCGCGCAGGCCGGCCTGCCCGAGGAGCCAACCGCGACGAGCGACCTGATGGATTCGGCCGGCATCGCGCCCGAGGAGGCGATCGCCGTAGGGGTGGGCGAGGATGAGTACGCTGACGAGGGCTATGCGCGGGCGGCCGATCAGTGGGCCAAGCGCCAGGAAGAAGCCGGGAAGCCGGCCGATGAGCACGACGCCGCGCGACGCATCTACGACCTGGCGTTGACGTTCCAGGAGCGCAGCCAGCACGCGGAGGCGCGCCTCGTCGAGCAGTTCGAGACGGCGTCGCAGGACATCTCCTCGTACCTGGGCGACCTGATGATCCTCGACGAAGAGGACGAGCGGCTGTGGCTGAAGCGCAACGGGCACTTCGAGGCAGAGGTCGTGCCCGAGCCCGACGGGGAAGACGCCGCGGACAATGGGGAGTGGCGGCGCCTGAATACCCCCGACGACCTGGTCGAGTTCTACGATCCCACCGACGTTTTCGGCGACCTGGCCGAGGCGCTGGTGGAGAACTTCCCGGCCATCGCCGGCGAAGACGAAGAGGACGACGGCTTCGAGGACGACGAAGAGGACGACGACCAGGGCGACGACGACCAGGGCGACGACGACCAGGACGACGACGATCAGGACGGGGACGACGATCAGGACGACGACGAATAGGACGACGACGCCCGCTGACTTCGGCGCATGAGGTTGCTCGCCGCCGAGCTGGTGGACAGCCGCGAGTTCCTCCCCGGCCAATGGCTGCAGACATATCGAGCGCCCGGACTGGCCGGTAGCGCGCAGGCCGGCCAGTTCGTCCACGTACGTACGCCCGACTACTCGGGCCTCGTCCTGCGCCGGCCGTTCAGTATCAATACCTGCAATCGGGCAACGGGCGAGATCACCATCCACTTCCGGGTCACCGGCGTGGGCACGCTCTGGCTGGCGCGCATGCGCCCGGGCGAGACGGCCGACATGCTGGGTCCGCTGGGGCGCCCGTTCGAGGTCGACCCGCGCAGCCGGGACCTATTGCTGGTGGCCGGCGGCCTGGGCATGGCCGGAGTGCGCGCGCTGGCCGACGAGGCACTGGCAGCCGGGCGCAACGTGGTGCTCCTCTTCGGGGCCGCTTCGGCCGCGCAGGTTTACCCGAGCTCGCTGCTCCCCGCGGAGGTGGAGTACATCGTCGCGACCGATGACGGCAGTTTCGGCCACCACGGCCTGGTGACCGACCTCGTGGCGCAGTTCGAGGCGTGGGCCGACCAGTGCTTTGCGTGCGGCCCGGAACCAATGCTCGCCGCCCTCGCCCGACTCTCCGCCGGACGCCAGGAACGCATGGGCGTGGCGCGCCTCGGCGCACGATCGCGACGCGGCACGCGCCAGGCTCCGCTGGGATCGCGCCAGGCCCGCCGGCGGGCGTGGCTGCAGGTGTCAATGGAGCAGAACATGGGCTGTGCCGTGGGTGCCTGCCTGGGTTGCGTGGTCATGGGCGTGGACGGGCCGCAGCGCGTGTGCCGTGAGGGACCCGTCTTCGCCGCCGAGGAAATCGCCTGGGAGGCGCGCTGGTGAGCGCCGGCCGGCAGCGCCAGTACGCAGCCGTCGGCACTGTGGGCGTCGTGGTGTTCCTGGCGGCGTCGCTGGCCACCGCGATCGGATATTCGGGCCAGGCGGGGGAGGCATACTCGCCGCTCAATCACTGGGTGTCGGAGCTCGGCCAGCTCGGCGTGTCGGCGTTCGCGCCCGTGTTCAACGCCGGCGTCATCATCGGCGGCGTCTGCCTGGTCGTCTTCATGATCGGCTTGGCGGCCAGCCGGCCCGGCTGGTCCCGCTTCGTGTACGGCGCCGCAGGAGCCGTCGCCGGCATCGGCGGTGCGCTGGTGGGCGCCTTCCCCATGAACAACTCGGGCCCGCACGGACTGGCCGCACTGACCTTCTTCGATGCGAGCTGGATTGCGGTCGGCCTGGCGTCGCTCGATTTCGTGCTCCACCCCGACATGCGCTTCCCGCCCTGGCTGGCGGGGGTCGGCGTACTGACCGTGGTCGCGTTTCCGGCTTTGCTGGCCAGCCTGACACCACTGCTCGGTGGCACCGGCCTGACTGCACCGTCGGTGCGGCCGGCAGTGTGGCGGGCGCCACTCATGGAGTGGCTGGTGCTCGCCGGCATACTTGCCTGGGTGTTGACCGCTAGCTTGACCTGGTACCGGGCGGAGGCCAGGCGTGGCGCCTGAGCGAGGCCTGCCGGGCAGCGTTGATCTGTCCGTGGAGATCGGTCGAGGCCTGACGCTGCGCAACCCGTTCATGGTCGCCTCGGGCACCTTTGGCTACGGCATCGAGTACGGCGACGTGCTCGACGTCAATCGCCTGGGCGCGATCTGCTCCAAGGGCACCACGCTGCGGCCACGCGTCGGCAATCCGCCGCCGCGCGTCACCGAGACGCCGGCCGGCATGCTCAACTCGATCGGCCTCCAGAACCCGGGCGTGAAGGGCGTGCTGGCCAAGTACGCCGACACGTGGGCGGCCTGGGAGGTGCCGGTCATCGTCAATGTCGCCGGCGAGTCGGTCGAGGACTACGTCGAGGTTGTGCGCCGGCTCGACGGACATCCCGGAGTGTCGGGCGTCGAACTCAACATCTCGTGCCCCAACGTCGGCGCCGGCGGCCTCCAGTTCGCGCTCGACGCCGGCGCGGCCGGTGAAGTAACCGCGGCCGTGCGCAAGGCAACGGAATTGCCGCTCATGGTCAAGCTGTCACCGGCGGCCACCGACGTGCGCGGCATCGCCCGCGCCATTGCCGACGCCGGCGCCGACGCGATCAGCGCCGTCAATACCCTGCCGGGCATGGCCATCGATCACCATCGGCGCCGACCGCTGCTGGGCAACGTGTACGGCGGCATGTCCGGCCCGGCGCTCAAGCCGGTCGCGCTGCGCGTCGTGTACGAGGTCGCCCAGGTCGTGAAGGTCCCGATCGTGGGCATCGGCGGCGTGGGCTCGCTCGACGACGTGCTCGATTTCCTGATGGCCGGTGCATGCGCCGTGCAAATCGGTACGGCGGTCTTCGCCGATCCCACCGTGCCGCTGAGGCTGACTGACGAGCTGGCGGCGTGGTGCGCTGCCCACGATCTGGCCACGCATCGCGAGCTGATCGGCGTGGCGCTTCCGGCGCGGCGTGGCAAGCCGAGTGTCAAGGGCGTGGAGTACCGGCCATGAGCGACACAGCTTCGGGCGCGACCGCGGCGCGCGTCGAACAGGTCTTCGCTGCCTCGGGCGCATACCGGGAAGGCCACTTCAAGCTCAAGAGCGGCCGCCACGGCGATCGCTACCTGGAGAAGTTCCAGGTCCTTCAGTGGCCCGAGCACGTGGTCGAGATCGGCAAACTGCTGGCCGAAATGGTGCGCACGACGGCCGGCGACCGGCCGATCGATGTCGTCATTGGGCCCACCACCGGCGGCGTCATCCTGGCCTACGAAGTTGGTCGTCAGCTCGGCACGCGCGGCATTTTCGCCGAGAGCGTGAGCGATGCGAACGGCGCGCGCCGGGAACTCCGGCGCGGATTTCGAATCGCGCCCGGCGAGCGCGTCGCGCTGGTGGACGATGTCGTCACGACGGGCGCGTCGCTGCTCGAGATGATCCCGCTGATCGAGGCCACCGGCGGCGAGATCGCGGCCATCGCGGTCATCGTCGACCGCTCCGGCCAACTGCACGACCTCGTTTCACCCGCGACCGGCCGGCGCTACCGGGCCCAGGCGCTCTGGTCGCTCGACCTGCCAACCTACGAGCCAGGGCCGCAGACCTGCCCGGGCTGTGCCGACGGGCTGCCGATCGAGGCCCCCGGCTCGAGTGGAACTTCATCCGGTTCGAGCAGATCTGCGCCGGGCTCGAGCACGTCTGGGTCGGGCTCGCACGGCACTGCCCCGGGTTAGCCGGTCACGAACAGGGCGTCATCGACGGCGTTCGACTCGATCTTCTCGAAGTCGAAGACCCAGTCGCCCTGACCGTCGGTGGCCGTGGCGCGCCAGGGCATCAGGACGCCGGCGACCGGGCGCCAGTCGGCCAGCCTGATGACCACCTGGTCACCGGGCGAGTAGTAGTTGGCCACCCTCAGTCCGCGGAGCAGGCTCGACACCGGATCGATGTACAGGCGGCAGGGCAGGCCCAGCTCATCGGTCGCGGAATACGTGGCGCATCGCGCATCATCGAATACCTCGGTGCCGACTTCCACCGGATTGACGAAGCGCTCCTCGATGGTGAGCGGCAGCATCTGGAATTCGTGGCTGCGGACGCCCGCGCGTGCGTCGTCCGGCAACGCCTCGCGCTCGCCACTCTCCTGATCGATCGTCCACGCGTGGGGACCAACCACGAGCGCGACGAAGCTCCGCCCGTCGGGCCAGTGCTGGCTGAAGCGCAGGCGGCTGCCGCGCGCTGATTCGATCAGAGTCGAGTACGGGCCGCGCGGCCCGGTGCAGCGTGCCCGGGCGCGAATGGACCTGACGGCGGCGACGCCTTCGGCCGACCCGAGCGTCAAGTGCAACGCGCCCAGGGGAGACGGGCGGCCGGACACCCGCCTAACGGGTGACCGCGTCGAGGGCCGCCTTCAGCTCGTCGGCACCGGCGACACCCTCGAACTTGGCGGCGATATTGCCGTTCGCGTCGACGATGAAGATG
This sequence comes from uncultured Anaerolineaceae bacterium, assembly GCA_964610835.1. Lineage (GTDB taxonomy): Bacteria > Chloroflexota > Limnocylindria > Limnocylindrales > CSP1-4 > JALYGJ01. The sequence continues at coordinate 10,158 of CAZSWK010000013.1, read as the reverse complement.
TACGGCTCGAGGGGCAGGCCATAGTCGGTGACCGACTTGACCGGTACCGGCAGGTTGTTCGCGTCCACCACCAGCTGCAGGCCACCGTTGACGATCTGCAGCTTGTACGGCTCGACGTTGATGAAGTTGACCTTTGATTTGTACGGCGGGGCGATGGACTTGACCACGTTGAGCGCCGGACCGCATGTCTGCGAAGAGCAGAAAGCAGGCGTCGCGAAGACGATCACGAACGGCTTGTGCGCGTCGATGGCCTGCGCGATGGAGAGGCGATAGAAGTCGGGGTCGGGCGTCGGGTCGGTCGCAATCAGCTTGATCTGGTCGGGCGTGCTGGCAGTGGGCGTGTCCTCGGGGATCGCCGGCGCCCCGATCGGCGGGGTGGTTCCAGTGGCCGTCACGTTGAACAGGCTGCGGCCCGTGTGCTGGCCGCTGCTGTCGCTGGTGATCGCCTCGACGCCCCACGCACCGGCACGATCGAAGGTGGCCGTGGTGCGGTAGAGGCCGTCGCGACCCGGCGCGATTTCTAGGTACGTTCCGGATGCAGTAGACGCGGGCTTGGCAGGATCGACCGCCAGGTCGTAGAAGTTCAGGGTGACCGGGAGGTTGGGCGAGGCCAGCGACTTGTCCTGCTGGTCGACCAGGCGCAGCAGGAAGCGATTGCTGCCCACCACCAGCTCCGTCGACACGGTGATGGGCACGAGGTCCGTGCCGTCGCCCGGCCAGCCGGGGTAGGCGGCGGGCGAGGAGCCGGGCGACTCCTGGGTGAGCGATTGCTGAGTGGGCGCCTGGCCGGCGCAGCCAGCCAGGGCAAGGGTCAGGAGAACGGCCGGCAGCAGCGCCGCCCGCCCCCCGGTAAGAGGCCAGCGCATTTCGTCCACCTTAGCGCGATACGGAGATTCACTCGCGGCGCGCGGATTCGCTACTGATTCGCGCCTCGCGCCTACAATCGGCCGGTCCACATGACGGCCAGCACCATTCCTGCGCACCCACCGTCCGTCGGCTCACCCGCCGGCCGGCCATCGGCCGCCTTTCGCCGTCTCGCCCTCGGCAGCGCGGTCATGACCTATGTGCTGGTGGTGATCGGCGCGCTGGTACGTGGCACCGGCTCGGGCATGGGTTGCCCCGATTGGCCGCTCTGCCAGGGCGCGCTCGTGCCGCCCTTCGGCGACACCGCGGCGTGGGTCGAGTGGATCCATCGTGATGTAGCGGCTGTGGTCGGGCTGCTGGTGTTCGCCCTCACCGTGATGGCGATCGCGCGCTACCGGCGTCAGCTGTCCATCGTCGGGCCGGCCATCCTGGCGCTGCTGCTGACCGGCTTCCAGGCCTACCTCGGCAAAGTGACCGTCGACACGAGCAATGCCGGGGCGTGGGTGACGGCGCACCTGTCGACGGCGCTGGCGCTGCTCGGCCTGCTGACCTTCATCGCCGTGCGCGCGCGCTACCCGGCCCGCCTGCCGGCGCGCGGCGCATCGCAGCGGCTGACATTGCTGCTCGCCTTCGTGGCGGCAACCGCGTATGCACTGATGCTGTTCGGCTCGAACGTGACCGAAACCAACGCCGCGCTGGTCTACCCGGACTGGCCGCTCTTCAACGGCCAGCTGCTGCCGAGCTTCTCGAGCAATGCCACGGCCGCAAACATGCAGATGGCGCAGTTCCTGCATCGCGTGATTGCCGCGGTGGTCGGCCTGATCGTGCTTGGCGCGGCCGTCTATGTCTGGCGCCTGGTGCGGCGCTCGCGCCGCGGCGGCCGGCCGGTGCCGGGCGGTGAAGCCGTGCTGGCGCTGGTGGCCACGTCCGCCGCCTTGTACGCGGTACAGGTGGTCGTGGGTGCGCTGCAGATCACGACCGACCTCGCCGCGTGGGCCGTCGCTCTCCACCTCGCGCTCGGCGCGCTCATCTGGGCACTGCTCGTGGGCGCGGTGTTCATCGCCTACTTCGAGACGCGCCTGCGCCCTGCGGCGGCCCAGGCAGCTCCGGATCCCGCCCAAGCTGCGCAGCAGCCGCCCGCCAGTCTGCGCGAACGAGTCAGCGCCTACGTGGCGCTGACCAAGCCGCGCATCATCGAGCTGCTCCTGGTGACCACGGTGCCGGCGATGTTCCTCGCCGCGCGTGGCGTACCGCGCCTCGACCTCGTGCTGTGGACGCTCGTGGGTGGCTCGCTCGCCGCCGGCGCGGCCAATGCGATCAATTGCTACATCGACCGCGACATCGACCTGATCATGAGCCGTACGCGCCGGCGGCCGTTGCCGGCGCACCAGGTCGATCCCGAGAACGCACTCGTGTTCGGCCTCATCCTGGGCGTCGTGGCCTTCGCCATCATGGCCTTCCTGACCAACCTGGTTGCTGCGTTCCTGACGTTGCTGGCGATGGCCTTCTACGTTGTCGTCTACACGCTCCTGCTCAAGCGTTCCACGCCGCAGAACATCGTGCTCGGCGGCGCAGCCGGGGCGCTGCCGCCGATCATCGGTTGGGCGGCAGTCACTGGCGACATCGGCCTGCCCGCGCTGTACCTGTTCGCGATCGTCTTCTACTGGACGCCGCCGCATTTCTGGGCACTGTCACTGCGCCTGCGGCGCGACTACGCCGCGGCCAACGTGCCGATGCTGCCGGTCACCCACGGCGTGCCCGAGACCACGCGCCAGATCGCGCTCTACAGCGTTCTGATGGTCAGCCTGACCCTCGTCTTCTTCGTCGTGGCGCGCATGGGACTCGTCTTCCTGGCCGGGGCACTGGTGCTCGGCGCACTGTTCCTGCTCCAGGCCTTCGCCATGTGGCGCGACGGCACCGACGCACGCGCGGTGCGCCTTTACAAGTTCTCGATCACCTACCTGACCGCGCTCTTCGCGCTGATCATCCTCGACGTACTGATCTTCCTGCCGCTCTAGCCGTCGTCGCAGCCACCCGCTCAGCGAGTTCGTACCGGCCTCACAGCGAATTCACTGGTAGGCGGACGACTATGTGGATCGAATGACCGGCGCTCCTCCTCCGCCGACATTTTCACGCGGCGCGCCGGGGTCACCGGCGCGCCGCGACGATTCCTTCCCGACTCACGTCTAGGGCAGGCGCGTCTCCCCCGATCGCTGCCGCCGGGCCAGCTCCCGATCGAGCTTGGCGTCGATGCGCACACCCTCGGCCTCCTCGGCGCGCAGCCAGACCCACACCGCGAGGATGAGCGCGACGAAGAACATCATGTCGCCGCCCAGCCACATGATCGCCCCCGCCCAGGCCTGATCATTCAGCGGCGAGGGCCCCCAGGTGCGCACGACGGTCTCGTAGTGCGGGTAGAGCACCTGCGGGGCCGAGTAGATGGCCAGGCCCAGGAACGCGCTCTGCGGCATGCCCAGGAAGAGGTACAGGATGCGGCCCGCGTGTGGCAGGCGCCAGGGCGATGGGTCGGCGCCGACCACCGGCCACCAGAAGAGCAGCGACGCGACCACGTACAGGACGTGCTCGAAGATGTGCACCGTTTCGTTGTTGAGCGACTCGTTGAAGATGGGCGAGAAGTGGGTGCCCCACAGCACGGCCGCGAATGTCAGCCAGGTGACCGGCGGAAAGGAGATGAAACGCACCGGGCGTGAGTGGAGGATGGGCAGCAGCAGCCGGCGGCGGGTCCGGGACGAGGCAACTCGCAGCAGCAGGGTGATGGGCGCGCCGATCGCCATCAACGGGGCCGCAATCATCATCAGGATCAGGTGCTGGATCATGTGGATCGAGAAGAACATCGTGTCGTAGGCGCCGATGGGCGACTCGAGCGCGATGACGATCGCGATCAGGCCCGCGTACCACGACAGCTCGCGAAAGCGCGGCACGGGATTGTTCGGATGTGCGCGCGCCACGCGGTTGGCCGCCCAGGCGTAGAGGAGCGCGGCGACCACGACCGGCACCATCACCGTCAACTCGATCTGCCAGGTCAGCAGGAAGGCCAGCGGTGACGTGGGTGCGGGCTCGTAGCCGTGGGCTGCGACTGACTGCGGGAGCAGTGCCCAGGACCCACTGACCAGTGCGGCGACGGCCAGCACGGGCAGTCGCCGCAAGCGTATTGCGACGGAAAAGCGCTTGCTGAGCGCAGCAACCGTGATCACGCCCTATTATGTGGGCGCCCGATCTCGAACAGTTTTTTCGAACCCACGCTGCGGACAGTCAGGGAGTCTGCGTGCCCTTGGTCGGTATTCGAAAACCCACCGTCGCTCGCGTCGGACCAGTCCACCGGAGTGCTCGCACCGCGCGCCTCCTGATATTCGGCACGCTCTTGTCGGGAGCGGCCGTGCTGGCTGGCTGCGCGACGCAGTCGACTGGGCTGGAACCGGGCAGCGAGCCAGCGCCGGGCATCGCCCCCGTCACCCCGGTCACCGCCCAGGGCCAGTTCGTGGCCGACTTCTACCCGGTCCTGCTGGCCATCGCGATCGGCGTTTTCATCATCGTCGAGGGTCTGCTCATCTGGATGGTGCTGCGCTACCGGCGCAAGCCGACCGATACCGAGCTACCGCCCCAGACCCACGGCCACAACCTGCTCGAGGTCATCTGGACGCTCATCCCGGCGATCATCGTGACGATCCTGTTCGTGTTCACGGTCAGCGCCCTGGGCAACATCGAGACGGCCAACAACCCCAACGACAACCCGGCGCTGACGATCGACGTGACCGGCTTCCAGTGGCAGTGGACGTTTGCCTATCCCGCCCAGAAGCTGAGCTTCACCGGTACCGGCAAGGACGGCCCGGTGATGGTCCTGCCGATCAACGAAACGGTGCGCATCCGGCTCCACTCGTCGGACGTGATCCACTCGTTCTACGTGCCGCAGTTCGACTACAAGAAGGACGTGGTGCCCGGCCGCGTCAACCAGTTCGACGTGTTGATCCAGGACATCGGCACCTACTCGGGCCAGTGCGCCGAGTTCTGCGGCCTGGGCCACGCCGACATGCACTTCAGCGTGCAGGCCGTCAGCCCATCCGACTTCGATGCCTGGGTCGCCCAGCAGCAGCAGCCGGCCAGCCAGGCCCCCGCCCCGTCAAACTCCCAGACCATCACCATCAACGCGGTCAACTTCACGACCTTCGACCCGCCCAACCTGACCGCCGCAGCCAACGTGCCGATCACCTTCGACTTCCACAACCTCGACACGTCCCAGCCGCACAACATCGCCATCGAGCACGCCAACCCCGACGGCTCCGACTGGGCCGGCCTGCCGATCGTTCAGCCCGGCCAGAGCGCGACCTTCCAGGCGCCCGCGCTGCCGGCCGGCACGTACACCTTCTATTGCCAGGTCCACCCGACCACGATGCGCGGAACACTGACAGTCCAGTGAGCAAGGCAGGAGTCGACTAGCAGGATGGCCACGACGACACTCGCCCCCGGCACGCTTGCGTATCCGCGTTCACGCTCGCGGATCTACGAGTGGTTGACCACGACCGATCACAAGAAGATCGGCATCCTGTACATCACCACCTCGTTCCTGTTCTTCCTTATCGGCGGCCTCTTCGCGCTGCTCATCCGCAGCGAGCTGGCCCTGCCGGGCATCCAGTTCGTCGACCCCGAGACGTACAACCAGCTGTTCACCATCCACGGCACGACGATGATCTTCCTGTTCGTGATGCCGATGATGACCGGCCTCGCGAACTACATCGTCCCGCTCCAGGTGGGCGCGGCGGACATGGCCTTCCCGCGCATCAACGCGCTCTCGTTCTGGATGGTCCCCTTGGGCGGCCTGCTGCTCTTCTCGGGCTACGCGCTGGGCGGTGCCGCCGACGCCGGCTGGACGGGCTACGCCCCGCTGTCGGTCCAGGGCGGCACGGGCATCGACCTGTGGATCATGGCGCTCGTGCTGCTGGGCATGAGCTCGGTGCTCGGCGCCATCAACTTCATCGCCACCATTTTCAAGATGCGCGCGCCGGGGCTGACGCTGCTGCGCATGCCGATCATGGTCTGGAACATCCTGGTTACCAGCGTCCTGCTGCTGTTCGCGGTGCCGGTGCTCACCTCCGGGCTGATCATGCTGTACATCGATCGCAACTACGGCGGCGGCTTCTTCGATCCGGCCGCCGGTGGCAATCCGATCCTGTGGCAGCACGTGTTCTGGTTCTTCGGTCACCCGGAGGTGTACATCCTCATCCTGCCCGCCTTCGGCATCGTGACCGAGATCCTGCCCGTCTTCTCGCGCAAGCCGCTCTTCGGCTACAAGGCGTTTGTCTTCGCCACGGCGTCGATCGGCGCGCTCGGCTTCTCGGTCTGGGCACACCACATGTTCACCACCGGCGCCGTGTACCTGCCCTTCTTCAGCTTCTTCACGTTCCTGATCGCGGTGCCCACCGGGATCAAGTTCTTCAACTGGTTGGCCACCATGTGGCGCGGGCAGCTGGTGCTCAAGACGCCCATGCTCTACGCGATCGGCTTCATCGCGCTGTTCCTCATCGGCGGGCTCGATGGCGCGTTCCTCGCCGTGGTGCCGTTCGACTTCCACGTCCAGGACACCTACTGGGTGGTTTCGCACCTCCACTACGTCCTGTTCGCCGGCTCGGTGATGGGCATCTTCGCAGGGCTCTTCTACTGGTTCCCCAAGATGACCGGGCGCATGCTCAACGAGGGCCTGGGCAAGCTGCAGTGGCTGCTCATGTTCGTGGGCGCCAACCTGGCCTTCTTCCCGATGCACCTGCTCGGGCTCGACGGCATGGTCCGCCGGATCGTCGATTACGAGCCCAACCCCGGCTGGACCGAGCTCAACTTCCTCTCGACCATCGGCGCGTTCACCATCGCGCTCAGCATCCTGCCCTTCCTGTGGAACGTGTTCATCACCCTGCGCGGACCGCGCAACGCACCCGACGACCCATGGGACGGCAACACGCTCGAGTGGGCGACGACAAGCCCGCCGCCGGCTTACAACTTCGACAGCCTGCCGAAGATTCGCTCCGAGCGGCCGCTGTTCGACCTCAAGTACGGCCTGCAGCCGGCCCACGCGGCGGCACTACCCGCCGGCGGCACGACCCACGACAAGCCACCGGCGCCGCCGGCTGGCGATAGCGACGAGGCGCACTCATGACCGCCGAAGGCCAAGTCCTGACCATGACTCACGGCGAGCCGGACGCGACCGCCCTCCCCGAGGAGCAGGGCGTCAACACCGCGCTGCTGGGCATGCTGCTGTTCATCGGCAGCGAGGTGATGTTCTTCGCCGGCCTGTTCGCCGCCTATTTCAACGCACGTGCCGCCGCCCAGCCGGCGTGGCCGCCCCCGGGCCTCGAGAACGTCGTCGAACCGAACATCGTGGTCATCACCGCCACGATCATCCTGCTGCTGAGCTCCGTCACCATGCAGTACGGACTGACCCGCATTCAGCATGACGACCGGCGGGGCATGAACCGCGCCCTGCTGATAACCCTGGTGATGGGCGTGACCTTCCTGAGCCTGCAGGCCTACGACTATCTGGACCTGGTCAGCACGCACGGCTTCGGCATCAACAGCGGCGTGTACGGGACGCTGTTCTTCACCATGACGGGCTTCCACGGGGCACACGTCTTCGGCGGCGTGGTGGGCATCAGCATCGTGTTGTTACGTGGCGCGGCTGGCCAGTTCTCGGCCAAACACCACATCGCGGTCGAGGCAGTATCGGCGTACTGGCACTTCGTCGACGTCGTGTGGATATTCCTGTTCTCGACGCTGTACCTGCTGAAGTAGGCCGGATCGATGTTCGCCTGGCGCAACGCGCTCATCCTGGGGGGCATCTTCGTGGTCATCGGGCTGGCGTACTACTTCCTGCAGGGCAGCGGCATCAGCCTCGATCGGGCCGGCGCGACGATGCTCATCGTGCTCGGCGGGGCGATGGCGTTCGTCTTCACCATCCTGTTGCGCGGGTCTCGCGGGCTGTAGCCCGGGCGGGCGCATTGGGCGAGAATTAATCGGTGCTGCTGGCCGACCAACAGGGGCAGACGATCGTCGACCTGTTCTTCAATCTGCTGAGCCAGCTGATCCTGCCCAACTGGCCGGATCTGATCGCGCTGGTGCCGTGGGCGCTGGTCGCCCTGATCCTGGTGTTCGCCGCGTGGGTGGCGTGGCAGTGGCGCAGAGCGGCAGGACGCAATGCCTCGCGCGTGCCGCGACCGCTGGCGGGTGGTGCGGCGCCGGCCGGCATTCACATGCCGGGCCCTTCGCGCTGGCCGTTCGTGGTACCCATCGGCGCCGCGCTGATCCTGTTCGGGCTCGTGCTCGCGCCCCGGGACTCGGCCGGCCATCAAGTGCTCCCCTTCAACCCGCTGCTGCTGGGCCTGGGCCTGCTCGTGACCCTCGTGGCGGTGGGCGGCTGGCTGCGCGACGCGATGAAGGAGTGGCGTGCCACGGCAGCCGGCACGCACGGCCACCCGGCAGTCGCCGCGCCCGAGGCGACCGCGCTGCTCAACGCTTCGGCAACGGTCGCTGTCGCCGCTTCACCGGCAGCCGCTGCGCCGGCGGCCTCTGCACCGGCCGAGCAGCGCGAGCCGCCGCCCGGCGTGCATATGCCGGCGCCCAGCCCGTGGCCGTTCTTCGCGCCGATCGCGGCGGCGGTCATCCTCTACGGCGTCATCTTCAGCACCGTGCTGATCGTGGTCGGCCTGATCCTGGGCGGCATCGCCGCCACCGGCTGGTACCTCGATGCCGGGCGCGAATACCGGACTACCGAGGAATTCGGGCACGCGGTGTACGCCACGCGCGATCCGGCTGCCATCTGGCCGAAGCGGCTGGTGCCGGTCTTTGCCGGGGTCATCGCCATCGGCGTGCTCATCGTCCTGGCGCCGATCGGTTTCACGTGGCTCAACGGCCTGACGCCACCCTCGGCCTCGCCCACCCCGCTGGCCGTGCCGGCGACACCGGAGATCAGCGCTCACACCGCCATCTCGTTCGATACCAAGACGCTGGTCGTGCCGGCCAACCGCCCCTTCACGCTGCTCTTCCACAACGAAGACCCGGGCGTGCCGCACAACGTCCAGTTCACCACCGATTCGTCGCGCAGCCAGATCCTCTTCGACGGTGAGGTGATCACCGGACCGGCCACGGCGACATACCAGGTGCCGGCGCTCCAGCCGGGCACGTACTACTTCGCCTGCAAGATCCACCCGAACATGAACGGCACGCTCATCGTCCAGCCCGAGAGCGGCTCGCCCGCCGGGTCGCCGGCGGCCTCCGGGTCACCCTGAGCAGGCGCCTGCGCATCGCTCTTGCGGGGGTCGCCGGTCTGGTCGCGGTGGCCGCGCTGGCCGTGATATCCGGGCTCCTGGGACTGAACCCGCTGACTGCCGGGCCATCGCCGAGCGTGATCTTTGTGCGCAACCCGCTGGTCGGCCAGCCGGCCCCGAACTTCACCCTGCAGGCACTCGACGGCAGCACCGTCTCGCTCTCCGACTATCGTGGACGGCCGGTGATCGTCAACTTCTGGGCGTCGTGGTGCCTGCCCTGCCAGGCGGAGTTCCCGCTGTTCGTGGCCGCGCGCCAGCAACACGCCGCCGACGGCCTGGAGATCCTGGGCATCGTGCACGAGGACAGCGCACAGGCCGCGCAGGCCTTTGCCAACCAGCAGGGCGCGCACTGGCCCCTGTTGAGTGATCCCAACAACGTGGCCTGGCAGGCATACAAGGGCGCCCTGCTGCCGATCAGCTACTACATCGACCGCACGGGCATCATCCGCTCCGTCAGCTACGGCGCGCCCTCGTCGGGTTCGCTGGATGACCTGCTGGCCACGATCCTGTAGTCGCGACCCCGGCGGATAGCGGGCCGGCTGGCAGCGTCCGGCGCGAGTGTGCGGGCAGCTGGCGACGGCATGACGACCATCGGGCCATCGTGACTCTCGTCAGATGTCGGCCCTGTCGACGTTATGCGGGAAATAGAACGCCCGGCCCTCGCTCCGCCCGCCGGCAGCCGCGTGGCCACGCTCGGGATTGCCGCGCGGGACTCCTGCCCGCGGTCGGCGACCCGCGTAAGGTCGGGCGACCCGACATCTGGCAGAAACTCGGCCAGGCAGAAGCCTGGCAGCCGGCAGCGCGCGACGGGTGGGCGTGACGCCCGGCAGGTAAGAGAAACGACCCCGGGAGGCGGGTCCGCGGGGTCGCTTCGGGTCAGTGTGCGATGTGGTTGCGGGGGACGGATTCGAACCGCCGACCTTCGGGTTATGAGCCCGACGAGCTGCCGCTGCTCCACCCCGCGTCG
>CAZSWK010000012.1:29496-39535 GCA_964610835.1 uncultured Anaerolineaceae bacterium | reverse complement strand
GGGCAACCTCGGGCGCTGGCGGCGCGGGTGCCGCGGGAGCAGCTTCTGCAGTGGCGCCAGGAACGGCGGGTTCGATCGGGGGCTCGAACTCGAACGAGCCGTAGGCTGGTGGTTCAACGGCAAGTTCTGGGCCGGCCAGCAAAGGCTGCTCGACTGGCTGCTCGACTGGCTGCTCGGCGACGAGCTCCTCCGGAACTGGTGCGCACGTCTTGCACAGGGCCGCTTCGTCGTTCCAGCAGGTATCACAGGTATAGCCACGGCAGCTCAGACACAGGGTGAGCATGGGCAGGTCGTTCTCGGGTCCGCCACCGAGTCCGACAGCACCGAGCACTCGCCGGGACAGCGTGCTGCCCGACGAGTATTCGTACCGCGTGCCGCAGCGCTCACAGAACATCGCATACCCGGCCATAAGCTGCCCCAGCATCGCGGCCGGCGCCTTCAGGCACCAGCGGTGCGTGAGTACCCGTAGCAGGCGCAGATGGTCCCGAACGGACCGAAACTGGTCGCCAGATCCCTCTGCTAGACTCGGCGGCCGGATGGCAGGCCCTCTTGCCGCCGTCGAGCGGTTCTTCGAGCGGCTTTTTGAGCGGCCAGCGGCGCGTCTTTTTCACGCGAACGTTGAGCCGGTCCAGATACGGCGAGCGCTCGAGCGGACAATCGAGGCCGAGCGCACAACCCGCGCGCGGCATGCGTACGTGCCGAGCGGATACCGCGTGTTGCTCAACCAGATCGACCTTAACGCGCTTCTGTCCGAGCGCCCGGATCTTGCCAGGGAACTGGCTGACGGGGTGCGCGACTACGCTCGGGCACACGGCTACATCCTGCCCGCGCACCCGTCGGTGACGCTCGATGCCTCGTCCGTGTTGTCGACTGGAGACACGCGTGTATTCGCCCTTCCAGCACCGTCCCAGACAGCCGAACGAGAGGTCGAAGGCATTCCCGATGCCGGACACGCGTGGCAACCGACCGGCGAGGAAGATGGTCCCGTGAACGGAGACGGCGCATCGTCTGGCACTTCGGTCTTCCCCGTCCCGCATCCCAACGTGCCGCAGGCCTGGCTGGCGGCACGTGCGCCGAATCGGCCTGTGACACGCGTGGCTGTGCGCGCGGGCACCTTGCGCATCGGTCGCGCCCGCGACAACGACGTCGTTCTCATCGACGATCGCGTGTCGCGCCACCACGGTCAGGTCGCGGTCCGTCTGGGCATGCTCGTCTACTCCGATCTGGGCAGCACCAACGGGTCCTATGTGAACGGCGGCGCCGTGACGGAGATCGCACTCGGGCCGGGCGACGTGCTCCAGGTGGGCAACTCGACGGTAACGATCGAGTCCGGCCCGTAGACTCAACCGTCCCAAATGGACGTGTTCACCTTCAGCCTGTGGATCCTGCGCCTGGCCTTTGTGGCGTTGATATACGTGTTTCTGTTCGCGGTCGGTCGGGCCTTGTGGCGCGACCTTCGGGTGGGGGTTGCCAGCGCAGGCCGTGCTCTTGGCCGCCTGGTGGTGGTGGCAGCGCCCGAGGGCCGGCCGGAGGTGGGGAGCTCCATCCCGCTTGACGCGGTCAACTCGCTGGGCCGCGACGTCAATAACTCCATCGTGATCGACGACTCCTTCGTCTCGACCGATCATGCCCTGCTCACTTTTCGTGGTCGAGCCTGGTACGTGGAAGACCGCGGCAGCACCAACGGCACGTGGCTCAACGGCCAGCGTGTCGAAGGTCTCCTTCCGCTCGGCTATGGGGACGAGATCCAGGTCGGGCAGGTTCGTCTGCGCCTCGAGCGAGCGCCGAGCCCATGACTGCCGCGTCCGCAGCGCTCAACCGCATGGGCATCCGGCCCCATTTGCGCCGCCGCGAGCTGGGACTGCTGGTGCTCGTCGCGCTGATCGTGGCGATCGGCTGGCTGAGCCTCGAATCGTTCCGCGCGGGGAGGTTGGAGGTGGGCGACGCCACCATGCCCGTCGCTTATCTCGTCCTGTTGCTGGTGATCCACGTCGCCTTCGTGATCACCGGCCGGCGCATGGACGAGATCCTCTTTCCGGCGGCCGCCCTGCTGGGCGGAATTTCGCTGCTCCTCATGATTCGGCTGCCACAGGACCTGGTCCAGCAGACCATCGGTGACCAGACCCTGGGCCTGGGGTCCCTCCAGCTCGGGTGGCTGAGCCTGTCCTTCGTCGTTCTGGCGACGCTGGCCATCCTCGTGCGCAGCGACGGTTGGCTGCGCCGCTACAAGTACACCTGGGCGGCAGTCGGCATCGGCCTGTTGCTGCTCGTGTTCCTGTTCGGCGACGTCGTCGGCGGGGCGCGGCTGACCCTGCGTATCGGCCCATTTGCGGGACAGCCGTCAGAGCTGCTCAAGGTCATCCTGGTCGTCTTCCTGGCCGGCTACCTGGCCGAGAATCGGGCGCTCCTGGCGTCAGGCAGTACCCGCATCGGCCCGCTGCGCCTGCCGCCGCTGGCCTACCTGCTGCCGATGCTCGCGATGTGGGGGATCGCGCTGGCGATCGTCATCGTCCAGAGTGACCTCGGCGCCGCGTTGCTCTACTTCCTGGTCTTCCTGGCGCTCCTGTACGTGGCCACGCGGCGCATCTCCTACGTGATCCTGGGCCTCACCCTGTTCCTGGCCGGCAGCGGCGTGCTCTACGAGCTCGTGCCGCGCGTCCAGGAGCGCATCGACATCTGGATCAATCCATTCGCCTACGCTCAAACCAGCGGCTACCAGATCATCCGCGCGCTGTACGCCTACGGTCGTGGTGGCATCCTGGGCACGGGCCTCGGGGCCGGCTTGCCGCAGATCGGCGACGTGCCGTCGATCCCGGCCATCCACACCGACTTCATCTTTGCCGCGCTGGCCGAAGAGGCGGGCATGCTCGGAGCGTTGGCCGTGCTGGCTGTCTACGCAGTCATCGCCGAGCGCGGTTTCCGCATCGCCGCGACCGCGGCCGACGACTTTCGCGCCCTGCTGGCCACGGGCCTGACGCTGGTGGTCGTGGTGCAGGCGGCGATCATCGTCGGCGGCAACCTGCGCGTAGTGCCGCTGACCGGCATCACGCTGCCGTTCATCAGCTACGGCGGTTCGTCCCTGTTGGTCAACGGCGCGGTCATCGGCCTGCTCCTGGCCTTGAGTGATCGAGGCGTTGAGCCACCGCCGCCCGACAGCCGCCGCAGGCTGATCGACCGGGTGAGCGGTCGGGCCCGCAGGGCTGGTGGACGGCTGGAGAGCGCGCTCTCGTGAGCGGTCAGGGCTCAACGCCGCCGCGCATCGCCAGCAGCATCGTCCGGCTGTCGCTGGCACTTGCCGTTGCCTACGCGGCGCTCGCCGCCGGGCTTACCTGGTGGCAGGTCGTCCAGGCCCAGCAGCTGACTTCCGACCCGCTCAACCCGCTGGTAATCCAGGCGGCCCGCCAGGCACCCCGCGGCACGATCTATGCCGCCGGAGACCAGCCGCTCGCAGAGAATGTCAACAGCGGCGGCACGCTGGTTCGCGACTACCCTTATCCGGTCGTCGCCCCCATCATCGGCTATGACAGCGGCGTTTTTGGGACCGCCGGCCTCGAGCACACCTACGACGCCCAACTGACCGGGCTGGCATCGTTGAGCCCCGGTGCCGACCTGCTGCGCAAGTTCCGCGCCCAGCCGTACGATCCCTCCGACCTCTACCTGTCACTCGATCTCGACCTGCAGCAGGCGGCCGCCGATCTGCTGGGCAACCAGCGCGGGGCGGTGGTGGCCATCGAGCCCTCGACGGGCCGCATCCTGGCGCTGGTGTCGAGCCCAACGTTCGATCCCAACCGGTTGGTCGACCCAACCGGCGGCCGGCGCTACATGAACTCGCTGCAGCAGGATGGGGCCTCGCCACTGCTCAACCGCGCCACCCAGGGCCTGTACGTACCAGGCTCGGTGTTCAAGATCGTGACCGCGATCGCCGGGTTTGGCTCGGGCACGATTACCGCCGACACCACGTTCCCCGACCAGCCGGCCGAGTACAAGACCGGCTTCAACGTCGACGGCTACCTCATTCACGACTTTCCGCGCAAGGTGCAACTGGACCACCCGCTTAACTTCTACGAGGCAACCGAGGTGTCCGACAACATCTGGTACGCACACGCCGGCTTGCAGATAGGCCCAACGAACCTGGTGGACTGGGCGGCGCGCCTGGGGTTCGGCGCGGCCATCCCGTTCGATCTGCCCACCTCGCCCAGCCAGGTCACATCGGGAACCGGACCCTTCGGCGGCTTCCGCGACCAGGTCGAATTGGCCAATGCGGCTTACGGTCAGGCGCAGGTGCTCGTTACGCCGCTGCAGATGGCACTCGTCGCGGCGACCATCGCCAACGGCGGTGTGCTGATGCACCCGAAGCTCGTGGACGAGCTGCGCACCAGCGATGGCAGCGTGACCAGCCTGGCGCCGTCGGCCTGGAGGACGGTGCTGCCGCCGGACGAGGCCGACACCATCGCCCAGGCGATGGTGCAGGCAGTGGAGGGCCGCTACGGACGGGTGTTCGCCGGCGGAGCGCGGGTCCCCGGCGTGCAGGTCGCGGGCAAGAGCGGCACGGCCGAGCTGGCTCCCGGCCAGGCGCCGCACAGCTGGTTCATCGGCTTCGCGCCGGCCACCGACCCGCAGATCGCGGTCGCGGTCATCGTCGAGGGTGGCGGCGAGGGGGCCCAGAGGGCGGTGCCGCTGGCCGGTACGGTCATGGCTGATTACCTGGACGCGCACCCGTAGTTCACGGGTAATAGACCCCCATGCGAACTGATTTACCAGTGGCGACGTACTATCTCTCGACCGACTGAACGTCGCCCGGAGGGATCGTTGGCAGTGGCAAAGATCCAGGAATCAACGGAAAAGGTCATCGCCAACGTCGAGCGCGTGATCGTGGGCAAGCACAACGAGGTGCGCCTGGCGCTGGTCGCGCTGCTATGCCAGGGCCACCTGCTCATCGAGGACGTGCCCGGCACGGGCAAGACGTCACTCGCCAAGGCGATCGCGCGCAGCCTGGGCTGCACCTTCAGGCGCATTCAGTTCACGCCCGACCTGTTGCCGTCGGACGTGACCGGGCTGTCGATCTACAACCAGCGTACCCAGGAGTTCGAGTTCCGGCCGGGGCCGATCATGGCTCAGATCGTTCTCGCCGATGAGATCAACCGGGCCACGCCCAAGACCCAGTCGGCGCTGCTCGAGTGCATGGAGGAGCGCCAGGCGACGATCGACGGCGTGACCTATCGCATGCCCGAGCCGTTCCTCGTCATCGCCACCCAGAACCCGATCGAATACGAGGGCACCTTCGCCCTGCCGGAGGCGCAGCTCGACCGCTTCATGCTCAGGCTTCGGCTGGGCTACCCGGAGATGATCGAGGAGATCGTCATCCTCGACGAGCAGAAGCGCTCCCATCCACTGGAAGAGATCAGCGAAGTCGTCGGCGTCGAGGAGCTGCGCACGATGCAGAAGGGCATCCGCGAGATCTACGTCGACTCGGTCGTCAGCGACTACATCGTTCGCCTGGTGAACGCCACGCGCAATCATCCCGATGTCTACCTGGGTGCCTCACCGCGCGGGTCACTGGCCCTCTACCGGGCCGGCCAGGCCTACGCATCGCTGGCCGGCCGTGACTACGTGATACCCGACGACATCAAGGCACTCGCCGTGCCCGCCATCGCTCACCGCCTGATCATCAAGACCGCGGCTACCGTGCGCGACGTCGACGCAGCGCTCATCGTGCGTGAATTGCTCGACAGCACTCCGGTCGAGAACCGTGTGACGAAGCCGGAGCGCGCGGTCAAGCCCGCCTGACGGCCGATCGGCAATGCTCCGACGGATTGAATTCGGGATCCTGGCGCTCATCGTCCTGGTGGGGGCGCTGTCCACCGGCGCCCAGTTCCTCTGGTTCCTCGTCTACCTCGGCCTGCTGGCCGTCGGCGGCGCCTACGTGGTGACCCGTTTTGGGTTGGCCGACCTCGAGGCCGGCTACGTGCTCGACCGCGTGCACGCCCAGGCCGGCGACATCCTGCGTGCCAGCTACACCGTGCGCAACACGAGCCGGCTGCCAAAGCTATGGCTCGAGGTCCACAACCCGACGACGCTCCCCGGGCCGCTGCCCGGCCAGGCCATCTCGCTCGGGCCGCGTGGCGAACAGTCGTGGTCTGTTCGCGTGCCACTCTCGCGGCGCGGCCACTACCGGGTAGAGCCGCTGGCGCTGCGCACCGGCGACCCGCTCGGCCTCTTCGAGTCGCACGCCAGTGTCGGCTCCGCCGCCAACGTCATCGTCTATCCGCGCGTGGAGCAGCTGCCCGGCTGGCGGCTGCCACCGGCGTCGATCGAGGGCACGCATGCACACGCGCTCAAGACGCCGCACACCACGCCGCACGCTGTTGGCATACGTCCCTACACGCCGACAGATTCGTTCAATCGCATCCACTGGAAGAGCACTGCCCGGCAGGGCGAGCTGCAGGTCAAGGAATTCGAGCTCGAACAGACCGCCGACGTGTGGATCTACCTCGATCTCGAAGCACGGCACCACAGCAGCCACGACGACGAGTCGACGCTCGAATACGGCGTCCGTGCCGCCGCTTCGATCGCCGCTCGAGCGCTGGTCGAGAACCGCAATGTGGCGCTCACCGCCACGGGCCAGCGGTCCATCGTCGTGCCCCCCGACCGTGGTCCGCGGCAGTACCAGAAGATCATGGAGGTGCTGGCCGGCGTGCAGGCGGATGGGGACAAGGCGCTCGTGGACTTCCTGGTCGAGGGCGTCGCTCGCCTGCGTCGGGGCATGACGGCCGTGGTCATCACGCCATCACTCGAACCCAAGTGGGTCAGACCGCTGAGCGGCCTGCGCAGCCGCGGCGTCGCGACGGTCATCGTGACGCTGGATGGCGCCGCGTTCGAGACGTTCTACCGGGCCACGCACGTGCTGACACCGGCGGATGAGGAAACGGCCGCAGCCGCGCAGCGCGGCGCGCGGGCCCTGCGCCATGCCCTGGCCGAGCACGACCTGAAGGCCTCGCTCATCGTGCCTCGGCAGTCACTCGCACTCCAGTTGCGCACGCGCATGGGTCCGCGCCAGGCGGTGAGGCCGTGAGCCTTCTGAGTACTGGCCGGGCGCGGCTCAGGCAGTTGTTCGGCGAGCCCAACGACGAGCAGGTGTCGCTCATGCCCATCGCACCGCGCGAGGGCTGGGTGAGCGTCATGGCCCTCGCGGCGATGCTGGTCGTGACCGCGTTGGCCATCGATGGCGCGCGCTGGGCTGGCACGATCCCGCGCAGCGTCGATTCGCAGACCGGCTTCCTGCCCTTCGTGGCCCTCTTCAGCGTGCTGCTCGGCATCGGCCTTGCCAAATCGCGGATGAGCAAACTTACGGGCTACGCGATCGCCATCGTCATCGGCGCCATCACGCTGCTGATCGCCATCAGCTCCGCCATCTCGCTGGCACCCACGATCGGTGGCCGGCTGCACGACCTGAACCTCTCGGTGGCGACTTTCGTGCACGAGGTCTTCGTCATCGGCCAACGATCGCAGGAGACATCGATCTTCCTGCTGCTGCTCGGTTCAGTGCTGTGGGGCGCCGGCATCTTCAGTGCCTTTGCAGTGTTCCGCCACCACCGCTCGGCGCCGGCCATCCTGCTCAGCGGGCTGATCCTGCTCATCAATGTGTCGGTGACCATCCACGACCAGTACTTGTACCTGATTGCCTACGCGATCGCGGCGCTGCTCCTGGTGGTTCGGCTCAATGTGCTGCACCAGGTGCGCTCGTGGCGGATTCTCGACATGGGCGACGTGGGCGAGGTGTCGACCAACTTCATGCGCAACGGCGCCGTCTTCGTGGGCGTGGCCGTGGTCGCGTCAACGGTGCTCGCCGCCAATGCCAGCTCGGCGCCGCTCTCACGCCTTTGGTATTCGTCGGCCGACCAGCTGGTCGCAATCGGTGACGCTGTCAACCACTGGCTGGGTGGAGTGAGCGGTCAGGCGCGCGGGCCGAACATCCTCTTCACGCCGACGCAGACAATCCGGGGCGTCTGGCAGTCATCGAGCGACCTGGTCTTCGTCGCCAAGACAAGCGACCTGCAGGGCTATCGCTGGCGGGGCGCAACCTACGATTCGTTCGATGGCCGCAGCTGGCAGCAGCTCGACCGCACTGCCTTCACGCGACCGGCAGACGCGAGCCTGACGGATGGAACGGCCGACGCACCGCCATACCTGCCGGTCCAGACACAGCAGATCGCGGTCCAGATCACGCCGGCCGACTTCGGCGGCGACACGTTCGTGTCGCCGGGCAGCCCGATCAGCGTCAGTCAACCCAGTGAGGTGATCACCAGCGGCACCGGCGGTCCCTTCGTGGAGGGCCGGCTGACCTACGGGATCGTCCCCGACCAGATGTACACGGTGAAGGCCGTGGTCGACCGCGTGAAGGGCAACGGCGCGCTGAGTTCCAACGAGCTGGCCGCCGCCGGGACGAGCTACCCGAGCTGGATACCGCGTTACACGGAGATCCGACCCGGCTCGATCGGACCGGTGACCATCAACACCGCCAACTCGCTGGTTGAGCGGTTGCCGGCCAGCCAGCGCGACCCCTACCACATTGCCATGGCCTTCCAGGAATACCTGTATCGAAGCGGTGGCTTCCAGTACAACACCGACGTTCGCGGGCTGTGCGACAACCAGCTGCTGGTCGACTGCTTCCTGATCACCAAGCAGGGCTACTGCGAGTACTTCGCCACCGCGATGGTGATGATGCTGCGCGCCGAGGATATTCCGGCGCGCTACGCGGTTGGCTACCTGCCGGGACAGCAACAGGCCGACGGCAGCTGGCGGGTCGAGAGCGGTGCGGCGCATGCCTGGGTAGAGGTGTACTTCCCGGGCTACGGCTGGGTGGAGTTCGACCCGACGCCAGGGAACGCTGCCAACGGCCAGCAGCCGGCTACGTTCCAGAGCGGCTCTACCACGCCGGTGGCCACGCCGGCTGCGAATGGCAGCAACCCGCCGTCGCCAAACAGCGCCTGCGCGGACCCGCTCGACCCCAAGTGCACCAATCCCAAGGAGGCGGTCCAGCCGCTCCCAGGGTCTGGGTCAGGGCCGTCCAACATGTTGCCGCTGGTGCTACTCGCGGCGCTCGCGGTGGCCGCCGGCGCGCTCTTGTACATCTTCCGCAGGGTGCGCCTGGCCGGCCCCGAGGCGGCGTTCGACGGTGTCGCCCGGCTCGCTCGGCGGCTCGGCTACGGGCCGCGACCGGCACAGACGGCCTACGAATACACCGAGAGCCTGGCCGAGTTGGTGCCTGTCGCGCGTGGGGACCTGGAGCTGATTGCGCTGGCCAAGGTCGAGGCCAGGTACGGCCGCCGTGAGCCGAGCGAATCTGTGCTGGACAACCTCGCGCGTGCATACCGACGGGTCCGCTTTGGCCTGCTGCGTCTGATTACCCTCAGGCGGCCCCATCTGCGCGGACCGCGGACAGGGGGCGAGGGCTAGAGCGCACCTCCACGGTCGTCGGCCGACACGGCCGGCGTTCGCGGCGCAGCGGTCAGTGGCGCCAGATGCTCGGCCAGGTTGTGTGCCCGCAGCGAGGCAACTCCCCCACGCAGGGTGAGTACCGAGATCGCGCACAGGCTGAAGGGAAACGACCAGAAGCGTTCGAGCGGCAGGTCCAACAGCGTCAGCAGGATGATGCGGAAGATCCCGTCGTGGGCAACCACCATGGCCCATGGCTCAACCGGCCCTTCGGCTCCACCCAAGAGCTCGAGGAGCTCGCGCACCGCCGTGCCGACGCGCACCGCCGCGGCAGGCAGCGACTCGCCGCCGGGCGCGTGATGCTCTGCCGGCGCACGCCGCCACGCTGCCAGCTCGGCCGGCCAGCGCTCGCTCACCTCTCTGTGCGTCAGGCCCTGCCACTCACCCTGGGCGATCTCCGTCAGATTTGCCACGGGGTGAAGGGCGCTGCCGGGCTGTGAATCGGCGATGAGCTGCGCCGTCTGAGCCGCACGAGCCAGGGGCGAATGCCAGATGGTCATGGGCGGGCCGGGCGGGATCGGCTGGGGAGCGCCTCGCTGCTGAT
>CAZSWK010000012.1:14799-29486 GCA_964610835.1 uncultured Anaerolineaceae bacterium | reverse complement strand
GGGTTTTGGGGGTTGGGGGGCTTTTTATGGGGCGTGGGGGGGCCCGTGCTCCCCCCCCCGCCCGGGGGGCATACCCCTTTTGTCCTGGGGGGGGGGGGGGGGGATCGGCAGGGGAGCGCCTCGCTGCTGATCGGCGAGGCGCCGGGCCACGAGCTCGGCCTGCTGTCGCCCGAGTGCCGAGAGTGGTGGATCGCCGCGACCCTGGAAACGGCCCTCGGCGACCCACGTTGACTCGCCGTGGCGAACAAGTACGAGGGTTGCCTGCAGGTCGGGCGGTAGCTCCACGCGCTGCGCCGTCAGCGACGGCCCGTCGCCCCCTCGGCTGGGCTGTTGACTGCGTGGCGCGCCGGGCGCCCGGCGAGCACCTCGAGGACCTGCCCTGCCACCTCCACGCCGGCACGCTCCTGGGCCTCGGCCGTCGACGCGCCCAGGTGTGGAGTAAGCACCGTGTTCGGTGCCTCCAGTAGCGGTGAATCATGCGGCGGCTCATGCGCGTAGACGTCGACCGCGGCCCCGGCCAGGCGACCGTCTCGCAGGGCCGCGGCGAGTGCCGCCTCGTCGATCAATCCGCCACGGGCCACGTTGATGAGCAGCGCGCCCGGTTTGGTGCGTGCCAGCTGTTGCTCCCCGATCATGCCGCGCGTCTGGTCGTTGAGCGGCGCGTGCAGCGTGATCACGTCGGCTGCCCCCAGCAGTTGCTCGAGCTCGACCAGCTCCACGCCGTACGACGCGGCGGCCGCGCGCTCGACGTACGGGTCGCTGCCGATCAGGCGCATCTCCATGGCCAGGGCGCGCGCGGCGACGGCCAGGCCGATCTTGCCCAGGCCCACGATGCCCAGGGTCCGGCCGCGCAGCTCGTGGCCCATGAACTGGGCGCGCCGCCACTCGCCGCGGCGCAGCGAGGCGTCCGCGGCGGCGACGTTGCGCGCCAGCGCATACATGAGGCCGACGGTCAGCTCCGCGGCGGCGATCGTGTTGGCCGTCGGTGCGTTCACGACGGTGATGCCGGCCTCCGTGGCGGCGGCCACGTCGATGTTGTCGACGCCCACCCCGGCGCGGCCGATCACGCGCAGGCGGCCGGCGGCCGCGATGGCTTCTCCGTCGACCTGCACCTGGCTGCGTACGACGAGCCCCTCGTAATCGCCCAGGCGTGCCAGGAACTGCTCGCGCGTGAGGTCGGTCGCGACGTCAACGGCGTGCTCGGCCTCGAGCACCGCCACGCCGGCCGGCGCGATCTTCTCGGCGACGAGGATCTTCACCCGGGGCTGCCGGCGCCGGACGCGGCGGCGGCTCGATGGCCGGCCGAACGGGCGGCGGCCACGCCCGCCGCGGCATCGACGTCGAGGCCCAGGCTGCGACTGGCCTTGCCGATCGTCGCGATCGCGGCCACCACGTCGTCGACCGACACCCGGCCCAGGTGGCCGATGCGCATGATCTTGCCCGCGAGGCGCGCCTGGCCGCCGGCAACCACCAACCCGTCGGCCAGCAGCTGCCCGTTGAGCGTGGCCCAGTCCACGCCGTCGGGAAGGGAGGCTGAGGTCACCGTGCGCGAGGCATGATCGGGATCGGCGAACAGCCGGTAACCCAGCGCAGCAAGTCCGGCGCGCGCGGCGCGCGCGCAGTTGTCGTGGCGCTCGAATACGTTGTCGTAGCCCTCCTGCTCGAGCAGCTCGAGCGCGGCGTCGAGGGCATACACGACGCCGACCGCGGGCGTCCACGGCGTCTGGCCCTTCCCGAACGACTCGCGCGCGCGGGCAAGATCGAAGTAGAAGCGCGGCATTTTGGCGCGCGCGTTTGCCGCCCACGCCCGCTCCGACACGCTGACCATGGCCAGACCGGGTGGTGACATCCAGCTCTTCTGCGAGCCGGTCGCGACCGCGTCCAGGTCCCACGCGTCCGTCTGGAAGGGCACTGCGCCCAGGCCGCTGATGGCATCGACCAGGATGAGCGTCTCGGGCGACGCCTCGCGCGCCGCCGCGGCCAGCGCCGCGAGCGGGTTCTCGACGCCGGTCGACGTCTCGTTGTGGGTCATCAGGACCGCGCGTGCGGGCTTGCCCGCAGCGGCCATCTGCCGCAGTGCGCCGGCAACTTCGGCCGGGTCGGCGGCATGGCCCCATTCGACGTCGAGCTTGGTTACGTCGGCTCCGTATGTCGTGGCAATGCTGGCGAAGCGATCACCGAAGGCGCCGATGCTCACTGCCAGCACCGGATCGCCGGGCGACAGGTGGTTGACGATCAGTGCCTCCAGGCCACCGGTGCCCGACGCGCTCAGGATGAGGATGTCGTTGGTGGTCACAAACGCGCCCTGCAGGCGTTCGGTGACGCGCTGGATGAGCTCACGGAACTCGGGCCCGCGATGGTTGACCATCTGGCGCGCCGACGCATCGCGAACGGCGTCTGGCAGTGGCGTGGGACCGGGAATGCGGAGGTTGACGTGCTCGGCCAATTCGGGCCTCCCCCTGTGACAAGAGGACAACGGCTGGAAGCCTGATGGTAGCCGAGGTCTCGGCTCAGATCAGGTGTTTTGGACCAGCGCCACGGCGATGCCGTCGTAGCCCTTGTCACCGACGGTCTGGATGATCGTCGCGCGCACCCGCGCGTCCTCGGCCAGCATCTCATTGAAACGCCGGATGCCGGCCGCCCGGGGATCATTGCTGGCCTCGATGATGGTGCCGCCGCGGACCACGTTGTCGGCCACGATGAGCGTGCCCGCGTGCGCCAGCTTGAGGGCTCGCTCCAGATAGTCCGGGTAGCCGTCCTTGTCGGCGTCGATGAACACGAAGTCGAACGGCTGCTCGCCCTGGGCGATGAAGCGATCGAGTGTGTCGCGGGCGGGCGCGACGACGACCTCGACGCGCTCGGCCACGCCGGCACGGGCGAGGTTGCCACGCGCCACGTCGGCGTGGTGGCTGTCGATCTCCAGCGTCACCAGTCGGCCGTCGGCGGGCAACGCGCGGGCCAGCCAGATGGCGCTGTAGCCGCCGAGGGTGCCGATCTCGAGGACCCGGCGTGCGCCGACCGCGGCCACCAGCACCCCCAGCAGCTGACCCAGTGCGGGCGTGATCTGGATCTGCGGCAGGCCCTCGGCAGCGGTGTCGCGTAGCGCTCCGGCCAGCGCGTCATCGGTCAGCCCGAAGAGGTTGTTGAGGTAGTCGTCGACCTGCGTCCAGCGTTCCATGGGCGCAGACTAGCGCGCTCCGTGAATGACGCCGTACGCGCGCTTGTGCTGGGCATACCATCAGTCGATGAGCGCCAACGCCCCGCTCGCCGCGCGCATGCGCCCGCGCTCACTCGACGAGTTTGTGGGCCAGGAGCACCTGGTCGGCGAGCGCGGCGCGCTGCGCCGCATGATCGACCACGGGCACCTGGCGTCGATGCTCCTGTGGGGCCCGCCCGGTTCGGGCAAGACGACGCTCGCGCGCCTGCTGGCGGAGGCGGTCGCGGCTCCCTTTGCCACCCTGTCGGCCGTCATGTCGGGCGTCGCCGACGTGCGCCGCGTGATTGCCGGAGCGCGTGAGGCGATCGCTGCGGGTGGCCGCTCGACGGTGCTCTTCATCGACGAGATCCACCGTTTCAACAAGAGCCAGCAGGATGCCCTTCTGCCGCAGGTCGAGGACGGCACCATCACGCTCATCGGGGCCACGACCGAAAATCCTTACTTCGAGGTCAACTCGGCACTTCTCTCGCGCCTGCGCGTGTTCCGCCTGGAGCCGCTCGCGAATGCGGACGTACGCACCGTCCTGCAGCGAACACTGGTCGACGAGCGCGGTTTCTCCGGCCGGGTCGAACTGGCCGAGCCGGCGCTCGAGCACCTGGTCGACATCAGCGGCGGCGACGCGCGCGCCGCGCTGAACGTGCTCGAATCGGCTGCCGCCATGGCCGAGCAGCCGACGGTCGAGGACATCGAGACGGCGGCCCAGCAGCGCGTGCTTGCCTATGACCGAGCCGGCGATGGCCACTACGACACGGTCAGCGCTTTCATCAAGAGCGTGCGTGGTAACGATCCCGACGCGGCGCTGTACTGGCTGGCGACCATGGTCGCCGCCGGCGAGGACCCGCGCTTCATCGCCCGCCGGCTGATCATCAGCGCCTCGGAGGACGTGGGCAACGCCGATCCGCACGCCCTTCAGGTCGCCGTGTCGGCCGCCAATGCGCTCGACTGGGTGGGCCTGCCCGAGGCGCAGTACGCGCTGGCGCAGGCGACCGCCTACCTGGCCGCCGCGCCCAAGTCGAACCGGGCCGGGTCCGCCTATTGGGCAGCGATGGATGACGTCCAGCGGCGCGGCTCGTTGCCGGTGCCCAACCACCTGCGCAGCGCGACCTGGCGCGAGGCGCGCGATTTCGGGACCGGCAAGGGCTACGTCTACCCACACGACTTCGCGGGTGCCGACGTGGAGCAGCAGTATCTGCCCGACCAACTGGCCGGCCGCCACTACTACCAGCCATCCGATCAGGGCTACGAACGGGTGATCGGCGAGCGCATGGACAACCGGCGTGCCGCGCGGGCCGAGTCGGAGGTCCGTGGCGGGCCGCGGCGCCTGCCCGCCGGCGGCAAGGTGAACAAGATGAAGGTCGCCGGAGGCGTCATGGCCGAGCGTGAAAGCCACCGCCGCGAACTGGCCGAGAAACAGCGTCGCGAGGCAGGGGAGGGCTGAGGACCGCCGCCGTGCCGCGGCTTGATCTGACCCTGTGCGAGCGCCGGGCGATGCGCGCAGAGGTTCGGAACCGGCCAATTCCCTGAGCAAACCCGGTCCAAATCGGCGGTGTGATCGGACTTTGCCGCAGCAGTTGCCCGACCTTGATGCGCCACGCGCATTCGGCCGCGTTCGAGACAAAATGCGTCCAGGTTGTCGCTCGCGATAATCCGCCTGCGAACTTGTTGGTTCCACGAAGGAGGATCAGGAATGACCGGCCCCGTGAACGCTGGGGATGACGAGGGCACCCACCCGGACGACGACTTCGACACGATCAGGCAGGACCTGGTGGAGCACCTGCCCCGCCGCGTATCGCGCGAGGAGATCGAGCAAGAGGTTCACGGCGGCGGGGCCGTGGGTCGCCTCAACAGCCGCGTGGCCGTGGCGATCACCACCGCGGTGGGCACGATGTGGGCCGCTTATGCGTTCACGCTGCTTGCGCTCGTTTCATTGCCCGCGGCCATCGATGCGTTCAATAGCGGCCAGATCATCGTGGCGGTCAGCTGGCTGAGCCAGTCGTTCCTCCAACTCGTCCTGCTGCCGATCATCATCGTGGGCCAGAACGTGATCTCGACCGCGCAGGACAAGCGCGCCGAGCACGATCATCACACGCTGACGGTGCTGCACCGCATCAACGTCCAGCAGTTGAAGCTACTCGAACAGCAGCAGCAGATCCTCGACCGCTTGGGAGCGGCGCCGACTTCCTAGCGGCGCCGACCTCCTAGTAGAACGGAAGCGCGACGACGCGCAGGACGACGATCAGCAGCCACAGCACGACCAGCGTGGCGAACAGCGCGCCCGCGACGGCCAGGATGCGGCGCATGTCCTGGGCGACGTAGAGGTACTCGGTGGCGGCGCGGGCGGCCAGCACGCCGGCGGCTTTGCTGCGCCGGCGCGGAGTCGGGTTGCGTGGCGCAGCCTCGGTCTCTGTTGCCGCTTCGACGGGCGCGTCTTCCTCGGGATCCTGGGCGACTGCCTCGGACACGAGTGGCTGTACTCCCGGTGCCGGCGCCGGCCGACGACGTGCCGTGTTGCGGTTTGATCGGGCATTGCCGCGCCGGCCGCGTGGTCCGCGGACTTTCTTGCTCACCAATCGAGTCTAGCAGCGACGCCGGACATAGAATTCCGGCGGCATGCCCACCGATACTGCGACACTGCTGGCGGTCATCGCCCTGGCGGTGTCAGCCCTCTCTTTGCTGCTATGGCTGTGGCTGGCTTTTCGCTTCCGTCGCCTGGGCCGGACGCGCCGCGGCATGGTGGCGTCGGGCGACGTGCAGGGCCAGCTCGACGTCCAGGACAGACGCCTGAACGAGCTGGCGCAGGCAATCGAGGCGATGCATGGCCGGCTGCCGGGCATGGACGAGGTGGACCGCCGGTCAGTTCAGCACGTTGGCGTGGTGCGCTTCAATCCTTTCGAGGACACCGGCGGACAGCAGAGCTTCGCCCTGGCGCTGCTCGATGGGGCGGCCAATGGAGTCGTGATCTCGAGCCTGCATTCACGGCAGCAGACGCGCATCTTCCTGAAGTCGATCAGCGCTGGCACGAGCGAGTCGAACCTCTCGGCCGAGGAGACCGAGGCGTTGCGGAGGGCCACCGCGAGTAGCTGAACGTGGCCCGGTCGGACGTGACAGCCAAGCTGGCACGATGGTCGGTCAGGATCGGGCCATGACCAGCGCCTCACTCGCACCTGAACCACGCGGGCCCGCCATCCTTCCCGCAGCCATTACGCCGTCGCGTCATGGCTCTCCCGGCGGCGCTGCTCTGCTCTCGGGGCTCAGCCGTGACCAGCGGCGAGCGGTGACCCATGGCGACGGACCGCTGCTGGTCGTCGCCGGACCCGGCACGGGCAAGACAGACGTGGTCACGCGGCGAATTGCCTGGCTCATCGCGACGAGGCGGGCTCGCCCGCGCGAGATCCTTGGCCTGACTTTCACTGACAACGCGGCCCAGGAGATGCAGGCGCGGGTCGACCTGCTGGTGCCCTACGGCCAGGCTGACACACAGATCCAGACGTTCCACGCATTTGGTGACCGGGTGCTGCGCGAGTTCTCGCTCGAACTCGGGCTGCCCGGTGACGTCCGGCTGCTGACGCGGCCTGACCTGCTGGTGATGTTGCGCGAGCACCTGTTCGACCTTGGGCTGGAACGCTACCGGCCGCTTGGCGATCCCACGCGCTTCCTGGAGGCGCTCGTCGATCTGTTCATGCGCGCCAAGGACGAGGACATCTCGGCCGAGCGCTTGGCCAGCCACGCCGGTGACCTCCTGCTGGGCGCCGCCAGTGCGCCTGATGGCGAGCGCGCGGCGCTGGAGGACCTGGCTGCGGCGCGGAGCGAGATCGCTGTCGCTTTCGGCGCCTACCAGCGCCTCCTGGAACGCCTCGATGTGATTGACCATGCTGATCAGATCGCCCTGCCGCTGAGGCTTCTGCGCGAGCGTCCGGCAGTCCGCGCCACGCTGGCCGCGCGCTACCGATTCGTGCTGGTCGATGAGTTCCAGGACACCAACAGAGCACAGCTCGAGCTGCTGCTGCAGCTGGCCGGGGCGGCGCGCAACATCACGGTGGTTGGTGACGCCGACCAGGGGATTTACGGGTTTCGCGGTGCTTTGACCGGCAACCTCGAGCGTTTCAGCGCGGCGAACCCCAGCGCCACGCGGGTCACTCTGCGTCGCAACTATCGTTCGCGGCAAGCCATCATCGACGCGGCCGGGCGGCTGCTCGCACACGGCGAATCGACGGCCGTTCGCCAGGTCGCGCACCGTCGCGGCACCATTGGCCGGCCAGTCAGGGCACGCGCTTTTGCCAGCTACGCGCAGGAGGCCGACGCCGTTGCTGCCGATATCGCCGGCCGGCTGGAGGCCGGCGCGCGGCCGTCGGATATCGCGGTGCTGGTCCGGAGCAATGGCGAGACCGGTGAGATCGTGCGCAGCCTGCGCATGCGCAACGTGCCGGTGAAGACGACGATGCACGCCGGCCTGTTCGATCGGCCACTTGTACGTGCCCTGCTGGCCTTCCTGCGCGTTGTCGCTGATCCCTCGGCCAGCCTGGAGCTGTATCTGCTCGCGCTCGCCGACCCTTACCGGCTTGACCCGGCGGTGTTGGGACGTCTGTTGCACGAGGCTCGCCAGCAGCAACGCGATCTCTGGCAGGTGTTAAGCGAGGGTGTGGACGAGGGCAACGAGGCACTCTTGCCGGGGGATGCACTGGCCAACTCGGCCGCGCTCGTTGCCCACGTTCGCTCGGCTATCGCCACATCTGCGGAGCGGCCAAGCGGGCAGGTCCTGTATGGCTACCTCCGCGAGAGTGGCCTGCTGCGGAAGCTTGCGCGACCCGCGCCCGAGCCGGCCGCCCAGGTGGACGCCCAGGCAGTCGCGCGTCTGTTTGCCCTGGTGCAGCGGCGGGCGGCACTGATCGCGGTCGACCGCGTTCCTTTCCTGGTACCGCACCTGGATCAGCGAACCGAGGCCAGTGATGACCCGCAGGCGAGCGATCCGTTCGATGACCGCGTGTCCGTTCTGACCGTCCACCGCGCGAAGGGTCTCGAGTTCAAGGTCGTCTTCGTGTGCGGGCTCGTCGACGGCAGGTTCCCGGTCAGGGCACGACCGCCCGCCCTGTCGCTGCCCTCCGAGCTTGCCGCGCGACCGGAGGGGGACGCGGCTCACCTGCAGGAGGAGAGGCGCCTCTTCTACGTCGCATTGACGCGTGGCCGAGACGAGGTGCACCTCAGCTACCACACCACCGCTGCCAACGGCCGCGGGCGCTGCCGCCCATCACTCTTCATTGCCGAGGCGTTGGACCTGCCTGTGTCGAGCGTCGAGGCGGCGGGAGGGCTCGGCGAACTCGCGGCGTTGACCGCCACCGCCAGTGTCGCCGGTGCAGCGCAGCCCGCGCAGGTGCCTCGACCGGCGTCGAACACATCGCTTTCGTTGAGCTTCTCCCAGGTCGACGACTTCCTGAGCTGTCCCGAGCGATTTCGCCTTCGCCGCGTGGTCGGCCTGCCGGCGCCGGTCCATCACGCGCTGACCTACGGGACGGCGATGCATGCGGCGGTGGCCGCGTTCCACGTGAGCCAGGCGCGTCAGGCGCCTCTGACGGAGGAGCAATTGCTGGCCGAGTTCGGGCGCGCGTGGAGGGCGGAGGGGTTTCTCTCGCGTGAACACGAGGAGGCTCGCTTCGCCGCCGGGCGTGAGTCACTGCGCCGTTTCCGAACGGAGCAGCTGCTGGCGGGTGGCCAGCCACCCACCGCGGTCGAGCGGCCGTTCAGCTTCAAGCTCGGCCGCGACCGCGTCCGTGGCCGCATCGATCGGCTCGACGCAGGCGCGCGCGGCATCGTCGTTACCGACTACAAGACATCGGATGTGCGCGACCAGCGGCGGGCTGACGCGCGGGCCCGGCAGTCACTGCAGCTGCAGGTATATGCACTGGCGATCCAGGCCGAGACCGGCGCGCTACCGGCTGAGTTGCGCCTGCACTTCCTCGACGGCGGCGTGGTTGGCCACGCCACGGTTGATCTGGCTCGGCTGGACAAGGCGCGCGGCATTCTGGCCGACGCGGCGGACGGTATTCGCCGCGAAGAGTTCACGCCCAAGCCCAATCCGTTTGCCTGTGGGTACTGTCCATACCGCACGGTGTGCTCAGCGAGCGCGGCCTGACGGATCGACAGCGGCTACAATTCGGATCGTGACGGTGATCCAAATCGATGCTATTGACGCACCGCTCAACCGGCCAGGGCTCTTGGGTCCGGCGGTCGGCCTGGTTCGTCGCGCGCTGGCCCTGGGCCTGCTGCGCGATCGACCGGAGGTGCGCAGGCTCGATCTCGAGCTGTTGCGCGGTATCGCCCGCGAGGCCTCAGCGGAAGGCATTGGCCACGACGCGGCGCTGGACCTGCTGGGAGGCCGCACGCCGGTCCGGCTCGGCCGGGCGATCGGTCGGCTGGATGAGGCGCTCAGGTCGTCGCCGTTGCCGGCGCGCGAGTTTCGCCAGCTGCTGGAGGTATTCGATATCGACCAGCTGGCCGGCCTGATCGGCACATCGGCGGTCAGCCTGCGCCGATACTCGGCAGGCAGACGGGCCGTGCCGGACGAGATCGCCGCCCGCGTGCACTGGCTGGCCATGGTCGCGTCGGATCTCGCGGGCGCCTACAACCAGATCGGGGTGCGTCGCTGGTTCGATCGGCCGCGAACGGGGCTCGACGGACGAACACCACGTCAGGTGCTCCGTGGCGGCTGGCAGCCCGACGATCCGGATGTCGAGCGCGCGCGCTTGCTGGCGGCCGCGCTGGCCGGCGCAGGGGGTGCCACGTGATCTTCTATCGCCACGTGGACCCGCGCTTCCCCTTCCTGTGGGAGTCGGCCGACCAGCCGCCGGCGCGCTGGCACGGTTCCGGCGACGGCCC
This sequence comes from uncultured Anaerolineaceae bacterium, assembly GCA_964610835.1. Classification (GTDB taxonomy): domain Bacteria; phylum Chloroflexota; class Limnocylindria; order Limnocylindrales; family CSP1-4; genus JALYGJ01. The sequence continues at coordinate 19,399 of CAZSWK010000012.1, read as the reverse complement.
GGTTCAGTACCTGTCCTCTACGCCTGATGCCGCCTGGGCAGAGTTCCTGCGCCACGAGGAGATTGACGACGCGGCGGACATTCCCGGCATCGAGCGTTCGCTATGGGCGGTCGAAATAGGGACGCCGCCCCAGGTGCATCCGCAACTCGCACCGGACATCCTGCTCGGAGACGGAGCGAGCTACATGCCGTGCCGAGCGGAGGCGGCGCGCCTGCGCGCACGGGGGGCCGCGGGCCTGCTCGCGCCTTCAGCGGCCGTGCTTGCTGACACCTCGTCCGGCTTCAGGACTCGCGGTGGCCTGCGTCCCGCCCGCCGACGGGCCGAGTCGGTCGTTGCGTTGTTTGGACGTCGCCCTGACCTGGTCGGTTGGGCCGCCTGCGATCGTGGCCGGCCACGCGCCGACCTGCTCGGCCGGGTACGCCATCTGGCGGGCGGCGGAGCCAGATGAAGCCCAACGATCGGCTGGCCAGCGCGTCGCTCTTGGTGCTGGCCATCGTCGCGTGGCTGGCGGTCGCATACGTGCTGGTCAACTTCGACCCGCGGCAGAACTCGACGGTGCTGCTCGCGGGCGCCCTGCTGCTCGGTGGCGCGTCTGTCGCCACGCTTGCTCCGTTGCTGTGGATCGGCAGCTTCCTGGCCTCGCGGCGGATCGCCTACCGCGGATCGTGGTGGCGCGCCGCGCGCCGCGCGCTGCTGGTCGGCCTGGTCGTCGCCGCTTTCGTCGTGCTGCGCGGGCAGGCTGCGCTCACGCCTGCACTGGGCCTGTTCATCGTGGTCATGGCGGTGCTCGTAGAGGCGACGTTTTCGTTGCGCCAGTGAACCGTTCGCGCGCCGGCGGCCCGGGAAGGCGGTTGTAGGATGGTGGCAAGGCGCCCTGCTGGACCTTGGCGGAACCGGCGGCGACTCAAGGCGAGTTGGCTGCGATGAAAGACGACCAAGTCCGGGCGACGCACGCCCGCGATGCGCACGGCCACCCTGACTATGCACGTCAGAACGGTTGGGATGCGCCCTACGACCTCTTCCTGCCGGCGGAGTCCCCAGCCTACGTGGGGGCCACCACGTCGTTCTGTAAGGTGCCCCTGCTCGAGCTGCCTGGACAGCTCGACAAGCGCAAGGTCGACGTGGCGATCGTCGGCGCGCCGCTCGACGAGGCGGTCAGCCACCGCCCGGGCGCGCGGTTCGGTCCGCGTGCCATCAGGCAGGCGAGCTACACCGACGGCGGTTACTCGCTGCAGCTCGACATCGAGCCGTTCCGCGTGCTCGAGGTGGTCGATGCCGGTGATGCCAACATCGTGCCCGCGGCTCTCGAGCGCGGCCACGCGATGATCTTCCGTAAGGTCCTGGAGGTGGCGCGGACGGGCGCCATCCCGATCATCTTCGGCGGCGACCACTCGATCACCTGGCCGTCGGTCAGCGCCATCGCCGAGCTGCGCCACCCGCAGCGCATCGGCGTGGTGCACTTCGACGCGCACGCCGATGCCGCGAACGACGACTGGGGCGTGCTCGCCGGGCACGGCACACCGATGCGCCGGCTGATCGAATCGGGCGCGGTGGCCGGTTCCAACTTCGTGCAGGTTGGCCTGCGCGGCTACTGGCCGCCACCGCACGTCTTCGAGTGGATGCGCGATAACGGCATGCGTTGGCATCTGATGCGCGAGATCGAGGAGCGCGGCGCGGAAGCGGTGGTCGATGAGGCCATCGAGCAGGCACTCGATGGGCCCGACGCGATCTACCTGTCGATCGACATTGACGTCCTCGATCCCGGCCTGGCGCCGGGCACCGGCACGCCCGAGCCGGGCGGTCTGCTCACGCGTGAACTGCTGCGCGCGGTACGTCGCATCGTGGGTCGCGTCGAACTCGCCGGCATGGACGTCGTCGAGGTCTCGCCGCCCTACGATCAGGCGGAGGTGACCGCTTCCGCCGCGCATCGCTGTGCGCTCGAGGCGATCAGTGCGCTGGCAATCAAGAAACGAGATGGCCACGCGGTGCGCTATGAGCGCCGCGCGCTGGCGGCCGCCCATCGATAATCCTGCGGGCCGCGACACGGCCGCCGCGCTCGCGCGCTACTACGACCTCGATCTGGCCGATGAGCGCGCGGACGTCGACATGTACCTTGCTCTCGCTCGGTCGACTGACGGCCCCATCCTGGAGCTCGCCGCCGGTAGCGGCCGCATCGCCGTGCCGCTGGCCGCCGCCGGCCACCAGGTGACCGGCGTCGACATCGATCCGCAGATGCTTGAGCGGGCCCGCACCGCGTGGGCGGCCGCGCAACCGGCGGCCGGCGGCGGCTCACTCGACCTGATCGAGGGAGACATCACCGGCCTCGACCTGGGCCGCCGTTTTGGACTCGTCATCCTGGCGCTTAATTCGCTGCTGCTGCTGCCCGACCGTCCGGCCCAGCTGGCCGCACTGCGCACCATGGCCGCTCACCTGGACAAGGGTGGGCGGGCGGTCGTCGACGTCTGGCTGCCGGAGCCCGAAGACCTCGTGTTGTACGACGGACGGTTGGTACTCGACTGGCTGCGTCACGAGGGGGCAACGGGCGAGTGGGTCAGCAAGGCCACTTCGGCGCGCTATGAGAGCGCAACGCAGACTGCCCGCGTGACGACCATCTTCGACGCGTGGCGGAACGGCGGGCAGGTAAAACGTACTGTCCGCGATGACCTGATCTGCTTTGTCGGCTACCACGAACTGCTTGATCTGTGGGAGCGCGCAGGCTTCTCGCCTGACACAGTTGCAGGCGATTGTGAAATGACCCCTTTTTCGGCTGGGACAGACCGGTTGGTCCTGTTCGGTAGACGGGTCGATGGTTGATATAGTCGGCCGGTGACTACTCCGGCTGACGAGATTCGCCTGCTCCTGGTCGAGGACGTGGCGCAGGTCGCACAGTACATCCGCAGCCTGATCGACACCCAGACCAAGGTGAAGCTGCTCGACGTCGTCACCGATGGGCGGGCTGTGGTCGACCAGATCCACGAGTTGGGTCCCGACGTGGTCGTCATCGATGTGCTGCTGCAGGGCAAGGTAGGCGGCCTGCAGGTGGCTCAGAAGATGCGCGAGGCGGGTATAGAGCTGCCGATCATCTGTCTCACGGTGCCGCAGCAACCGGTCACGATCGGCGAGGGAATGGGCACCACCAGGGTCCTGTCGATGCCCTTCTCGGGCTACGACTTCATGCACGCGCTCAACGAGGTGCACAACGAGCACCGCGCGCACGATCCCGAATCCCAGTCGCGCATCTTCAGTGTCTATGGCGCCAAGGGCGGTGTCGGCACGACCACGCTCGCCTACAACCTGGCCGCCGCGATGCGCTCCTCGAACCTGCGCGTGGCGCTCGTCGACGGCAGCCTGCAGTTCGGCGATTTGCGCGCACTGCTCCATGCCCCCGAGAACGTACCGTCGATCCTCCAGCTGCCGATCACCCACGCCCAGAAGGCCGACCTGGCGGAGGTCGTCTACCGCGATCGTTCCGGCGTGGACGTGCTGCTGGCGCCACCGCGCATCGAGATGGCCGAGATGATCACCGGTAAGGATCTCGAGCGCCTGATGTCGCTGATGCGCAAGATGTACAACGTGGTGATCGTCGATACCGCGTCCACCGTCGATGAGTCGCTGCTCGCCTTCCTCGACGCGAGCGACCTTATGATCCAGGTGGTGAGCTACGAGTCGACGGCGTTGCAGCAGGCGAGCGCCATGGCCACCACGCTCGACGCGATCGGCTACCCACGCGAGAAGATCCGCTACCTGGTGAACCGCGCCGATTCGACCGGCGGCATGCCGCGCGACGCCATCAAGCAGCGTTTCGGCCGGCAGGCCGACTACGAGGTCGTCAGCGATGGCCGGCTGGTGGTCGAGGCGAACAACCGCGGCGAACCGTTCGTACTCCTGGCTCCCGATGCGCCGGTCAGCAGGGACATTCATCGGATTGCTCAGCAGCTGACCGGCGTCCCCGCCAGCGCGCCCGTGCCCGTGCAGATGAGACCCATGCTGGAGCCTGCCCTGGCGTGAGCGACGCGCGCGCAATCGGGTTCTTCGACTCGGGAGTCGGAGGGCTGACGGTATTGCGCGAGGTGATCCGCCGGCTTCCCGCCGAATCGACGATCTACCTGGGTGACAACGGTCGCGCACCCTACGGCCCGCGTCCCGACGATGAGGTACGCCGTTTCTCGGCGGAGTGCCTCGATGAGCTGACCGCCCGCGACGTCAAGGCGATCGTGGTCGCCTGCAACACGTCGAGCGCCGTAGCCCTGCCGCACCTGCGCCTGCGCTACGACATCCCGTTGCTGGGGGTGGTGCGGCCCGGTGCAACGGCGGCGTCACTTGCCACGCGGAAACAGCGCGTCGGCGTCATCGCCACGGAAGCGACCATAAGATCACGTGCATACTTCCAAGCGATCAATGAGGAAGACCCGTTCGTCGAAGTGTTCGAGCATGCCACGCCTGAGCTGGTGCCCCTGGTCGAAGCCGGCCAGCTCGATGGCCCGCTGGTCGAGGACATCGTGAATCGTTCGCTGGCACCACTGCTGGCCACCGGCACGGGCATCGACACGCTACTGCTGGGCTGCACGCACTACCCCCTGCTGGCGCCGGTCATTCGCCG
>CAZSWK010000012.1:8076-14699 GCA_964610835.1 uncultured Anaerolineaceae bacterium | reverse complement strand
GTGGTCGGCGCGGCCGCCGTGGCGGTGGCATCGCGCTACGTCGCCCGGCGTGCCCGGCGCGCGGCGGAAGAGGGTCTCGTTGACTGGCCGCGCGTGGAACAGATCGCCGTTGCCCGCCTGCGCCGCGCGCCGGGCGCTCTCGCGCCGGCGGAACTGAGACGCGCGGAGGCGGACTACCAGCGGCACATGCAGCGGGTGGTGCCGCTACTCGAAGAGGAGCTCGGCCAGCCGCTGCCGGGCGTCGTCGAACGCCACGAAGTCGTGGATCGCGCCGGCTGGGCACACGCCAATGTGAGCACGTTCCGCAATCTCGTCGATCGGCTCGAGCCGCACATCCGCGCGATGAGCGGCCAGCGCGGTTTTGCGGCCGACGTGGCCCGCGCGGCCAATCGCTTCGTGACCACGCAGCAGGTCGGCTTCCTGCTCGGTTTCCTCGGGTCGCGCGTGCTCGGGCAGTACGACGTGGCGCTGCTGTCGGCAGAGGCTGAGCCCGGCCGCCTCCTCTTCGTCGAGGAGAACATTCGCGGAGTGGCCGCGACCCTCGACGTGCCGCTCGACGACTTCCGCCTGTGGATTGCCCTGCACGAGGCCACGCACGCCTTCGAGTTCGAGGCCAACGAATGGTTGCGTCCCTACCTCCGCGAGCGGCTCGAACGTCAGCTGGTGGGCGTGCTCGACCAGGCACGCTCCATCCAGTCGGGCGGCCTTTCCGAGCTGGTAGCTCGCGTGCGGGCGTCGTCCGACAACCCGCTGATCGGCCTGCTCGGCCCGGAGCAACGGCAGTTGTTCGAGGAGACACAGCGCGTCATGAGCCTGCTCGAGGGTTTCGGCGACTGGGTCATGGACGAGGTGGGTGGCAAGGTGCTGCCCAACGTCGTGGGCATTCGCGAGCGCTTCGAAGCGCGTCGCAACCAGCGCCGCGGGGCGGTCGACCGCCTCGTCTCGCGGCTGACCGGGCTCGACCTCAAGATCGAGCAGTACCACCGCGGCGAGCGATTCGTGGCCGGAGTGGCCGCGGCCGGGGGTCATCGTGCCGTGGCCGCCATCTGGAGCGGGCCCGCGGCGCTGCCCAGCGAGAAGGAGCTGGGCGACCCGCACGCGTGGGTCAGTCGCGTCGTGCCCGGGGCGCTGGCCGCATGAGCGACGCGACATTGACCATGCGCCAGACGGGGCCCGGCACCGGACCAGGGGGAGCGCCGGCCGCCATTGGCCTGTCGCCCATCCTCTCGGCGCGCTACCGGCAGGAGGACCTGGAGCGCATCGCCGCCGCGGCGCCGGGCAGCCGGCTGGTAAGCGTGTCGTCGGAAGGACTGTCCGACAGCGACCTGTCGGACGTGGAGGTTCTCCTCCGCGGTCCGCTACCGCAGGGCATCTTCGACCGACTCCTGGCACGCTGCCCGCGCATCATGTGGGTCCACTCGGCAACTGCGGGCGTCGAGCGGGTGCTCACCCCGGCCGCCCTCCAGCGTGGCCTCGCGATCACCAACGCGCGCGGGGTCTTCTCGGAGCCGATTGCCGAGTACGTGATGATGATGATCCTGGCCGTCAGCCGCCGGCTACCGCAGCTGCTCGAACTGCAGCGCGAGCGCACCTGGCAACCCCTCGCGGCGCGCGAGATGGCCAACCTGACGGTCGGCGTGGTGGGCCTCGGCTCGATCGGGCGACGCGTTGCGGAGATCTGCCTGTCGCTGGGCAGCCAGGTCGTCGCCACCCGGCGATCGCCTGATTCCGCCGATCTGGCAGGCGTGACGATGCTGCCGCCGGAGCGCCTGCCCGAGCTGCTGGCACAAAGCGACTTCGTCGTGCTCGCCCTGCCGCTGACACCCGACACGGAAAACGTGTTCGACGAGCAGATGCTCGGGCACGCCAAGCCGGGCGCGTGGCTGATCAACATTGCCCGCGGCGCGCTCGTCGACGAGCGCGCGCTCCTGCGCGCCGTGCGCGAGGGCCCACTGGGCGGCGCCGTCCTCGATGCCTTTCGTGAAGAGCCGCTTTCGCCCGACTCGGAGCTCTACTCGACGCCCAACGTGATCGTGACGCCGCACACGTCCTGGTCATCGGGGCGCGTGCTTGATCGCAGCATCGAGTTGTTCTGCGACAATCTCGAGCGCTTCCGGCGCGGCGAGCCGCTGCTGAACCTGGTCGACCCGGCCGCCGGCTACTGACCCGCGCTGGCGCGTTCCCCGACAATTAGGGCGTGGAAATCGCAATCGTCGGGCTTGCCCGCGCCGGCAAGACCACTGTTTTCAACACGCTCACCCGCGGCGAGGCGGAGACCGGTGGCTTTGGTGGACTGACCGTCAACGTCGGCGTCGTCAAGGTGCCCGATGCCCGGCTGACTGCCCTGACCGAACTGTTCAAGCCCAAGCGCGAGGTGCCGGCCGATGTGACTTACGTCGACCTTCCCGCGCCGCCGCTTTCCGCCGACGGTGTCGCCCCGGCAGAGATTCCGGCCGACCAGCTGGCCCGCCTGCGCAACGCCGATGAGCTGCTTCACGTGGTGCGCGCCTTCGATAACCCTGCGGTGGCTCACCCGTCCGGGTCGGTTGACCCGCTGCGCGACGCGGAGAACCTCGATCTGGAGTTCACCCTGGCGGACCTATCGGTGGCGGAGAAGCGGGTCGAGAAGCTGCAGGTATCCGGCCACCACGGGACGCCGGCCGAGCGCGAGGCCAACGATCACGAGCTGGAGGTGCTCGAGAAGCTGCTGCCGGCGCTGCGTGAGGGACGGCCGATCCGCGACATTGAGCTGGCCGACGATGAGGCGAAGCGCATCCGTGGCTTCCGCTTTCTGACCGAGAAACCGGTGCTCGTGCTGCTCAACGTAGGCGAGGCCGACATCGCGCGCGAGGGTCAGATCGTCGACGAGTTCGCGGCCAAGTACCAGCACAGCCACACGCACGTGGCCGCGCTGAGTGCCGAGATCGAGATGGAGATCGGCCAGCTCGATGAGGCTGAGGCGGCCGTCTTCCGTGAGGACATGGGCGTGACCGAATCCTCGTTGGAGCGCGTGATCCGCCTGAGCTACGAGCTGCTGGGGTTGATCTCGTTCTTCACCACCGGGCCCGACGAGACGCGCGCGTGGACCATTCCGGCAGGCTCAACCGCAGTCGACGCCGCCGCGGCGATTCACACCGATCTCGCGCGTGGCTTCATCCGCGCCGAGGTGATCTCTTGGAAAGAACTGCTCGATGTGGGGAGCGAGGCGGAAGCAAAGCGGCACGGATTGATGCGTAGCGAAGGCAAGCAGTACGTGATCAAGGACGGAGATACGATCCACGTCCTTTTCTCTCCCAGCTGAAGGTCTCTCTAGGCGGCTGTCCACGAACCAAAAGGACTGAGCAGCACCACCGGCGAACCGTCGCATGTACAACCGGCACAGTGATAGTCAACCGCTCTGACCCCAGCGGGGTCCTTGATCTTCCACAACTCCAGGTTCTCCGGCCTATTGTCCGTGCGGACTCCGTTCTTGTGATGGACACGCTCATGCGGTAGCAGATAACGTCCAATAGCCCTCTCCATCACGAGAATGTGCTCGAGGACGTATGGCCACTTTGGCCGTGACCTCGGATGACCTTCGGCTCTGGCCCACACGTACCCGTGCTGCTTCCAGAGCGTTCGGCCGCCGCGCCAGTTGTGAGCCTTCTGGCCACGTCCCAGCCGCATCATGGCGTAGGCGCACTCCCTGGAGCAGTACTTGCGACGCGTGTCAAAGCCTTGGTACTCATCTCCGCACCGCAGGCACCTCCGAACAGTCTTCTCCATTCGAGCACGAACTTGACAGCGGTGAGAGCAGAACACTTGGGCTGGCACTTTGGTTGAGAACTGCGTACCGCAGTAGCGACAGGAACGCTCCCGAAGCGTTCCTCCATACCTCGTGACGCATGTCCGGGAGCAGAACCTCACCCGGGGCTGCTTCGGAAGAAATTCACGGCCGCACGCACAGACCTTGCTCTGGATCGGCTGGCGCTTTCGGTTTGGGCGTGGCCCTTTGGCTGCACACGACCGTGAGCAATATCGCTGCTCAGCATATCGCGTACGGAACATGGCGCCGCAGCGTGGGCAGTTTTTATCGTTGGGGACGAACCGGCGAGGCATCTCCCACCTCTCAGTATCGTGCCCCAATTGGAGACATTATCGAACAAACGTTCTAATGCGTCAATGGCACAGAGACTACTCCGGGAGAGGGCTCCCGCGTCAGGATCGCGTGCTACGCCTGCCTGCTCGCACGGCGCCCGCGGCAGCGATCAGGCCGATGCCCACGATGCCGATCAGCGCGGCAGGTCCCGAATCGATGAAGCCCACGAATAGCAGCGTCGCCGCGCCGAGGGCTACCAGCAGGCCGATTACCAACAGGACCACGTCCATTCTCATCTGCGCCTCCCTCCTGGGGCCCCGCCGCTGAACACATCAGTTGTCGCGGTAGGGCCGATCCTCGGATTCGACCTCGATCAGCATCGAGCGGAAGTCGTCCTCTTCTCCCAGCATCGCCGCGGCGCGTTCGTCGACTGGCGTGATCACGGTCTCGTCTTCCGCGGCCGACACGCGCACGGACGCGCGCAGGTTGGCTTCCACCTGCACGAAGCCGTGGCGTCGCTCGAGCTCGGCCGCGATGGCCTCGATCAGCGATTCCTCCTCGAAAGTCTTGGCCACCGCCTCGCGCGCCTCGAGGACCAGCTCCAGGAACTCCTGCTCGTCATACTCGGCGTCGTGCGCGAGCAGCAGGTTGGCGAAGAGCTCGTCGTCGGCTTCGGTTAGCTCATAGAAGTACACGGCCCGAGTATAGGGATGCCCGAACCTCGCCCAAAACCGCCGGCTCTGCTGGTTGTGGGCTCGGCGGCACGCGACCTGGATGCCGCCGATCCCCGCGGCTGGCGCCTCGGTGGCACGGTCATGTATGCCTCGATCACTGCGGCGAAGCTGGGCGTGCCGGTGCGGGTGCTGGTGGGGACCGACGACCAGGCTGCCGGCGCGCACGAGCTCGAGCTGCTGCGTGAACTTGGGGCCGAGGTCGAGCTGGTCCGACTCGAACACGGGCCGGTTTTCGACAACCGCCACACGCCCGCCGGGCGGATCCAGTACGGCCACCGGGCGAGTGACCTGATCCCCGTGGCGGCCGTCCCCGACCGCTGGCGGGCGACTCCGGCCGTGCTGCTCGGCCCGGTCGCCGGCGAGGTTGGCGAGGACTGGGCCGAGTTCGACGCCGGCGCCTTCGTGGCACTCGCCTGGCAGGGCCTGCTGCGCGAGATCGTGCCCGGCGAGCCGGTGAAACGGCTGCCGCTGCAGAGAAACGCGCTCGTTGAAAGCGCCGACCTGCTCGCCGTGGGCAGCGACGACGTAGAGCCCGGCCGCGAACCGCTCGAGGGGCTGGTGCGCGATGGAAGTGAGCTGGTCCTGACCAGCGGCTCGTCTGGCGCCCTGTCGCTGCGGCGCAACCGGGGACGGCTGAAGGGCCACAGGGTGCCGGCCCTGCCGCCGCGACGAACGGTCGACGAGACCGGCGCCGGCGACGTCTTCCTTGCCGCGCTGTGCGCGGGCCGCCTGCTCGCCGGCGCCGAGACGTGGCACGAACACCAGTGGCGGCTTCTGGCGTTGGCCACGGCCGCCGCCAGTGCGTCGGTCGAGGGCGCGGGCCTCGGCGCGATCCCGGACCGTGCCGCCGTCTGCGAGGCGCTGCTCAGGCTGCGCGCGACATATCCGCCTCTGGCCGCGCCCGGAGACTGACCCGGCGCAGTCGCGCCATCCGCTTCGCCAGATCGCGTTCGAGCCACGGCAGCGGCCGCCCCCACAGCCGGCTCCGTTGCGCGGCGGCCGCTGCCTCCCGACACGCAGACAGGGCGCCGTGCACGTCGTGTAGCCGGTGCTCGCGGTGACGCGCCACGCGCATCCATGCCTCCGCCGCGCCCGGCGCGCCGCGGGTCGCGATCTCGTGCCACGCGGCCATCGCCTCCTCGCGCCGTCCGAGACGGGCGAGCAACCGGGCGCGCTCGAAGGTCAACTGCCGGCGGAGAGCCGCGGCATCAGGAAAGCCGCGCTCCCAATGAGCCGAGGCCAGCGCGACCTCAACACACTGCAGTGCCTCATGAGGCCGCCCGAGGCGCGCCAGGCGACGGGCGAAGCCGGCCAGGTCGCCGGGATGCTGCGCCGCCCAGCCGTCCGATGCCGCGAGGCCATCTGCGAGCAGCTGCAGCAGCATGCCCAGCGACACGATGTCCTGGCGGTTGTGCTCGACGATCGACCGCAGCAACTCGCCCCGACGCGTCCGGAGGTAGGCGAAATAGCGCTCCGGAACGAGCGCGCCGGGCAGGTCGTTATCACGCTCGACTGCGCACAGCGCCTGTTCCACGGCCGCGAGGCGCGCGCTGCCCAGCCGGTGCTTCCATAGCGCACGCGCAATCGGCAACAGGTCGAGATGGCCGGCCAGTGCCGGTGGATCGCGGCGATGAAGCCGGAAACGCGCAACGAGCAGCGGCCAGTCGAAGCAGCGGCCGTTGTAGGTGACCAACCAGGCGTCCGGTGGCAGCGCATTCACCACCGCGTCGAGCCATGCCGCCTCCGCCGCATGATCTGGCAGCAGCACCTGGCGTACGGTCAGCCGGTCGCCGTCCCAGATGCCGAGGCCG